>CALDSI010000241.1 GCA_937911395.1 uncultured Labrenzia sp.
TGGCAATTGCCCCCACAAATGAAGATGCGCCGTCGCAAACACGGACCCGAGAATAAAGGCGGCCAACGTAATCATCATACGGGTCGATCCACCGCCCGCTGTGAAGAGCGTCCCCGACCCGCAACCGCCTCCGAGCTGCATCCCTGCGCCAAACATGAAGGCTCCGATGGCAGCAGCGATGCCGAACGGAAAGACGAAACCGCCCGCCGGCCATCCAAGAGTATCGCCCCATGCGATCAGAGGAAAGGAAACGGCGCTTGTCAGCAGGATGAGGACGAACTGCGCCCGCAAACCGCCGCCCCGTTTCTCCGTCACGATGCGCCGCCAGGCGGCAGTAAACCCGAAGCTCGCATGATATAAAGAAATGCCGGCAAGCCCGCCAATCAGGACAGCCATGCCCTGACGGGGTCCCGCAGCCGCATACGCACCTACCGAGATCAGCCCGATTATGCCAAACGCGATGACTGCAATCGCAGTTTGAGGACTTTTCAGTGACACGGCCATAGTCGCTATCTCTTCAAAACACAGGGCAACTGTTCAAAACCAATCAAACACTCAGTATCTCCCAAAACCGCGCAAGAAAAGCCCTGTCCCGGAAACACGCCGCCAACACCATTTTGTGTTTTGCAGTTCAGGACACAGCTGCGGATCTTGAGATCAATAGCGATCAACCTCGTTGAGGCTCAGTGCTGCCACGTTTTCTTGCAAACGTCAGCGCGTTCAACGGAACAGCGACAAAGGCTCAGCATGCGTCTCAGCGATCAATTTGGATACGATCTTACCTTGACCAGCCCTGCAGCCGCAGAAGCATGGGACAAGACGGTTCTGGCGTTTCTAGCCCATGGCAAAACAACGCCCGCCCATTTAGAAACCTGTTTGACCGAAGAGCCCAATTTTGCTCTCGGCCACGCGACACGCGGACTGTTTTGTCTCCTACTCGGCCGCAAGGAATTGGTTGAGACTGCGCGGGAATGCCTATCAATTGCCCGATCCTCTGCTGCAAATAGTTCCGTGACCGAGCGTGAAACCGCGGTAATCGAAGCGTTGGCTGCCTGGCTCAACGGATTCCCGAGCCGGTCCGCAGATCTCCTGGATGCCGCCCTTTTGAAGACACCGCGCGATGCACTGCTACTGAAACTCGTGCATGCAATCCGGTTTGTGCTCGGCGATGCCACTGGAATGCGGTCCTCAATCGACGGCGTTTTTGATGCCTATGACCCGCAAAATCCGGCATATGGCTACGTTCTTGGATGCCGCGCCTTTTCTCTGGAAGAAATGGGCGAATACCGCCTCGCCGAAGCTGCCGGCCGACTCGGTCTCGAACACGCCCGAGACGATGCGTGGGGCCTTCACGCGGTCGCGCATGTCCATGACATGACGGGCCGCACGGAAGAAGGCGCTGGCTGGCTGGAAAACCATCCGGACGGCTGGGCGCATTGCAACAATTTCGGCTATCACGTTTGGTGGCATCTGGCGCTTATGTATCTCGATCAGGGTCAGGCCGACAAAGCGTTGATGCTGTATGACCGCGACATTCGCAAAGACAAGACTGACGACTATCGCGACATTTCGAACGCCGCTTCGCTGCTGGTGCGTCTTGAGCTGGAGGGGATCGACATCGGCAGCCGCTGGGATGAGCTTGCGCTGATCTCAGACAAACGCGCAGAAGATGGCTGCAACGTTTTTGCGGACTTGCATTATTTGATGGCCCTGTTGAACGGGGGCCGCCGCATGGGCGCCGACCGGCTCATCGCTGGTCTCAAGCAGCGTGCAGATCAGGAAACCGATATCGGGAACGTGTCATCTGAAGCTGGTCTGCCCGCTGGGCTTGGGCTGGAACAGTACAGAAAAGGCAATTACGCCTCAGCGTTTACACTGCTCACATCGGCCAGAAGCAACATGCCCCGGATTGGCGGATCACACGCCCAACGCGATGTTTTTGAGCGGATCACCATTGATGCCGCCTTGCGTGCCGGATTGTCTGTAGAAGCTGAGACCCTTATCAAGGACCGGTCCCGCAAACGCGGTGCGCTCGACCGGTTCGCGGAACAACGCCTTGATACTTGCCAGAAAATGCGGCGCGCAGAAAAGGTGATGCAGGCCGATAGTCTGCGTGCAACGAACAGTTACTGACGGTTCGCCGGTGATCCGGCGGACGTTTTCATTTACACTTGCCATGTGACAAACGTGACTTCCCAGCCTCATACCAAGCGCCCCCGGGACCCGCGGCTCGACTTTTTCCGCGGGATCGGGATGTTCATCATCTACATCGCCCACGTTCCCTGGAATTGGTGGACGCTATGGATTCCAGCGAGGTTCGGCTTTTCCGATGCGACCGAAATGTTCGTGTTCTGCTCTGGGATGGCATCGGCTCTTGCGTTCGGCAAGATCTTCGATCTCCACGGTTTAGGGATCGGCGCTGCCCGCATTCTCCACAGGATGTGGCAAGTCTATTGGGCGCATATCGGTCAGCTGCTGGTAATTGCGGTTGGCTTGGTGATGGTGCACGAAAGCGGCTATTTACAGAGCTGCTGCGACCTCACTCAGGACTATGTTGTTTCCTTGAACCTGTGGCATCTGTTTAACAACACAGCCGTCGCATTGCCCGGCATCATGACACTGACGTGGGTGCCGAACTACTTCGATATCTTGCCCATGTATATCGTGATCCTGGCGCTTATCCCGGTGATCATGTTGGCATCGCGGATTTCGGTGAAGGCCGCTTTTGCAGTGTCAATCAGTCTTTGGCTGGCTTCACAGTTCGACCTCTTGAGCCTCCCGGCAGAACCTTGGTCTGATCGGGAATGGTTCTTCAACCCATTTGCCTGGCAACTTCTGTTCTTTACTGGCTTTGCGTTCATGCGCGGCTGGATACCGGCACCTCCCGTGAATGCAAAGCTGCTGATCCTCTGCACGGTGATCGTACTGGCAACGGTGCCCTTCGCATACTTCCGCGTTTATGGCGAAGCGCACCTTAACTGGGTATGGGCGCGGGAAGTCCGCGAATTCATCAAGCCGCTCTGGATCAAGACTGAGTTCGGCGTGCTGCGGTATATCCATTTCCTGGCACTTGCCTATCTTGCCTGGGCAGCAGCCGGCGAACATGGCAAATACCTTTTGGGCCACGGCAAGCTTTGGGGCGGATTTGTGCGGGTTGTACAGAAGGTCGGCCAGCAGTCTCTTGCGGTCTTCATGGCAAGCCTCGTTGTGGCGCAAGCCGCTGCGATCCTGCGCGATATGGTCTGGGGTCGGGGCGAATGGCTCCCCCAGATCCTTTCCAATCTACTCGGATTTGCGGCCCTTATCGCCGTTGCCTATGTGGTGTCCTGGTACAAGAGCGAGCCCTGGCGCAAGCCTCCGGGAAAGGCGACACTTCAGCCGGAGTTTACGCGCCAACCCAATAAGCCTCCTGCAGCCGGTGACGGATCTCATGCGGCGAAGGATGCAGACAAGGTGCTCAACTGACAAGAAAAACCCGGAAGCAAGCTCCCGGGTTTTTCTTGATCAGGACGTGACGTCCAACAGGCCTCAGTTCAACGAGACCATCTCGAGTTCCTGCTCAAAGGCGTTGGCGAGCGCCGCAGCGCGGCTGTCAGCCAAGAGGATTGGCGTTCCATCTGCATTGAGGAGCGCATAGAGCGTCAATTCGTCCTCTAGTGGCGGAACGTCCGGGAACATTTCTTTCAAGTCACCGGCTTTCACCGGCTTGATGTAAGCCACATCGCCCGTACCGAGTTCGCTCAGTTCGTCGACCGTCATGACTTCGGCGATGTCGTTGTCGTCAGCCCAGAAGGGTGAATTCGTGTTGTGCATCAGTGTTTCTCCATTTTGGTTTTGCAGCGAGGGTCATTCACCGCTGGAGATTTCTATTTTTCTTATGACACGTTCCGGTTCCGGCCGTGCCAAATCGATGGAAAGCAGTCCATCTTTCAAGTCCGCACCGAGTATCTCGATCCCCTCGGCGAGAACAAACGCCCGTTGAAACTGCCGGGCGGCGATGCCGCGATGGAGATACTGACGGGTCTTGTCGTCAATCTGCCGGCCACGGATAACGAGCTGGCTTTCTTCCACCGAGACATCAAGCTGATCACGGGTAAACCCGGCCACAGCCAACGTAATTCTGATTACATCGCCCTGACTGTCGGTTTTCGGCAACCGTTCAATGTTATAGGGCGGATAGCCGTCATTTGCTGCCTTAGACACACGATCAAGCACACGCTCGATATCATCAAACCCGAGCATAAACGGGCTGGAAAACGCTGACATGCGCGACATCCTCAAAGTCCTTGTCGAAGCGACCTTGCATCCGGACCCTTTTCGTAAGGCATCCGGACAGGAGCATCTTGCTCCCTTCATGATTAAATATGGAGACATGTTAAAATTGATTCAAGGACGGCACAGAAATCGGAAGTCTTTGCAGTGTTTTCCAATGGCCATACACACGTTGACGGCAACGTGAACAGGCCATGAAGTCTCAGAGGTGAGTGTCGGTCAGCGCAACAACTCCGGCTCAACCATATGGGGGAACGGCTCCCACTTTGCAAATGCCGGCTCAGGCTTTGCCGCCGGCATCATATCAACAACACGAACCCTTGTTCTGATTTCCCTTTTTCGCCCTTCCGCCATGCGCTATCAATTCCTCCGCATTTGTTTTTTCCTCTTAGTGACTGTTAGTTCTCATGAACCGGAATGAATTTGACGCTCACTGCAAAACACTTCCCGCAACCACGAACGTCATCCAGTGGGGCAATGCGTCCGTCTGGAAAGTTGGTGGCAAGATCTTCGCCATTTGCTCCGGCTGGGGCGAAGGCACCCACGAGAAATTCAGCTTCAAGTGTTCGGACATTTCCTATTCCCTGTTGATCCAGCAGGACGGCGTCATTCCCGCCCCGTATCTTGCGCGGGCCAAGTGGGTTCAGCGGGAAGACGACAGCAGTGTTTCGGACGATGATTTGAAAGCGTATATTTCGGCGGCCCACGAAATCGTTGCGCGGAAGCTCTCCAAAAAACTCCAGAAAGATCTTGGCCTTGCAGATTGATGTCGTCGCCAAGTGGCGGTCCCTAGGCCTTCTCATGGTCGCCGAGATTGCAGCCATGAGCCTTTGGTTCATGTCCGCAGCCATACTGCCGGATTTGACCCGCGAGTACCCGATTTCCGAATTCCGGCAAGCTGCTTTATCCAGCGCGGTGCAGATTGGCTTTGTTGTTGGGGCGCTTGCCTCGGCACTCTTGGGACTTGCCGACCGCATTGATCCCCGCCGTTTCTTTGCGTTCTGCGCGATTACCGCCGCTCTTTTCAACGCTAGCCTTCTTGTCGCCGAACCCGGTGGAATTGTTTCCATCTTGGCTCGATTTGTTACCGGAGCCTTGCTTGCAGGTGTTTATCCCGTGGGTATGAAAATCGCTGTTGGCTGGGGTCAAAAAGACCGCGGATTTCTGGTGGGAACCCTCGTCGGCGCCCTCACCTTCGGATCGGCAGCACCGCATCTCTTGGCGCTCCTTGGAGGAACCGATTGGCGCTGGAGCCTGACTGTTGCCTCGGTCGCTTCGGCTCTGGGCGGGCTTTTGTGCCTTGTGACCACGCTTGGGCCGTATCATGGGACAGCCCCGAAGATGGATATCAAGGCCGTGTTTTCTGCCTGGACGAACCGCAAGATCCGATACGCCTACATCGGTTATCTCGGTCACATGTGGGAGCTCTATGCGATGTGGGCCTGGATCGGGATCGCGCTAACCGTTTCCTTTTCTGCTCATATGGCAGCCGATGATGCAGTTTCGCTTGCGCGTTTGATCGCTTTCCTTGCGATCGCAGCGGGTGGTGTCGCATGCATTGCTGCCGGTGTTCTTGCAGACAAGGTCGGAAAGGCCAACATCGCGATCCTTGCGATGGCGGTCAGCGGAACGGCTGCTCTTTTGAGCGCCATCACTTTTGGCGGCCCGGTCTGGCTGACAATCCTCTGCGTCTTGATCTGGGGCGCGGCCATTTTGCCCGATTCCGCCCAGTTCTCTGCGCTTGTCGCGGATTTTGCACCGGCCGAACAGGCCGGAAGCCTAATGACCTTCCAGACCGCACTTGGCTTTGCGCTGACCTTCCTGACTGTCCAGATCACACCGATGCTTGCGAACGGAATTGGTTGGCCTGCAGTTTTTGGGATCATGGCAATCGGGCCGGCTATTGGCATTGCCGGTATGTTGAGACTGAAACGGCTAGCACCGGACAGTTAGCACCTTTCCCTCACAACACGGCCTGTGCCGCGTCTCTCACTTCGTAGGCAACAGACGGAGTGTTACGCATGGGCACGACAGGTGGACGGGGCATCGATGTTTCCCATTACCAAGGGACTGTCAATTGGGCAGGTGTTGCTGCGGACGGAACTGAGTTTGCCATGATCAAGGCCAGTGAAGGAGAGAGCTCACCGGATCCGATGTTTTTGTCGAATTGGGCCGGGTGTAAAAACAACAGCGTAAAGTGCGGCGCTTACCACTACTTCCTCCCGACAGACTGTTTCTTGAAACAGGCAGACCTTTTGATCCAGCAGTTGAGATCCGCGGGCTATAATCCAACCGCCGATTTGCCGCCGGCGATAGACTGTGAGGATATGGAAGGCGTCTCTGCGTCCACATACGTCTATGCGTTAAAAGAGCTTCTCCAAAGCCTGAAAACGCAACTCAAATGTACTCCGATGATCTACGTCTCCCCGTCATTTTGGCAGGGGTTAGGCAGTCCCGACTTCTCGGATTATCCGTTGTGGGTCGCAAATTACACATCGGCGAGTGCGCCTGAAATCCCGCCCCCCTGGAAAACCTATGCCATTTGGCAATACTCGGAAGACGGCACGGTGGGTGGCATTGCAGGGGATGTCGATCTCGACCTCAGCAATCCGGGAGCCGGTGTTTCACCGGAACCAAAACTGAACTGGTTCTAGCGACCTGATTGGAACCGTCATCCGTCCGGCATTTGAAGATCGAACTCTTGATACCCGAAATCCTGGCCGTTGATACGCAAGCTCACGGCTTGCCTGCCGCCGTAGTAAGTCCGTGTCGTAATCGGCCGGATCGGATGAAAACGGGACAGCCTATGAACAGTGCCGGGGTCCAATGTGGCTTTCGTCCATTTGAACACTTTCGGTGCCAGTTTGCCGTTGGCCTTTCGAAAGTGCAACACATAGTCAAAGACCAGATCCTGAGGCTGAGTTGCTGTTGATTTGATGGCCGCCGAAAAGGACAACGAACTGCCAAAGCGGACCGGATTCGTTTCAATGCTCAAATCTGCGAGCTGAATTTCTGGCGCGTTGAGACCAAAAGCGCGCAAGGCCGGTTCATATCCACTTTTGATCAAAGACCGGCAGGCATGCCGGACCAACTTTTCCCGCTGCGGCGTTGCATCTTTGAGCCATTTTGCTGCGATGTCGCTCACCAAGGCCGGATGGTCCTTTGCAATATCATTCAAATGGTTCGCAACAGATCGGCGCACATACTCTTCCCGGTCGTCTTTCAAGGCCTCCAACAACGGCAAGGTCGGTGTTGGATCCTCGATCAACTGATTGAGCCGCATACCCCAGGGCAACCGCGGACGTGTGCCTTCAGAGACCAGACGCCGGACATGCACGTTGGGATCCTCTGTCCAAGGTGTCATGATGGAGAGCGCTCTATCCTGGTCTTTTGCCAAAAAGGGCCGGACATCGAATTCTGCCGTCGCCCGTTTGGTCATTTCCTTCATAAGTTCGAACGAAGCCTCAAAGTCATTCAGGCCGGAATCAGAAACGATCATACCCAGCGGCATCATGCCCCAGCCGCAGATCCCGTTCTCGTCGCTGTCCCTGTCGACCACGCCCTCCGGATCGGAATGAAGTATGGAGCGCAAAATCGAAAACCGGCTCTCGAGCGCGTCAGGCAAATGCTTCGTGGTGACATCCGCAATGAGCCGGGCTCTCTGCTTCAGTTCCAGTTGATGGAGTTCGCTTAGGATTTCTTTCGCAAATGCCGATTTTTGAAACCCTTCGATTGTCCGGTCAAGATGGTTGGCCAGACACTGAACAAACTCCGGTGAGATTTTGTTTTTAAAGGGTTCCAAATGCGGCTCCTGTTCCTACAGAGAGCCTACATCGCATGATGTCTGTGGATGTTCCAGCTGACACTCCAGCGCTCCTGACAAGTACCGTCAGGAGGCCCCTATTTGGGCTCGCTTTCAGCCAGATGGTGATCGCTCAGAGTTTGCAGCCCGCACGCGATGTAATCCTTTCCATCATCCATTTACACAATAACAATTCCGGTCTGGCTCCCTTATGCTTGCTAACGAAGCAGCGGGGTGCGCAAACTGAACCAGCTGAACAGTTTCAACAATCGAGATGGCGTCTATCTTTCGCCAAGCACAGAACCATGTCGGCCAATATTGAATTTTTGCCAATCTCAATCTCAAAAGCCTTTCTGTGGGCTCTTTCAATTTGGTATGGCGTTGTTCTGGTGACCGGAATAGCGCAAGCCGACCCCATTACAATCTTCACGACCGAGCTGGACGGACACCACCAACCGGATGCGCGTGGCCGGTATGATCAGATTGTTTTGTCCGCCGCCCGGCAGCAAAACCTGCAAGTCGACTTCCGCTTCATGCCGCCGGCCCGCGCGATCCTTCAGTTCTCCAAATGTGAAGACTGCTGCGTCAGTCCTTGCAATGAAGACCCCGAGATCAGCCATTGCCCCGGCGCAACACTCTCGGATGTGTGGGACAAAGTGGAGCTTCACGCCTTTTCACTCAGACCTGATGCTTCCGATCTCGCAATCGACAATCTCAAAACTCTTGATGTCGGGGCTATTCAGGGAATGCCGCTGGGGACCAAGGTCGAAACCAACCTGACTGATATTCGGCGTGTCGACACACCCCGCGCAGCGGTCAACATGCTGACACTTGGCAGACTTGATGTGTTTTTGGGGTGGATACCTGAAACACTTGTCTACTTTAGGGTCAACGACATACCGGTGCCGAACTACGACGCAAAGAACCCTTTGAAGAGCGTCCCGATCGGTATTGCCTGTAAGGGATCGCAATCCCTTCGGCTCATTGACGCCGTCAACACCTACCTACGCCAGGCGCCGCAGACCTCCGGGACCGAACCAATCAGTTCCTCAAATCCGGACGGGTAGAAAACCTGTCATTCCTTTGTCGTGCTGTGCTACCGGAACCCCGACAGCAACGGCGTACCAAATAAAAAACCACCCCGATTGCTCGGGGTGGTTTAGTCAAGGCAGGCCGACCCTCGTATTGCCGCCTGCCTCAAAAGTGGCTCGATTTAGTCGATCCGTTTGCCGGTCTCAGCGTCAAAGAAATGAACGTTTTCCGGAGCTGCCGCGAGGTACATGGTCTCACCCGGTTCATGACGCGCATGGCTGGAGACGCGGATCACGATTTCCGGTCCGCCATCTTCGAAGCTCGCATAGACATAGCTCTCGGCGCCAACCGGCTCCAACACGTTTACCTTGACTTCAAGTCCAATGCCGTCACCGGAATGCGGACTTTCCACAACGGTGAGATGCTCCGGACGGATCCCGATCTTGTACGCCTCCTTGCCCTTGGTGTTCGCGCCCGAAAGACCGGAACCCGCGTTCAAGGCCAGGCCTGATCCGTTTGCTGCAACGTCCAAGAGGTTCATCGCAGGTGAACCAATGAAGCTCGCCACAAACGTCGACGCAGGCTTGTCGTACACGTCAATCGGAGCCCCGATCTGCTCAATGTTGCCGCCGTTCAAAACCACCAGCCGGTCCGCCAAAGTCATGGCTTCCAGCTGGTCGTGGGTCACATAGACGCTGGTGGTGCCGAGCGACCGCTGCAGACGCTTGATTTCAACACGCATCTGGACACGCAACTTGGCGTCCAGATTGGATAGCGGCTCGTCAAACAGGAAGGCGGCCGGCTCGCGGACGATCGCCCGGCCCATGGCCACGCGCTGACGCTGGCCGCCGGACAGGGCACGCGGTTTGCGATCCAGATAGTCGCCGATCTCAAGGATCCGTGCGGCTTCCTTTACCCGGCGGTCGATTTCCGTCTTGTCCATGCCCCGGTTCTTAAGGCCGTAGGCAAGGTTGTTGTAGACCGACATGTGCGGATAGAGCGCATAGTTCTGGAACACCATGGCAATGTCACGGTCGGCCGGATCGACATTGTTGACCAGCCGATCGCCAATCTTGATCTCACCGGTGGTGATGTCCTCAAGACCGGCAATCATGCGCAACAAGGTGGACTTGCCGCAGCCGGACGGACCGACAAGCACGATGAACTCGCCATCGGCGATGTCGATGGAAACGCCCTTAACCGCTTCCACATTGCCCGCATAGACCTTGCGGACAGTGTCGAGAGTAATCGTTGACATTCAAAACCTCACTTATCGCTCTCGACGAGCCCTTTGACGAACCAGCTCTGGAAGATCACCACGATGAGAACGGGCGGCACGATGGCCAGGATGGCAAGCGCCATCGCCTCATTCAGCGCCGGGATCTGTGCGCCAACCCAGACCTGCATGATCTGTTTAATGCCGCGAACCAGCGTGAACAGGGATTCCTCAGTGGTGATCAAGGTCGGCCAGAGATACTGGTTCCAGCCATATACGAACATGATGATGAAGATGGCCGCGATCATTGTTTGTGACAGCGGCACAAGGATATCCTTGAAGAACTTCCAGGGACCTGCGCCATCGATCCGGGCCGCCTCCAAAAGCTCGTCGGGGACGGACATGAAGAACTGCCGGAAGAAGAAGGTGCCGGTCGCAGATGCGATCAACGGCACGATCAGGCCGGTGTAGGTGTTCACCAAGCCCAGCGATTGTACGATCTCGTAAGACGGCAGAATACGCACTTCCAGAGGAAGCAGGAGCGTTGCAAAAATGATCCAGAAGCAGAAGGTTGCCATTGGAAACCGGAAGTAAACGATCGCATAGGCTGCGATCATCGAAATGATAATTTTACCAATGGCGAAGCCGAACCCAAGGATCATTGAGTTCATCAGCATGACAAACCCGTCAACTTCCTTGGTAAACCCGCCGGCACGGAACAGAACCGTCTCGTAGTTTTCCAGGAACTTGTCACCCGGAAGGAACTGGATGCCTTCCTTGTAAATGGTGATCGCGTCGTGCGTGCTGGTCATGAAAGCCAAAGCAACCGGCGTTACCATAAAGAAGACACCCAAGAGCAGGATGACATGATCCAGTATTTGAACTTTTCTCATCTCTCGTCCCTCAGGTGTAGTGAACGCGGCGTTCGATCAGCCTGAACTGAACGACGGTAAGAATGAAAACCAGCACCATCAGAATGACCGACTGCGCGGAGGATCCGCCAAGGTCGTTACCCCGGAAACCGTCAAGGAAAACCTTGTAGACGAGGGTGACGGGGTTGTTGCCCGGCTCCTGTTTCACAATGATGTCGACGATACCGAACGTGTCGAAGAACGCGTAGGTGATGTTGATGATAAGCAAGAAGAAACCGGTCGGTGCGAGCAGCGGGAACGTGACGGTCCAGAACCGGCGGAAGCTGGATCGGCAGTCAATGCTGGCGGCCTCTTGAACCGACTTGGAGATCCCTTGAAGGCCAGACAGGAAGAAGATGAAATTGACCGGAACCTGTTTCCAAACCGCTGTTACGGTCATGGCAAAGCTCGTGTCGAAGTAATCGACCCCGATCTGCATCTCCCAACCGAACAGAGCGAAAAACTCCACGATTGGTCCTACGTGCTGGTCGAACAGCATCACGCCGATCAGACCGGCAACCGGAGGCGCAACCGCGTACACCCACATCAGAAGCGTCTTATAAGAGGAGCCTCCCCGCAAGACCTTGTCTGCCTTCACAGCTAGAAGCAACGCGATTCCGAGGGAGAGGAAGGTTACAAAGAAGGTAAAGACAGCCGTGAAGCGCGCCACACGGCCATAATCCGTTGAGGTTACGGTATCGACGAAATTGTCGAAACCGACAAATGTTGCACCGAAGCCAAAGGGATCTTCCAGATAGAAGGAAGACTGCACGGCTTCTGCGGCCGGCCAGAGGAAGAAGACTGTCACGATCACCAGCTGCGGCAAAAGCAGCATGTAGGGAACCCATCCAGTCTGAAATTGAACTTTTTTCATCACGTCACCGCAACGGAGAAAGCGGGTCTCCAGAATTCTGTCGACCCGCCATCAGCCCTAAAGAACGGGGACGCGTGTTCAGCGTCCCCGCATAGTTTCGTCAGCCTTAGTTGCTGGTGGTCTTGGCGAAACGCTCAAGAAGCTTGTTGCCGTCAGCTTCAATGTTCTTGAAGGCGTCTTCAACCGTGGTTTCACCGGCAAGGATCCGACCGTATTCACGGTTCATGATGTCGCGGATCTGGCCGTAGAAGCCCATGCGGTAGCCTTTGGTCCACTCACCACCTGGGAGGGTCAACTGCTTGATACCAACTTCAGCGGCCGGGTTGCGGTCGTAGTGACCGTCTTTCTTGGCGAGGTCGTATGCAGCATTTGTGATCGGCACATAACCGGTTTCACGATGCCACATGTACTGGACTTCCGGTGAAGTCAGGTACTCGAAGAAGGAAGCGACACACTTGTTTTCTTCTTCCGGCTTGCCGGCCATTGCGAACAGAGCGCCGCCGCCGATGAACGTGCCGGTCCCTGCACCTTCAACCGCGTCCCAGTAAGGCAGGTATGTCGCGGAGAATGGGAACTCAACGGTCTTCTGGATACCACCGAAGGAGCCCGAAGAGCCGAGCCACATGGCGACTTTGCCTTCGTTGAACGGTGTTTGGTTGTCGCCCCAGCCTGTGCCGTAGTAACCGAACAGACCGTCGTCGAGCCAGCCTTTGACAGCTGTGAAGTGGTTCTTGATCGGCTCACCGAACACCTGTTGAGTGCCTTCAGCACCATCAAAACCGTTGTTGTTCGTTGCGAACTGCAGGTTATGGCGGGACTTGAAGTTCTCTGTGAAGATCCACGGCAGGTGAGACTGAGCGAGCGGCACGTAGCCAGCTTCTTTCAGCTTCGGTGCGATTTCCTGGAAATCTTCCCACGTCTTCGGAGCTTCAACACCGGCTTTTTCGAGAGCTTCTTCGTTCACGTATAGGATCGGCGTGGACGAGTTGAACGGCATGCCGATCATCTTGCCTTCGCTGTCTGCGTAGAAGTTGCGGACGCCTTCGATGTAGTCTTCGCTGTTGAACTCAACACCAGCGTTTTCCAGGATGTCCTGTGCCGGAACGACGGCACCCTTAGCACCGATGATCGTTGCTGCACCAGCGTCGAACACCTGCAGGATGTTCGGCTGCTCACCAGCGCGGAACGCGGCGATGCCGGAGGTCAAGGTCTCTTCATAAGTGCCCTTGAAGACCGGAGTGATCTGACATGCATCCTGAGAAGCGTTGTAGTTTTCACCGATTTGGTTGACCACTTCACCGAGATGGCCGCCATGGGCAAACCACCAAGAGATTTCGGTCGCCGCGTAGGACGCGGAAGAGGTACCCAAAAGGGCCGCAGCAGCTACGAGGCTGGCGACTGTCTTACGGTAAGCCATATTGTTTGCTCCCATCTAGCAGGGCTGGTTGCCCTGATCAGCAGTTGGTTTGTCATGGCGCTGACGGCTTCTTCAACGCCAAAAGGATAACGCCTGCGTTTCGTATTGTTTTCATATGAACGTTATATGACGCTCATATGAACATTAAACGACGGCTTGAGACCTGCTGCAAGAGGGAAGTGGTCAGAAACGACAATTCTTGCGACACCTAAGCTTTCGGTTGTATTGACCAAAAACCACGCCCTTTTGCGTAGTAATGGAAAGTGACGCCTCGCCGCAGGGGTCTCGCCGTTTCAAACCGTCAGATTTTCCGCGCAGATATAGAGATTTATACGTAGGCTGCCGAAGACCTTGATTAGGGGCTTCGAAACAAGTGCGATCTCAACAGCCGGATGCTGAGCGGCCATGCTACTGATGCAGGGACTGCTGATTTTTTTGCCGGCAAACTACTGAATCAAACGACATCACAAAGAGTTTGATTTCAGTCGAAACGAGACGATCAGATGAACTGAAGAGCAATCGCGGCAACCACGATGTACCGAAGCGTTTTCGCAATCGCCACCAACAAAAAGAACCGCCACAGGGGCTCCCTGAACACACCAGCGACGAGCGTCACCGGGTCTCCAACAAGAGGCGCCCAGCTGATCAACAAACTCCAGTAGCCATACTTCTCATACCAGTGCTGCGCTTTAACATACCATTTCGACGCCTTGCCGGACTGCTCTGCAGGACGGGCAAACCGGATCAGCCCCAGACCGATGGCCCAATTCACAACCGATCCAAGGGTGTTACCAACACTAGCAATTGCAATCAAAGCCACCAGGTCTTCCGGGTAGGTCGTAACCAGATAGACGAGCCCCAACTCTGATTGAGCCGGAAAAAACGTTGCAGCAAGAAATGAAGATAGGAACAGCGCAATCATCGTGCGCCGCGATATAAGCCACTCCGCTTTAGAAGCAAGCGTTCAACGTAGTCAAGTAATGTAAAATGGAAGGGAAGATGGTGGAGCCTAGGGGAATCGAACCCCTGACCTCTTCGCTGCCAGCGAAGCGCT
>CALDSI010000242.1 GCA_937911395.1 uncultured Labrenzia sp.
GGCCGGTGATCGACTTGGCAATATCCGCGGCTGAACCGCCCTGACCGGGTACGGCAGATTCCACGCCCTTGCCCAACCGGCTGAAAACCCGGCCCACACCTGAAACGGTACTCTTGGCCGTCCCGACTGGGTCCTGAATGGTGCTTTCGACAAACTCGACGGGTTTTTGCGCAGATTGTTTCAGGCCGTCCAGGAAGCTTGCGTCATTCTTCAGGCTTTCCAGCGCGACAAATGCCTTGATCTCCGAAAGCCGCATTTTCAAAAGGCCGTCGCCCCGGACCTGTTCGATGCCCTGATCGGCTTGCAGTTCATAGTCGTGCAGAAAGCCCGTGCTTCTGACCGGTGGCAGCACGGCATATCCCGGACCAACCTCTTTCCCGTCAAGCAGTTGGGCTGGAGCCACTTCTGGCGCGGTTTCATATTGGTCAGACAGGCTCAGAGCTGGTCCGGTGAGCAACCCGGCAAAGAGTGCGCACGCCGCCAAACGCTTGAGTGCCATATCTGAAACCATCATCAACAAACCTCCAGATTACCTGTGTCAGGAATGAGGTCAGTCTGGCGCCATCTTGTTCCGGGCCAGAGCCTCACCTGCCAAGTAAAGCGAACCGCAAATCAGTATGCGCGGCGGTTCGCCATCTTTTGCGGCACAAGCTGCCACATCGGCAAGGGCCGCGTCTAGGGATGGAAATGGGGTCGCTTCAAGACCGGCACACCGGGCGAGATCTGCAAGGTCTTCCGGCGTGCGTGCCGTGTTGGTGGTTGCAATCGGCACAGTTCCGACATGACGGACAAGTCCGTCAAAGGGCCGGAAAAAGCCGACGGGGGCTTTTGTTGTCAGCATCCCGGCGACCAGATAGAGCGGCCGCGGACCCCGCTCTTCCTGCTCTCCCATGAATTGAGCGACGGTGACCCCAGCGCCAGGATTATGACCGCCGTCGAGCCAAATTTCTGATCCCTCCGGGCACATGTCCACCAAAGGCCCATGGGTAAGCGGTTGCAGACGTCCCGGCCAGTTCACGGATTTCAATCCGGCATCGATTGCGGTGACATCGGGCAGAAGGTTAGCAGCTTTAAGTGCGGCCAGAGCAAGGGCGGAATTGGCAAATTGGTGGCCTCCCCCCAGGATTGGATGCGTGAGATCCAAAAGACCATCATCGTCCTGATAAGCCATGCGGCCCTGATCCGGCTGAGCCGCAAAATCCTGTCCGCACACCTTGAGCGCTGCTCTGCATCGTGCAGCCTGGCGCTCGATAACCTTATGGGCCGCGGGATCCTGTTCAGCGGATACTACCGGGCGCTCGGGTTTGATAATGCCAGCCTTTTCGGCAGCAATGACGCTGAGGTCATCGCCCAGGAACTTCTCATGATCCATCGATACCGGCGTAATGACGGAAACCAGCGGGTCATCAATCACATTTGTGGCGTCCAGGCGCCCGCCAAGGCCGACTTCCAGCAACACGACATCTGCCGGATGTTCGGCGAACAACAGAAAAGCGGCCGCTGTCGTAATCTCGAAGAAGGTAATTTCCTCGCCGCCATTGGCCTCCTCACAGCGTTGCAGCGCATCGAAGAGCTCCGGGTCGGAGACGAACTTGCTGTCACTTCCGAGCCGGATGCGTTCGTTGAAGGAGACGAGATGGGGCGATGTGTAGACGTGGCATCGTTTTCCGGATGCTTCCAGAATTGCACGCAGGGTCGCGGTCACCGAACCTTTGCCATTTGTTCCGGCGATGTGAATGACCGGCGGCAGGCGCTTTTCAGGCGACCCAAGCGCTGCAAGCAAGCGGTGCATGCGTCCGAGAGACAGATCGATCTCTTTCGGATGCAAGGCCAGAAGGCGGTCGAGAATTCTTGTGATTTGATCCAAGGCGCCCTCCGGAGGGTCCCATGTGTGTCCATTGGCGGCTCTGCCCGCCTGTTGGAGATAGCGGGTCAGGAGGGCCCATGACCGCCCGGAACTGACTGACCTTGGTCGATTTCCGACATAAGTCAGTCAACTCTGTAGGTTATTCTGCGATTTCGGGCTGTTTCTTCGGCTCTTGGGCGTCGGAAGTTGTCGCTTCTTCGGTCTCCGAAACCTCTGCAGTCGCGGTTTCGTTGGCGATCATTGCCGGCAACTCGACTTCGCGTTTCATCAAGATCCCGCAGACCCGCGCGAGGGTATCCTTCATCTCCTGACGCGGCACCACCATGTCGACCATGCCGTGGTCGAGAAGGTATTCAGCAGTCTGGAAATCGTCCGGCAGCTTTTCGCGAACGGTTTGCTCAATCACGCGGCGGCCGGCAAAACCGATCATCGCACCGGGCTCTGCAATGTGAACATCCCCAAGCATTGCATAGGATGCGGAAACGCCGCCCGTCGTCGGATTGGTCAGGACAACGATATAGGGAAGCCCGGCTTCGCGGAGCATCTGAATGCCGACGGTGGTGCGCGGCATTTGCATCAAGGACAAGATGCCTTCCTGCATGCGGGCACCACCGGACGCGGTGAACATCACGAAGGGCGTTTTGGCTTCCACGGCCTTCATCATGCCGGAGAGGATCGCCTCACCAACAGCCATGCCCAAGGACCCGCCGACAAAATCGAAGTCCTGAACGGCGGCGGTCATGTCCATGCCGTTCACCTTGCCCTGGGCAACGTGGATGGCTTCTTCTTCGCCGGTCTTTGCCCGGGCTTCCTTCAGGCGGTCCGTGTAGCGTTTGCTGTCGCGGAACTTCAAAGGATCGATGGTGACATCCGGTGCATCCAGGCGTGTGTAGTTGCCCTCATCAAAGAGCGACTCAAGACGCTTGCGTGCCGGCATCCGCATATGGTGGCCGGAGCTTGGGATGACCCACAGGTTTGCTTCCAGATCGCGGTGAAATACCATTTCACCGGTCTCGGGGCATTTGATCCAGAGATTTTCCGGAACCTCGCGCTTCTTCCAAAGACCGCTGATCTTGGGGCGCACAATAGAGTTGATCCAGTTCACGTCAAACGCGTCCGTCTACTCGAGTTAAACAACAGCGGAGCGATATGTCCGCCGGAAAACGTACATTTTTAAGGCCTTACCTTTAAGCGGCCCGGGCCCGCGCACAACCTGACGCAAGATCTGCGACCACGTCGGCAACGGCTTGGACGGTCTTGTCCGTTGCCTTGCCGTCAGCGTCCAGGCTGTCCTTGACCGCATTCACCAGAACAGAGCCGACGACCACACCGTCGGCGTCCTTGCCGATGTCGGCAGCCTGATCCGCCGTTTTAACGCCAAAACCGACTGCAACCGGCAAGTCGGTGTGACCCTTGATGCGGTTGACAGCCGCTGTCACACGGCCGGTATCGGCAATCTGCGCACCGGTAATGCCAGTCACGGAAACGTAATAGACGAAACCGGAGGTATTGGCCAGAACTGCCGGTTGGCGTTTGGCATCGGTGGTGGGGGTGGCCAGGCGGATGAAGTTCAAACCGGCTTCGAGGGCCGGAATGCAGAACTCATCGTCGGCTTCTGCCGGCACATCAACAATGATGAAGCCGTCAACACCGGCATCCTTGGCGACTTGAACGAATTTCTTCGGATCGCGCACATAGATCGGGTTGTAGTAGCCCATCAGAATGATCGGGGTGTCCTGATCCTGTTTGCGGAACGTCCGGACCATGTCCAATGTCTTGTCCATAGTGTGACCGGCGGCAAGTGCGCGCTGGTTGGCAAGCTGGATCGGAATACCTTCCGCCATCGGATCTGAAAACGGCATGCCGAGTTCGATCACATCGGCTCCGGCTGCCGGCAGGGCATTGAGAATGGCTTGTGACGTTTCGAGATCGGGATCGCCCGCGGTTATGAACGTGACCAGAGCCGGCCTGCCTGCGTCAGCACATGCCTTGAACCGTCGATCGATACGCGTTTCCGTCATTCAGCTGTCCTCTTACCACCGAGGCAGGCTGTCACCGCCTGCCAATCATCAGAGCGATGTAGGGGAGCGGGCAAGGGGATGTCAATCAAAGAACGGTTCTTTGCTGCCTCCTAAGGGCTTCGACGGTCTTTGATGCGTCAAATGAGGACAATTTGGCGGGCTTAGCGGCTGCCGAAGTACTTGTTATAGAGGTGGTTTGCGATGTCGTTGCGCTCAACCCCCATCCGGGACAGGCTTTCAGGTGACATTTGACGCAAGCGATTGTAGTCGGCGCTCATGCGTTGAGCCTGACCGATTTGGTCCAGAAAATTGGAAACGGAACGAAAAGCCATCGGAACATCCTTTGTGGTCTTCGAGAAGCTGAATTTGTTTCTTTCAATATAAACAATCGCATGGGTGTGAGTAGCACCGGTTTTGCATTGCAGCATTTCCAAATTGGCGGATCTTGTTTGCCGGCTTTGTGTGGCCGAGGGCGTCATGCATTCGATGCAAGTCAGCCCATCGTTAAATATTCGAACTGGAAATGTGCACTTGGTGCGCCTATATTCCGTTCATAGCCAAAAACAAAAGGAGCCGAAAATGGCCCACTCCCTATTCGAACCGGCTCCAATGCCGTTTCATGAGAAACTGATGCGGCGTATGCGCGACCTCAGCGGCCATGTGCCAGCGCGGATACCAAGGATCGCGGCCCGACTGACGGCGGCCGATCCGGGTTTGGTACGCCAGGCCAAGCGCCTGGACGCGCGTGGACAACAGTTGTTGCTGGAAGCGGTTTTCGACTTAGAAACGCCCGCAAAATAAATGCCGCGCACCTTGGGGTGCGCGGCATATTTTTTAGCTGCTGTGTTGCGGCTAAAAGATCAAAGCCAAGCATCTCGCCGACTGCGAAAACATCCTTGTCGCCGCGGCCGCAAAGGTTCATGACAATGATCTGATCCTTGTCCATCTGCGGAGCCATCTTTGCAACCTGCGCCAGAGCATGAGCCGGTTCCAGCGCCGGGATGATACCTTCGACCCGTGTCAGCATCTGGAAGGCGGCCAAGGCTTCGTCATCCATGATCGGAATGTATTCGGCACGGCCGATCTCTTTCAGCCAGGAATGCTCCGGGCCGATCCCGGGGTAATCGAGACCAGCTGAAATCGAGTGACCTTCGAGGATCTGGCCGTCGTCATCCTGCATCAGATACGTGCGATTGCCATGAAGGACGCCCGGCTTGCCGGCATTCAAGGATGCGCAGTGCTCTTCACCGGTCAGGCCACGGCCACCAGCTTCAACGCCCACGATCTTCACGTCCTTGTCGTCCAGGAATGGATGGAACAGGCCGATCGCATTGGATCCGCCGCCAACAGCTGCCACGAGGACATCGGGAAGACGACCTTCGGCTTCGAGCATCTGCTCGCGCAGTTCCTTGCCGATCACGGACTGGAAGTCGCGCACCAATTCCGGATACGGGTGCGGACCAGCGGCCGTCCCGATCAGGTAATAGGTATCGTCAACGTTGGTGACCCAGTCGCGGAGCGCCTCGTTCATGGCGTCTTTAAGCGTGCCGGCACCTGCTGTGACCGGGACGATTTCCGCACCCAAAAGCTTCATTCGGAACACGTTCGGCTTTTGCCGCTCAACGTCGGTCGCACCCATGTAAACCACACAGGGCAGGCCAAAACGGGCACAAACGGTTGCAGTTGCAACGCCATGCTGCCCGGCACCGGTTTCTGCGATGATCCGGGTCTTGCCCATGCGCTTGGCAAGCAGGATCTGGCCGAGGCAGTTGTTGATCTTGTGGGAGCCGGTGTGATTCAGCTCATCCCGCTTGAAATAGATCTTCGCGCCGCCCAGCTCCTCGGTCAGCCGCTCTGCGAAATACAGCGGAGACGGACGTCCGGTGTAATGGGTGTTGAGACTTTTGACTTCGGCCAGAAAGTCCGGATCATTCTTGGCAGCCTTGTAGTGCTGTTCCAGATCCAGGATCAGCGGCATCAGGGTCTCGGCGACATACCGGCCACCAAAAATGCCGAAATGTCCGCGATCGTCCGGACCTGTCCGGATGCTGTTCGCCATATCGTTCACGCGTTTACTCCTTAACCGCTTCCGCCTGAATGTCCTTTACCTTCGCCAGGAAGGATCGGATCAGTGCCGGGTCCTTAACGCCGCGTTCGCGTTCCACTCCGGACGACAGGTCGATTTCCTTGGCTCCGCTTAGGCGGATTGCCTCGGTAACGTTGTCCATATTCAATCCACCCGAAAGCATGAACGGCTTCTTCAGGTCAAGATCTTTCAAAAGTGTCCAGTCAAACGAAACACCATTGCCACCCGGGATGTCTGATCCCGCCGGCGGTTTGGCGTCGAAAAGGATCCGGTCAGCTACAATAGAGTAGTAAAGCGCCTGTTCCAGATCCGATTCATCGGAAACGGAGATCGCCTTCATGATCTTCTTGCCATGCATCACCTTGGCGGCGGCCAGGGATTCCGGGGCTTCGCTGCCGTGAAACTGGAAATAGTCCGGCGCGACCAGCTCGTTGATCCGCGACAATCCGTCCAGATCCATATTGACTGTCAGGGCGACGATATCGGCTTTGCAGCGCGCCATATCCGCCAGCTTGCAGGCATCTGACAGGTTTACATGGCGCGGGCTTTTGGGAAAGAACACCAGCCCGACCATATCTGCGCCCGCATCAAGGGCCGCCTGCATGGTGTCTTCGGTCGACAGACCGCAGATTTTAACTTTGATATCCGACATGGCTTCGAGGTATCGCCGCTGCGGAAGGGTTTGTCAAAAGGAGGATCGCTTCCCCGTTCATTCTTCCGGTTGTTTTACCAGTTTCGCGACAATTTTGCGCACGATCGGCGCTAGAACGAGGACTGCGGGAAACGCGACCGCCCAGGCAAACAGCCAGGATTCAATCCAGAAACTGAAAAACTCTGCATGAGGGCCGACCGCTCGGAACGTCGCGATGCCGGATACAAGGAACGACATGGACCCAGACAGCATGGCACCGAAAAGGTAAGGAGCGAATTTGGGATGCATGGGTGGGTCCGGATCACTGAGGGAAATGCCAGATAGCAACTTCAATTGGCGTTGCCGACTCATTTAGGCGGCAATTTTGAATTACAAGTCGAACCAATTCGCAATCGAATATTGACATTTTGTGCTGATACAGAACCTATTGCCCCTTGGAGATTTACGACATGGCAGACTTGATAGGTAAAGGGCTATATACACCCGCTGAAGCGGGTCGCCTCTTAAGAGTGCCACCCCAAAAAATAACCCGTTGGCTCAGAGGACACTCGGTCAAAGGCCAATATTATCCTGCGCTTTGGAAGTCTGAAATCACATTGGATGATGATCAGCTTATCTTGGGCTTCCGCGATCTTATGGAAGTTCGCGTTGCTGATGCTTTCATTCGGGCAGGTGTATCCGCCATCCGAGTGCGGTCAGCTATCCAGGTTGCGAAAGAAGCTATTGGGTCGGATCACCCGCTTTCTACCGATAAGTTTCGAACCGATGGGCGAGAGATATTCCTCCGGATAATCGAGATGGACGATTCTGGGGAAGAAACAGAGCGCCTATTGAACCTCTTTCGCCGACAATATGAGTTTAGAGGGATTGTTGAACCAATTCTGAAGACAGTCGATTTTGATGCAGAAGGGGAACCGCAGCAATGGTGGCCGAACGGTCGCCGGTTGAACATAGTAATTGATCCTGAACGATCTTTCGGTCAGCCAATTGATGCTGAAACAAGCGTTCCGACCGCAATTTTGGCTTCTTTTGCGGAAATGCAGGGCATCGAGGCAACAGCAAAAGCTTACGAGGTACCGGAAAATTCTGTCAGAAGAGCGCTCGAATTTGAGAATATGTTGAGTGAACGGAAGGCTGCTTGAAGGTATTTTTCGATAACTGTACATCGCCAATTTTTGCCTCTACGCTTCATGGTTTTATTCAACATGAAGGTCACCAAGCAGTTCATATTAAGAATATTACTGGTTTATCCAAGGGGCGCAGCTCACCTGACTTGGAATGGATAAACTTTCTGAAATCTTCGAATGAATTTTGGATTTTTGTCACTGGAGATGGCCGGATTTTAAAGAACAAAGCTGAGCGATTGGCACTAAGGTCCGCGGGTTTGCATGGTTTTGTTATGGCCCCTGCCTATCAGAAGACGCCATTAAATCAGGTTGCAGCGAGTTTGGTCTTCAAATGGCCTGAAGTATTTGAACTGACCCAGCTTCTTCAAGCCCCGTCGATGCATGAAATCCCGATCGGCAAAAACACCAAACTCAGACCTCTACCACTTTGAGCACTATCCCTCTTCCAGCAACTCGGCCCAGGTTTTCGGGTTGTCACCATTGAGCGGGTTTTTGGGCGAGCGTTTGTAGCGGATGGTTTCCATTCGGAAGGCCTTCGCATCAAACATCATCAGCCGGCCAGTGAGCCCCTCGCCTGTGCCGGTGAGTTCTTTCAACACTTCCATAGCCTGCATGGTGCCGAGAATTCCTGTCAGTGCGCCAAGAACACCAGCCTGTTCGCAAGTCGGCAACAATCCGGCCCGGGGCTTTTGCGGGAAGAGGCAGCGATAGGTCGGATTGGGAGTACCATCTTCTCCATTCTCGAAGGGCCGCAAGGTGGTGATAGAGCCATCAAATTGACCGACAGCCGCCGTCACCAGCGGTTTCTTGGCAAAAAAACAGGCGTCCGACACCAAATAGCGCGTGTCGAAATTGTCTGACCCATCAACCACCAGATCAAAGGCGGAAATCAGCTGCAAGGCATTTTGACCGGTGATCCGGAACGGAAACGGCTTCACCTCGACATTCGGATTGAGCCTTGCAATTGCTTCGGCAGCGCTCGCGACCTTTGGCTCGCCCAGTTGGTTGGTGTCGTGGATCACCTGCCGCTGCAGGTTGGACAGCGAGACGGCGTCATCGTCCACGATCCCAAGCGTCCCGACGCCAGCGGCGGCCAGGTATTGCAAGACCGGGGCACCCAGCCCTCCGGCACCAATCACCAGAACATTCGCGGTTTTCAGTTTCTGTTGCCCGGCTCCGCCGATGTCCTGAAGGACAATATGGCGGGCGTAGCGTTCCAGTTCAGCGGGCGACAATGACTGCATATTGAGGAGGCCTGTCCAGAGATTTCATTGCTTAGATGGGGGCAAATAATGGTTTCGATCAAGCGTTAGCCCAAAATCCGGCTGACCAGCCGCGCGGTGTAGTCGACCATCGGAATGACTCTCGAATAATTCAGCCGGGTCGGCCCAATGACGCCAAGAGCCCCGACGATCCGCTGGTTGCTGTCCCGGTACGGCGAGACAACCAGCGACGAACCCGACAAGGAGAAGAGATTGTTCTCCGAGCCAATGAATATCCGGACACCCTCGCCTTTTTCGGCCAGTCCCAGGAGCTGAATGAGATCCTTCTTGTTCTCCAGATCGTCGAACAAAAGCTTGATACGCTCCAGATCCTCGGCGGCATCCAGGTCGGACAACAGATTGGACCGGCCGCGGACAATCAGCGTACCGGGATCTGCGACACCGTCTTCCCCGGTCCAGACGGCGAGGCCGGCATCAATGACTTTTTGACTGAGTTGATCCAGCTCGGCCTGATCCGCCGCGCGCACTTTTTCAAGCTCAGCCCGGATCTCGCTGATCGTGCGTCCTTGGATCATGGAATTGAGATAGTTCGAAGCTTCGACGAGAGCGGAGGATGGCAGATCCGGTGGCAGTTCGACGACCCGGTTTTCGACCGACCCATCTTCTCCAACCAGGATGGCGAGGGCCTTCAGCGGTTCTATGCGGACAAACTCGATATGCTTCAGGCGCATGTCGGATTTGTGCGTCAGCACAACACCTGCGCCCATGGACAGGCCTGACAGCAACTGGCTTGCCTCAGTCAGCACCTGTTCCGCGGAATTGGCTTGTTGGGAAGCCTTGACCTGAACGTCGATCTGCCGGCGTTCGTCCTGGGTCAGATCGCCGACCTCAAGAAGCGCGTCGACAAAAAACCTGAGGCCCATTTCTGTTGGCAAGCGGCCGGCGCTGGTATGCGGAGAATGCAGGAGGCCCATGTGCTCCAGATCCGACATCACATTGCGGATCGAGGCTGGCGATAGCGAAATGTTGGGGTTGCGCGAGATGTTGCGCGAGCCGACGGGCTCTCCGGTATCAAGATAGGATTCCACGATCGAGCGGAAGATGTCTCGGGATCTTCTGTCGAGGTCGCTGAGGCTCAAGGTGTTTGTCTCCGTCATGGTCCCAAAAACGCGTTGATCCAACGCTCATTCTTCAAGATATAGGCGCAAAACGGTCCAATGGTGAAGCTTGGCCTTTACGGCGCCGGGAAATGGGGTCTAAAAGGCCGTGAACAAACGAGGCGAACCTTTGGGTTTTGCCTTGATAACGGGCTGAAAGGGAGAGCCATGCGTCCGTCAAAACGCGCTGCCGATGAACTTCGTGCCGTCACGCTGGAGCGTGGCGTATCCAAACATGCCGAGGGCTCGTGCCTTGTGAAGTTCGGCGATACGCATGTCCTGTGTACCGCAAGTCTGGAAGAGCGCGTCCCGCCGTGGCTGCGCGGCCAGAACAAGGGCTGGGTCACCGCCGAATATGGCATGCTGCCACGTGCGACCGGCAGCCGGATGCGCCGTGAGGCGAGCGCTGGCAAACAGTCCGGCCGCACACAGGAAATCCAGCGCCTGATTGGCCGCTCTTTGCGTGCCGTTGTGGATCTGCAGGCGCTGGGCGAAGTCCAGATTTCCGTCGACTGCGATGTGATCCAGGCTGATGGCGGCACGCGAACCGCTGCAATCACCGGGGCCTGGGTGGCTTTGCGGGACTGTGTTGAGTGGATGAAAGCCCGGGACATGGTGTCCGGGGAGGTGTTAACCGACCACATTGCGGCGATTTCCTGCGGGATTTACGAAAACACACCGGTTCTTGATCTGGACTACGATGAAGACAGCACGGCCGAGACTGACGCCAATTTCGTCATGACCGGATCTGGCGGCATCGTGGAGATCCAGGGCACGGCGGAGGGCAAGCCGTTCTCCGAAGACGAGTTTGGTCAGTTGATGAACCTTGCAAAGGCAGGGATCACGCGTCTGGTAGACCTTCAGAAAATGGCAATCCTGTAAGGACGTGACCACCATGAGCCACCGCAATCTGGAACCGGGAAAACTGGTTGTTGCCAGCCACAACAAGGGAAAGCTGCGCGAGATCAATGAGCTCCTGCAGCCCTATGGGTTTGAGGTGGTCTCTGCGGGGGATCTGGGTCTTCCTGAGCCGGAAGAGACCGGGACAACGTTTGAAGCGAATGCCGAAATCAAGGCTGTGGCGTCGGCAACGGCCGCCAATCTGCCGGCCTTGGCCGATGACAGTGGCTTCTGTGTTGCCGAGCTGAAAGGTGATCCCGGTATCTACTCCGCGCGCTGGGCGGGCCCCGACAAGGACTTCGCCATGGCGATGCGCACCGTGGAAGAAAAACTCCAATCGGCCGGAGCAACGACACCCGAGCGTCGCCGCGGCTCGTTTGTCGCGGTGTTGTGCCTGGCTTGGCCGGATGGGCACAAGGAGTTCTTCCGTGGTGAGGTGGAAGGCCAAATCGTTTGGCCGCCGCGCGGCACTCAAGGTTTTGGCTACGATCCGGTGTTTCAGCCGGACGGACATGAGCGCACCTTCGGCGAGATGACGTCGGAGGAAAAACACGGCTGGGGTCCTAATACGCCTGCCTTGTCGCACCGCTCGCGGGCTTTTGAGCTCTTCGCAAAGGCCTGTTTGAAGGGATAAGCAACGTGGCGGTCAATCAGGCCTCTGATGGCGGTTTCGGAATTTATGTGCATTGGCCGTTTTGCGCGGCCAAGTGCCCCTATTGTGATTTCAATTCGCACGTGCGCCACCAGCCCGTTGATCAAGCCCGCTTTGCGGCCGCCTTCGAGCGTGAATTGAGCCATTTTGCCGAGATGACACAAGGCAAGGTGGTCCAGTCGGTGTTTTTGGGCGGCGGGACTCCGTCCCTGATGGAACCGGCGACGGTGGAACGTGTTCTGACTGCAATCTCCGACCGTTGGTCACTGGACCCTGGAGTTGAAATCTCTCTGGAAGCCAATCCGACCTCGGTGGAGGCGGAGCGATTTAAAGGATACCGGGCAGCTGGCGTGAACCGCGTCTCGTTGGGTGTTCAGTCGCTACACGATAACGACCTGAAACTGCTTGGCCGCTTGCACGACGCTGCGACGGCCCGCAGGGCGATTGAAACAGCCCGGGCGACTTTCCCGCGCTTATCCTTTGATCTGATCTATGCCCGGCCCAATCAGACTTTGGCGCAGTGGGAAGCCGAGCTGAAGGACGCTATTGCGCTTGCGGCTGATCACCTGTCGCTCTACCAGCTGACCATCGAGGAAGGCACACCCTTCTACACGCTCTATCACGCCGGCAAGCTGACCATGCCGGATCAGGACTTGGGCGCAGAGTTCTATGAATTGACGCAGAAGGTAACGGAAGCTGAAGGCTTGCCAGCCTATGAGGTGTCCAACCACGCCAAGCCCGGCGCCGAATGCCGTCACAATCTCGTTTATTGGCGTTATGGCGATTATGTCGGCGTTGGTCCGGGCGCCCATGGTCGTTTATCGGTCGGAGTGAACCGGATGGCGACGTCCGTCGAGCGCCACCCTGAAACCTGGCTGGAGGCTGTTGAGCAGAACGGTCACGGCATGATCGAGTTCTCCGGCCTTAACGAAGAAGAGCAAGGCGACGAGTTCCTGCTGATGGGACTGCGGTTGACCGAAGGGATTGATCTGAAACGCTATCAGGCATTCGCCCACCGATCTGTCGATCCCAAGCGGTTAAATGACCTCCTGGAACACGGAATGGTGGAAGAACTCGGGGAAAACCGGGTTCGTGCAACGAGGGAAGGATTTTTTGTTCTGGACGCTGTGGTCGCGGATTTGGCTGCATAACCTGATTTTCTTGAGCGCTTTAATACATTTATCACTTTGATTTAAATAGCTAACTTTCTTAATCACCGGGTAACTGCTTTGGCGGCAAAATAATTCGTTCGCCGAAAAAAGGTCTAGAATGACCGGGTCCCTACCAATTACCAGTATTGCCGGGGCCAAGTGGCGTGGCTATCCTGCTGCAATGCAACAGGTGGTGCAGGAACAACCGTCATGTATTCCGAGTTCATAAAAACGGCGGGTAGCAACTACCTGAACAAAGGAGATGCCCCTTTGCCTTTTTATCATCTTTACGAGCTGAACCATGCGGCTATGGCGCCTCTGCGCGCAATGGCCGACATGACCAAGCTGTATTTTCAAAATCCTCTGAACCCGATGACCCACACCAGCATGGGCCGGCAAATTGCCGCCAGCTGTGAAGTTCTGGAACGCACGACACGGCGCTACGGAAAGCCGGAGTTCGGCATTGACGACACGGTTGTCGGCGGTGTCCGCGTTCCTGTGCGGGAATCCGCGGTCTGGAGTAGGCCGTTCTGTGATCTGATCCGGTTTGAGCGCGGCGTCACCACACAGCGTAACGACCCGAAGGTTCTCATCGTCGCGCCGATGTCCGGTCACTATGCGACACTGCTCCGCGGCACAGTCGAAGCATTGCTGCCAAACGCCGATGTTTACATCACGGACTGGATCGATGCGCGGATGGTTCCGATCCAGGACGGCAAGTTCGATCTGGACGACTACATCGATTACATCATTTCGATGCTGCACTTCCTCGGGCCGGACGCTCATGTGCTTGGCGTTTGCCAACCATCCGTTCCGGTTCTGGCCGCCGTTGCTGTGATGGAAGACCGGGACGATCCGTATGTGCCGTCCACAATGACCTTGATGGGCGGCCCGATCGACACCCGCGTTGCGCCGACCGCTGTGAATGACCTCGCCGTTTCCAAGGGGATCGACTGGTTCAAGAATAACGTCGTCATGAAGGTGCCCTTCCCGCACCCGGGTTTCATGCGCGACGTCTATCCGGGTTTCCTGCAGTTGTCCGGTTTCATGAGCATGAACCTCGACCGGCATGTGACTGCGCATAAGGACTTCTTCCAGCACTTGGTAGAAGGTGATGGCGACAGCGCGGAAAAACACCGCGAGTTCTATGACGAATATCTCGCAGTCATGGATTTGACGGCGGAGTTCTACCTTCAGACGGTCGAAACGGTTTTCATCGACCATTCGCTGCCACAAGGCACGATGATGCATAATGGGCGCTTGGTGGATTGCAGCAAGATTACGCGCACGGCTCTCCTCACTGTTGAAGGTGAGAAGGACGACATCACCGGCCGTGGCCAGACGAAAGCCGCGCATGCGCTCTGCACCAACCTTGCAGACGATATGAAGGCGCACTACGAGCAGCCAAATGTCGGCCACTACGGTGTCTTCAACGGATCCCGTTGGCGGGCAGAAATCGCACCGCGTGTGATGGATTTCATCCGTTCAAACCGGGCGGATATGCGCGGTAAGAAATCAGCGCCTGCCGCGTCAAAACCGGCTGCTGCACCTGCCAAAGCCGCGTCTGCGGCCGCGTCGTCCAAGGCACCACTGGAAAAAATCCTGTTGGCCAAGCCGAAAGGCGTCGCCGATGATTTGACCGCCATCAGTGGTGTCGGCCCCAAACTGCAAGCAGCGCTTAACGAGGCAGGCATCTTCCATTACTGGCAGATCGCGTCGCTGACTGATGAGCAGATTGAAGCGCTTGATTCCAAACTGGATTTCCGCGGCCGTATGGCGCGGGACAATTGGATCGAGCAGGCGCGTCAGCTGTCCGAAACAGTGAACTGACGCAATAATCCGCTCTGAGTTTTTCGAGATTGAAATCCCCGCCGGAAACGGTGGGGATTTTCTTGTTTGGAGTGCTGGAATGCCTGAATACGGATCACAAATCCTTGAAGCGCGCTGCGTCAATCCCCACCTCAAGGTCGTGGATGTCTTTAATGGATAGGACAATGACGACGACCAAAAGCTGCATGATTAAACCTGCCTGGACGCCGATGACAATTGGTCTAATGGTGCTCGGGTTCGTGGTGTTCTGGCCGCTGGGCCTCGCCATGTTGGCCTACATTTTGTGGGGCGACAGATTTGAGGGAATGGCGCGCGACGCACGGGATCAATGGCGTGGAAGTCCGCTGAAAGGAGCCTTTGAAAACATGAACAAGCCTTCTTATAGCCGGACCGGCAATGTTGCTTTCGATGAGTATCGCGAGCGCGAACTGAAACGTCTGGAAGAAGAGCGGGCGAAGATCGATGCCATGCGCAACGAATTCGATGAGTTCCTGACCGAGTTGCGCCGTGCGCGTGATCAGGAAGAGTTCGATCGCTTCATGGCCAATCGTGGCCGTCCCAACACCGGGCCGGAAGCAAACCCGGCCTAAGTCTGATACCTCCTCCCAGAGCCGCCTTATCCCCGGGCGGTCAGACCGAGAGCGGCGCCCTGAAAAGCGCCGCTTTCGTCCGTTTCAACCACCTGCTTTCTCGCTTAATATCCACCCACAATGATTCGACTTAAAACCTTTGGGGGCAAGCTGCGCGCCCGAAAGCCGGCATTGCCGGACCACATCGAAATCGACACCGGTGATGCGCCGGTCCGAATTCGCCTGCGCGCCAATCCAAGAGCGCAGCGCTATCTCTTACGCTTGCCGGCGGACCATTCCGGACCGGTTCTGACGGTGCCGAAAGGTGGTGATTTACAAAGGGCCGAGCGGTTTGCCCGCCAACACATCGACTGGCTCATTGAACGGCTTGAATGCCGGCCGGACCACGTTGCGTTGCGTCCTGGCGATCTCGTGCCGCTTCGGGGTAAAGAGCATCTGATTGTCCCGACCGGTCAGCTTCGTGGTCTGGTCTCAACCGGACAGGCTGTGTGCGGGACCCCGGCTCTGCTCGTGCCCGGTGCTGAGGAGCACGCGCCGAGGAAGGTGACCACCTGGTTGAAGGGTCAGGCAAAGGCCGATTTGACGCAACGCGCCGAAGACCATGCGGCAAAGATCGGCAAGAAAATTGCCGCGATCAGTGTTCGCGACACAAAAAGCCGCTGGGGCTCGTGCGCGTCTAACGGCCGATTATCCTTTTCCTGGCGCCTTATACTGGCACCACCGGATATCCTGGATTATGTCGCGGCCCATGAGGTGGCGCATTTGAAGGAAATGAACCACTCGGACAGGTTTTGGCGCTTGTGCGAAGAGCTTGCCCCGCAGACACCCGAAGCCCGCGTCTGGCTCAAAGAACACGGGATCCGGCTGCACGGCTACGGATGAGGCACTGGGCCATCGCGCGTTCAGGAGCATACCCGCCAAACTAGCCACCGCCGCCAAAGAGGTTGCGCAACAGGTTGAGAGGCCCTTTCCGTTCACCCGTATCGCCAACACCTGCCGGAGGAACGGGTCCGCTATCAGGCCCGGTGCTGGTGGGCGGAGCCACCGGCCGTTTGGGCGCAGAAACGGTCGCAGGCAGGCTCGGAACGCCTGGCAGATCTGCCACAGGACGGCTCTTGTGTGCGGAATCCATCACCGATTTCCAGACTTCGGCAGCAATCTTGCCCCCTGATGCCTTTTTGGTCGGGGAGTTGTCGTCATTGCCGAACCAGACGGCCGTCGTCATGTTGCCCGTGTAGCCAATGAACCACGCATCACGGAACGCCTGACTGGTGCCGGTCTTGCCGCCGGCCGGCCGGCCGTCGTCCAGCCGGGCCTTCCGGCCGGTTCCGGTCAGAAGCGTTTCCGACATCATCAAGTTCATGTTGCCGACATCGCGCCGGTCAACCACGCGGCCCCGGCCATCGCCGGTTCGAGAGTAGATCGTCTTGCCGTCCACGGTTTTGATCCGGCGGATGATGTGCGGCAGGACCCCGTAGCCGCCGTTGGAAAACGGAACATAGGCGGCGGCTATTTCAAGGGGGGTGACTTCGGACGTGCCCAGCGACAGAGACAGGTTTGTTTTCAGATCCGACGTGATGCCAAGGCGTCGCGCCGTTGAGGCGACATTGCCCGCACCGACCTCATAAGCAAGCCGGGCGGCCACGGTGTTGAGAGACAGGCTCAAAGCACGTGTCAGTGTCACAGGGCCATAATATTGTTTCGTATAGTTTTTCGGCGACCAGCCACCGATGGTGATCGGCTGATCCTGACGAACAGTTTGCGGCGTCATGCCGTTCTCAAGAGCAGCCAGATAAACAAACGGTTTGAACGCAGAGCCCGGCTGGCGTTTGGCATAGACGGCCCGGTTGAACTGGCTTTTGGAGTAATCGGCCCCGCCGACCATCGCCTTGACCGCGCCGGCCGTATCCATCGTCACAATCGCACCTTGCGACACGCCCAAGGCTTGCCGGTTTTCCGAGATTGCGGCGCGAAGTGCGGCCTCTGCAGCCTGCTGGATGTCAGGGTCGATTGTCGTGTCAACGATGATGTCGCTGTCTATGGACCCGACAAAGTGCGGCAGGATGTCCATCACCCAATCAGCGGCATAATTCTCGCTGGCGGTCGTGTAGCGGCGGACAACCTTGGCCGGGGTGGCCAAAGCATTTTTGGCTTCATCTGAGGTAATGTATCCCTCTTCGTGCATCGCAGCGAGCACAAGCTGAGCCCGGTCTTCCGCAAGATCCGGGTTTACCGCTGGAGAAAAACGGGAGGGTGCCTTCAAGAGCCCGGCGATCGTCGCCGCTTCTGCGATCGTCATAAGCCGGGCGGACTTGCCGAAATAGCGGCGCGCAGCGGCATCAACGCCGTAAGCGCCCGAGCCGAGATAGACCCGGTTCAGATACATTTCCAGGATCTCGTCTTTAGAGTATTCGGCCTCCAGCCAGAACGCGAGGACCAGCTCCTGGATTTTCCGTTTGATCGTGCGGTCCGGTTCCAGAAACAGGTTCTTTGCCAGCTGCTGTGTCAGCGTCGAGCCGCCCTGTACCAGCCGGCCAGTCGTGATGTTTGTGACAAAAGCCCGGCCAAGGCCAATGGGATCAATACCGAAATGGGACCGGTAGCGGCGATCCTCGATCGCGATCACCGCATTTGGCAAATAAGGCGGCAATTGTTCCAGACGGACGGCTTCGCCGCCTGTATCGCCTCTGTTTGCGATCAGCTGGCCGTTGGCAGCAACGATTTTTACGTTTGGCGGCCTTGCTGGAACCTGCCATTCGGATGTCGGCGGGAGGTAAGCGGCATAATAGCCAACAATACAAACGACAGCGATGCCTACCCAAATTCCAAGGACCGCGCTCCAGTAAAGTCCGCGTTTTACAAGCCTGCCCAGAGCGGGCATGAACGATGAACGGGCTTTTCTTTTCTGGCTGCGGCGTTTGGCGCCGGACCGGCCACCTCGGCCCTTCGAGTTTCCGGACCTCGATTTCGCACTGCCACGCTGCGAGGTGGACTTGGCAGACGAGGGTTTCTTTGACTTCGGGGTGCTGCCGGCTTTGGACTTGGGCTTTGATTTGGATGTGGTCTTGGCCTTCGTGCGCTTCTTGCCCGCGGGGCCGCTCGGACGGTCATCCGGGCGCAGACGCAGGTCCAGCAGACTGCTGCTGGATGCGCCGAAAGTCGGCTCAACCCGTGCCTGGCGTTTTGCCCGTGGCGCCATCAATTTCCGTCCCATACCAAGTTGCCGGAAACTCCGGCTTTCCCCGGTCATGATTCTAGAATGCGGCGATTTAAGGGGGCGTTAAGCCTTTCGGAAATTGGGCTTCAGTATGGAGATTCGATTTACAACGGCGGTTTAGCTGGCGTATCGGCTCGCGTCAGCGCCATAGTAGTTAACATACCGCGTGTTCAGTTCCGAAACCGGCATCACGATCAATACGTCGGTCGTCCCGAACTGATGGTCAATCACTGCACCCTCGCCAACAAAAGCCCCCAGACGGAGATACCCCTTGATGAGCGGCGGCAGCGCCCGGAGGGCTTCCTTCTGGTTGATGTCGGCAGCGGGCCTGCGATTCATGTCCACAAAGCGGTTCTCGACAGCGCGAACCCGCCATTCTTCCGGCGCGAGTGAATTGTGGTGCAGAAAACCCAGCTGATCGGCCATGGCGTCGGGGTTGGTCCCTTCAATGGACGCACAGCCCAGCATGACGTCGATTTTGTGCCGCAAAATGTAAGACCAAAGACCGTGCCAGAGCAGCTCGATGGTTTTCTTGTTCCGGTAAGGTTTCAGAACGCAAGATCGCCCGAGTTCCATGAACCGTTTGCCGGGATTGGCATCGATCAATGACTGGATGTCGTATTCTGCGGATGTGTAGAACCCGCCATGCCGGTCGGCAACATCCTGGCGCAAAACACGATAGGTGCCGACGATTTCGGGCTTCAAACGGCCGAGCTTGTTTCGCTTGAGAGAGGCGTGATCAACGACCAGAAGATGGTCGCAATAGGCATCGAAAGGATCGGCGTCGCGCCGTGTCGCCAAAGTCTGTGCGTCGGCGACCGCGGACATTTCTTCATAAAACACGTCATAGCGAAGGCGCTGGGCCTTTTTGACTTCCTTGAAATCGCGCGCCATGCGCACTTCGAGGGATCCGATACGTCCAAGGGTTTCACCGGTTTTGGCCGGCATCTGAACGGCCCCGTGCGGCACAGCTGGCAGCGGGCGCATCGCAGGCGTAAATTTCCGCACCAGTTTTCTTGGCGAAAATAGGTTCTGGCGCATCATGGACGGTCCACCCTTCGTCTGTTTCTTATCGAAAACCGGGCCGGATCATTGCATTGACCGCTTGGATCTCCGCCAGTCTTTCTATGCCGGCTCAGATTGCGAATCTACGCTGGCTCTGGATTGACAAAGCCGTAGACCATACTTTTCCGACATCTGCATGACATTGGGTTGAGCTCGGCGTCTTTCAAGGCCAGCTTATATTACAAGATGGTTATTGGGAAATCTGCCGGTCGTGCACCGCTGGCGGGAGCCGCCAGTCAGCCGGCAGTTTTCATCCGTCCAATTTCCGCAAGGGCGTCTGAGATATCGTCTACCGACAGTGGTTTCGTGAGATAGCCCGCGGCCCCAACGTCGGCCGCCTGATCCCGGGCTTCCTGCATCACGTCAGCCGTGACAATAAGGACCGGAACTTTAGGGCGTCCGCTGTCACGCTCGTCGCTGCGGATTTGCTTGACGGCGCTTATCCCGTCAAGGCCCGGCATGTGAAGGTCCATAAGGATCGCATCAAATGCCCCGCTCGCCGCTTCTGCGACAGCCTTTTCGCCGTCCACAACCATCACCGGGACGTGGCCGAGTTTACGTAACATGGCCTCGCTGAGCAGGCGGTTGATGTCATTGTCTTCTGCGACGAGCAATTTCAGGGGCCGGCCGGGTACCGCGGCGCGGTTTGAGAGGAAACTGTTTTGAACGGGTTCCGCACTGACGTCCCACGCATGGTCGGTGGTCTCGGCGTCCAAAAGGCCCGAGAATACCTGAACAAGTGTGTCAATGCGCACAGGGCGGATCAGATAGGCCGCATAGCCTGCTTCCCGCAAATGTTCCAGGCGATCGCGCTCTGGCGGAGAGATCAAGACAACAGCCGGTGCCTTGCACCCGCTGAGGTGCGCCGATGCCAGCCAGCCGGCGCTATCGGAAAGCGCCGAATTGTCAACGACAAGCAATTCTGCTGTCATTAGCGCCTCATCCAGACCGTCGCTGCCTGGTTCCAGAACCGAGACGCTCGCGTCATGTTGTTCCAGCCGGTTGGCAATCAGTTGGCATTCGATCCGGCTGGACGTGACAAAGACGACCTTCTTGCCGGAAAACTTCTCCAGGCGCGGGTCTGTGGTTTCGGTCAGGTCTTCCGGGATTGGCAGGGAAACTTCAAAAAGTGCGCCGCCTTCTGAAGCCGGGCGCGCACTGATGCCGCCGCCCATGAGGTGTGCCAAGCGCTGCGCTATGGCGAGGCCAAGGCCGGTGCCGCCAAACTTTCGGGCTGGTCCATGATCGAACTGTTCAAACTCCTGGAACAGGCGTTCAGCTTCGTCGGCAGCAAAACCGATGCCTGTGTCCCGCACAACCAAATCGAGGAAGCTGCCACCTTCAAGGTTCGGACGGCCGTGGAGCTCGACGGCAACACCGCCGTCATCGGTGAACTTGACGCCGTTCCCGATGAGATTGAAGAGGATTTGCCTCACGCGGGTCGCATCAAGCGTGACGTGTTCCGGTAACCGCGAATCGATCAACGTACCGATCTCGAGGTGCTTCGCGTGAGCTTTCGGCGCCAGTAGTTCGACCACACTTTCAGCCAATGCACCGATCTTGACCGGTGCGGCGTGAATATCCAGTTTCCCGGCCTCAACCTTTGAAAAATCGAGCACTTCGTCGATCAGAAGCAATAGGGTTTCGCCGGAGGTTTCCAGTGCCTCGATATAGGCGCTTTGTTCCTTGGTCAGGCGTGTGTCGCGCAGCAGAGCTGCCATGCCGAGAACGCCGTTCAGGGGCGTCCGAATTTCATGGCTTACCGTCGCGAGGAACCGGGATTTGGCTTCATTGGAGGTTTCAGCAGAGTGACGGGCCGCGAGCAGCTCTTCTTCGATCAAGCGGCGCTCGGTAACATCGCGCAAGACTGTCTGGACCAACTGCCGGTCGGTAGCAGTGTCCCGGACAGGAATATCGATCCGCGAAAACCAACGCTCGCCTTGGGCAGTGCGCAGCCGAAGGTCGCCAAAACCAATGCCGGCGTTGTTTTCCGTCGGCGCCTCCAGATCGAAAATCTCACCTGCAGCCTTGTTCGCGATCGGCAACTGCATCAGCCGCCCGGGCTGCAGCTCATGGTCTTTTCCAAAAACATCGTCCGCAGCGGAATTGGCGTAGGTGATCGTGCCGGCTTGGTCGCGCCGGATGACCACGTCGCCGAGCGTTCCAAGAATACTGGCGTGCCGTTCGTCGGACTCACCGAGTTCCCAAGCCCGGTCTTCCAATTCCTCACAACGCGCCATCAAGCGGCGGATCTTTTCGTCCTTGTGCTGCAGGGACTGGATAGAGCGCTGCATGTCATCGGCAAACAACCGCCAAACCGCCAAACCACCTGCAAAGAATGCCAGTCCGACCCCGAAGAAGCGGTTGATGCCTTCTCCGGCGACAACATAAAGGGCGGCCGCCAAAGCGATGATCAGCCCAAGCGTTGCAAGGTTCTGCAGTGCTTTGGCAGGTGCATCCACCGGAATGTCTGTGGCGCGGCGTCCAGGGCCAACTTCCGGGGTGTCGTCGAAATCGAATGTTGTCCGGCTGGGCCGCTTCGCGCGGGTGTCGACCACAGCGCCGTCGAGGTCGATGTCGCTGGTATTCGCGGCGATGGTGACCTGCTCTTCAGCAGACGGATCGGTGGCGCGCTGCTCTTTGTTCAGAGCAGCGTCCATCTCGGTAGACGACGCTGTTTTGCTGGAGTAACTGACCAAGAACCCTACTAACTACAAGACCCAGTTTAGGTCACAGTGCACAGGAATCTTTGAAAAATCGTTTCATTGGCAGTTTTTCCGAGGATGTAAGTCTCCTCGGGAGTTTTCAGCACGCACCGGTATCTGCTTACTCAGTGGTTGTCGCGGGGCAGACCTTTGTGCGCGACGTCCTGATATTTGACCGCGGGCTCCAAAACCATGCCCTTGTCGAACTGGGCCACCATGCTCCGCTGGATTTCCTGCCAGGGCGTTTGGCTCTCGGCAACCTGGAACCCTCCGCTTTGTTCAAGCTGTGCGCGGCGCTGGGCCAGCTCTTCATCCGATATGAGAATGTCGGCTGATCCTGCTCTTAGATCGATACGAACTTGATCCCCGGTATGCAACAACGCCAATCCGCCCATTGCTGCGGCCTCGGGAGCTGCATTCAGGATCGAGGGAGAACCTGATGTGCCCGACTGACGGCCATCGCCAATGCATGGCAGGGCCGTGATCCCCCTTTTGATAAGCGCTGCAGGTGGCTGCATGTTCACCACTTCAGCCCCGCCCGGATAACCGATTGGACCTGTTCCGCGAACGAACAGCATGCAGTTCTCATCGATCTCCAGGTCTGGATCGTCAATTCGGTGGTGATAATCTTCCGGTCCTTCGAAAACAATTGCGCGGCCTTCAAAAGCGTCCGGGTCGTTCGGATTGGAGAGGTAGCGGCTGCGGAACTCTTCAGAGATAACGCTGGTTTTCATGATAGCGCTGTCGAAGAGGTTGCCCTTCAAGTTCAAAAAACCGGCTTTTTCCAGCATCGGCGCGTCGAATGGTTTGATAACATCGGGCAGATCGGTGACAACGCCAGCGCAGTTTGCCTCAATTGTTTTCCCGTTTGCTGTCAGCGCGCCGGGGTGCGGGAGCTGTTGATGTCGGAGCAGCTCGGCAACGACAGCCGGGACACCGCCTGCGTGGAAGTAATCTTCACCCAAATAGGCGCCGGCAGGCTGAAGATTGACCAGAAGCGGCACGTCATGCCCAATCTTCTGCCAATCGTCATTCGTGAGCTCGATCCCAAGATGCCGGGCGATGCCGTTCAAATGGATTGGCGCGTTAGTGGACCCGCCAATTGCCGAGTTCACGACGATGGCGTTTTCGAAGGCTTGCCGGGTCATGATGTCGGACGGTTTCAGATCCTCATAAGCCATTTCCACGATCCGGCGGCCGGTTTCATAAGAAATGGCGCCGCGTTCACGGTAAGGTGCTGGAATAGCAGCCGCGCCCGGAAGCTGCATTCCAAGGGATTCGGCGAGGGAATTCATGGTCGTTGCCGTGCCCATCGTGTTGCAATAGCCAACCGAAGGGGCGGATGAGGCCACAAGATCCATGAAGCCTTCGTAGTCGATGTCGCCTGCGGCGAGCATTTGCCGGGCTTTCCAGACGATGGTGCCCGAGCCTGTGCGCTCACCCTTGTGCCAGCCGTTGAGCATGGGACCAACAGACAAGGCGATTGCCGGAATGTTGACTGTCGCGGCAGCCATCAGACAGGCCGGTGTGGTCTTGTCACAGCCAATGGTTAGGACAACCCCGTCAAGGGGGTATCCATGCAGCAATTCGACAAGACCGAGATAGGCAAGGTTCCGGTCGAGCGTTGCCGTTGGCCGCCGTCCGGTTTCCTGAATCGGATGGACGGGGAATTCAAATGCGATCCCGCCAGCGTCCCGAATGCCTTCGCGCACACGCTTGGCAAGTTCAAGGTGGTGGCGGTTGCACGGTGAGAGATCCGACCCTGTCTGGGCGATGCCGATGATCGGTTTTCCGGACTGCAGTTCTTCGCGGGTAATCCCAAAATTCAGATAGCGTTCGATGTAAAGCGCCGTCATCCCCGGGTTGTCTGGGTTGTTGAACCAAGCGGCAGAACGGAAATTCGGTGTCTTGGTATGTGTCATCGGCGCCTTACCCTCTGTTTCCCTCACGGCCGAGGGTGTGAGCCGATAAATACCCGCTCGAACAGGCTTGTAAAGCGCATTAGATCAACTCGCAGGGATCAGGCGCCCTGCGTTTGTTTCCTGTTTCCGGTCCGCAACAGAATAACGCGCGAAAGCCCAGAGGACGGTGAGACTGACAAGGAACAGAACAGGGGCCGCCGACATAGGGAGCAACAGCGAACCACCGCAAACACCACACAAGATCGACAGGCCCGACAAAAACCGTTGCGCGTGGGCGGCGAGCGCAGTGCGTCGCATGGCAAGGTCCTTAAGTGCAGGGAAAGCGCCGATGTCTTCGGTGTTACTTACAGCCAGGATCGCCGTTTGGGGCGCACTGTTATCTTCTGCGGCCTCATGGACAAATCTCAACTCCAAAGATGTCCGATCCTGTGACAAGGTCAGCACCAAAGGATGTTGATCGCCCGAAGAACGGTGTGCGGCTTCCGCTGCGCTTTCGCCGGGACGCGGATCTGCAACTGGCTCCAGGCCCAGCATGTTGGCAAGGGCTTCGCGTGTCTTTTCACTGTCCCCACTATAAAGCCAGGGCACGAGGCCTTCCCCGCGCAGCGCAAAGGCAGCAACACCGGCATCCTGACGCAAGGTGCCTTCAAGGCCGAGAACACCAACAACCCGGCCGCCAACAGCAACCCTGAGAACCGTTTTGCCGTCTGCTTCTAGCGAGCGGGCGATGGCATCGGCGGTGAAGCTGTCGATCTTGTGCTTCTGCATCAGATTAGCCGTGCCGATCACGACACTTTGCCCGCCGAGCAAAGCAACTGCGCCCAGTCCAGGCGCGTGCTCACAGCGATCGGGCTGCTTGATGTCGACACGCCATTGTGCTGCCAGGTGGCGCAAAGCATCTGCGACAGGATGATCGCTCCCGCTTTCGGCCGATGCGGCAACGGCAAGCAGTGTTTTGGGTTCATTGTTGAAAGCCATGACATTGGTCACCGTCAGGTTTGGTCCCGACATGACAGCGGCCTTGTCGATGACGATATCGCGGGCTGACGCAACCTTGGCAAACGCAGCAGTCCCAAGACTCCGAACCCCGGCGGCCTTGGCCGCTTCCAGATAGACTTTGTCTGCAAAGGCGTTGATGCCGTCAATGAGATAGGGCCAGGAGAGCACCAGGCAGACAACAGCCGCAACGGGTGCCTGTTCGGGATCCACGCCAAGCCAAAGGGCACCGCATAGGAAGCTGAGTTGGCTGGACGCGAAAGCTTCTTTGAGGCCGCTCCGCTCGCCCCGCGGCGGCAGGACCCAAACAGCGAGTGCGCGCAGGATCATCATGATGCTGGCGGAAAACGCAGGGGCATGGGGGGTGATCTCCCCGGCTGAAATGAATGGGAGGAAGGGATCTGCAATCAACAGGCCTCCACAAACAAGTGCCGTTGCATAGTTCAAGCTCCGTCCAGCCGCAGCTTCCGGACAAAAAGCCAGACTTGTGGCTGAGAACAGAACCGACATGGCGCAGAGGCTGATGACGGACACTGTGTTTGGTTCTGAGCCAGAATGCGTTGATGCTACGGCGAGAAGAATTGATGCGATTGCGATCAGTGTCGCCCTGCCGATGACTTCCAGTGAAAGAGCCGGCTTTTTTGCGGCCTGTTGCATGTTGATCCCCGTTCCCTGTGCTTTCCCGGTCACGCGACGCCGGGTGTCGCTTCGGCTTGAAAATGCAGTACAGGCGATGGGTGCTGCAATCTGGCGGTTAGAACGCTCTAACAGGGGACGGCTTTGCTCCTTGTCAGGAATATCAATGAATTGGCCGAGTGGATTGAAATAAAATATCAGACAGAATAATAAAAATAAGATGTTTTGATAGAAAAGGAAATATAAATAGAGAAAATAATAAATTATAAATAGTAGAGTGAATAAAGAAAAAGAAATAAGAATGAAATTATTGATCAGAAAAGATAATATTATAGTGCAGAAAATCTTTTTAGTAATTCGAAATACAAAATATTTGCAATAGAATACAAATGAATACAATAAATAGAAAAGTCTTAAAAACAGCGGCGGCAAGAATTGCCGGGTCCGGAGTCCACTGTGACTATCGCCGGGAGGTCAAACGGGAATCGGGGGTGTCTGGAGAGTCAAGTGGACGACTCAGGCGAATCTCAAAAAAGACTCATAAACAGTCACTTACCTGGTCTGAGGTACTGTCCCGCGAAGGGCGGGACAGTGTAAATCTCTGAGGTGTCAGGCTGTTTCGAGATTGGCCCGAGACAGCAGTTCCATCGACGGCATCAGATTGAGAAGTTGCTGCGTGTATTCATGCTGCGGGTTCTCAAACAGCTGATCGCAGTCCGCGACTTCGCAGAGTTCACCGTTGCGCATGACACCGATCCGGTTGCACATCTGCCGGATCACCGCGAGGTCGTGACTGATGAACAGCATGGTAAGGCCGAGTTCTTCTTGCAAATCCTTCAGAAGATTGAGGATCTGAGCCTGAATCGAGACGTCCAATGCGGAGGTCGGTTCGTCGCAAATCAGGAAGCGCGGCCGGGTCGCGAGGGCCCGGGCGATCGAAATTCTCTGGCGCTGACCGCCGGAAAACTCGTGCGGAAACTTTAGGCCAGCAGCCGCACCAAGACCCACATGATCCAGCAGATCGTCAACGATCTGGCGCACTTCGGAATTGCTGGAGGCCAGTTTGTGGAACTTGATCGGCTCGGCGATGATATCCTTTACCCGCATACGCGCATTGAGCGACGAATAGGGATCCTGGAAGATCATCTGCATCTGGCGGCGCATCGCCATCGTTTCGCGTTGGTTCTTCAGCGAAGTCAATTCTGTATTGCCGAAGAGGATTGAACCTCCACTCGGGTGATAAAGCCCCGTGACCACTCGCGCGACGGTGGATTTGCCGGACCCGCTTTCGCCAACAAGACCAAAAGTCTCGCCCTCGTTGATGTCGAAGCTTACCTTCTTGACCGCGTGAAAATACTCTCGTTGCGATGGGAAGACAGATCCTTTGGTCTCAAATCGCATTTCCAGGTCACGGATTTGGACAAGCGGTCCATTCACCTTTTCATATTCTCGGGACTTGCCGAGCCAGTGGGTGGAGATGTCGATGTGTTTTTGAGGCGTGCCGGCCTTTTCGATGTAGTTGACCACCGGAAAGCGTTCAACTTTGATATCAGGCCGGGGTACGGCAGATATCAGGCTTTGTGTATAGGGGTGGTTTGGAGCGCCGAGGACCTGATTGGTTTCACCATACTCCACCAGTTCACCGTGGTACATCACCGCAACGTGATCGGTAATGTCCGCAATCACGCCCATGTCGTGGGTGATCACGAGCATTGCAACGTTCCGCTCTTCACAGAGCTTTTTCATCAGCTCCAGAATTTGCGCCTGAATAGACACATCGAGCGCCGTGGTCGGCTCGTCAGCAATCACCAATTCAGGCTCGGCGCAAAGAGCGAGTGCGATCACCACGCGCTGGCGCATGCCGCCGGAGAATTGATGCGGATATTGTTTGATCCGCTCAGCCGGATTTGGAATACCGACTGCATCGATCAATTCGATCGCTCGCTGCTGTGCTTCCTTGCCGGAAAGCGGAAGGTGTGTGCGGATGGTCTCCACCAGTTGTGCTTCAACAGTCTGCAGAGGATCCAATGAAGTCAGTGGATCCTGGAAGATCATACCGATCTTACGTCCCCTCAGTTGACGCATTTTCTTGTAGGGCAGTTCATCGATCCGCTGACCGTGCAGATAGACTTGGCCGCCTGCAATGTGACCAGGTTCTTGGAGAAGGCCGATGACGGCATTGCCAACAGTGGACTTGCCGGCGCCGGATTCTCCGACAACGCCGAGAATTTTACCGGCTTCTACTTTCAGGCTCACCTCGTCAACCGCGACAAAAACAGATTTGCGGCCCGGGAACTCGACCCGAAGGTCTTTGATATCTAGGACGTTCACAGGAAGTACCTCAGCGCAGTTTTGGGTTGAGCGCGTCACGCAGCCAATCACCCAACAAGTTTACGTTCAAGACCAGCAATGCCAGCGCAATGCCGGGGAAAATAGCGATCCACCATTCGCCTGAATAGAGGAAATCGTTGCCAATGGCGATCAGAGTTCCAAGAGATGGTTGTGTAGGCGGCATGCCGACACCAAGGAACGATAGGCTGGATTCCGTGACGATTGCCAGCGCCAGGTTGATCGTTGCAATAACCAACACCGGACCCATAACATTCGGCAGTATGTGGCGCACCATTATGATGACCGAGGGAATGCCGATCACGCGTGCCGCCTGAACATATTCCTTGTTCTTTTCCACCATCGTCGACCCGCGAACCGTCCGGGCGTACTGCACCCAGAACGACAGCGCGAGTGCTACGATCAGGATGTAGAAGGCGAAAACTTCCCGGTCGATTCCGCCGAAGATACCCGCCGCAACACCGTCAATCAGAAGCGCGATCAAAATGGCCGGGAATGTCAGCTGGACATCGGCGATCCGCATGATGATCGCATCGACACGCCCACCCATATAGCCGGCGACGAGGCCGGCGGTGATGCCGATGATGGCGGCTGCGATGACAGAACAAAAACCGACAATGAGCGAAATTCGCATGCCGTAGAAAATGCCGGACAACAGATCCCGGCCCTGATCGTCGGTGCCAAGCAGGAAGCGGGGGTCGGCAAACTCCATCCAAACCGGTGGAACACGGGCATCCAGAATGGAGATCGTCGCCAGATCAAACGGATTGTGGGGGGCGACCCAGGGCGCGAGGAATGCGACCAGGAACAGGAGGAGCGTCATGACGGCAGCAACCACGGTGACCTTCGAGCGGAGGAAGGAGTGGAACAGGTCGCTGTCGATGATGCGTGCAAGGCGGCCTTTCGGCTCGCTGTTCGATGTGGAGACATCAGCCATGGTCAAGTCTCCTTATGGCCGTCCGACCCGCAGACGCGGATCGATGAAGAAATAGAGAATGTCGACGATGAAATTGATCGCGACGAACAGGAAAGCGGTCAGCAACAGATAGGCCGACATGATCGGAATATCGACGTTCTGTACCGCCTGCAGGAACATCAGACCCATGCCCGGCCACTGGAAGACGGTTTCCGTAATGGTGGCAAAGGCGATGATCGACCCGAGCTGAAGACCGGTGATCGTGATCACGGGGACCATGGTGTTCTTCAGCGCATGCCGGAAATGGACCAGCCGGTCCGGCAAACCGCGCGCGCGGGCAAACTTGATATAGTCGGTCCGGATGACTTCCAGCATTTCTGCCCGGATCAGGCGCATGATCAGTGTCATCTGGTACATGCCGAGCGTGACTGCTGGCAGGATCAGTGCTTTCAGACCGGAGGCTGTCAGGAAGCCCGTTGTCCACCAGGAGCCGACCTGGACGACATCGCCGCGGCCGAAGCTTGGCAGCCACTGCAGCGTGACCGAGAACAGGAAGATCAACAAGATCCCGATGAAGAAGGTGGGCAGGGATATGCCCACAAGGGATACCGAGAGAAACAGTTTTGATATGGCCGATTCCCGGTTAAGCCCGGCGTAAATACCCATGGGTATGCCGACAATCAGCGCAAATACAAAGGAGGCGAAACTGAGCTCAAGCGTCGCCGGGATGCGTTTGGCGAACAGTTCGGAAACGGGTTGTTTGAACTGATAGGAGGTGCCGAAGTCGAACTGCACCGCATTGCCGATGAAACGGGCAAACTGTACCGGGATTGGATCGTTCAAGCCCAAACGTTCGCGCAGCGCTTCACGTTCTTCGATGGATGTCTCGATGCCGACCATCTGGTTGATCGGATCTCCGACGAAACGGAACATGGTGAAGGCAAGAAGCGCCACCACCAACATGACAATCATCGCTTGAAGCAAACGACGTGTTGCAAAACCTATCATTTCGGCTCTTTACGTTTTCAAGAAAAGGCGCCCCCGGCGGAACCGGGGGCGCTTCTATTTTTGTTAGGACCGCTTAGTTCTTGGTGACGAAGCGGAAGTGGAACTGGTTATCCGCACGCTGGACGAGCTCAACGTCGTCCGCAACGCCCCATGCCAGACCCTGCTGGTGCAACGGGATGTAGTAGGCATTGTCGTGGGAGATCTTGTAGGCTTCCGCGATCATGTCGTCGCGTTTCGCCGGATCGTTTTCAACCAGGATCTGTTGAGTCAGCTCATCGATTTTCGCATCGCACCAGCCACCGTTGTTGAACGGAGAGCCTTTGCCAGCTTCGTCGCGGCAGTTCATCAGGTTGGACAGAACGTTGAAGCTGTCGAAGGAACCCGGGGTCCAGCCAAGCAGGTAGAACGATGTGTCGTAACCACCAGAGGCCAGGATCTTGGCAAAGTACTTCGCTTTCGGCTGGGCGTTCAAGTCAACCTTGACGCCAACGCGGGCGAGCATCGCAGCAACAGCCTGACAGATGGCTTCGTCGTTGACATAGCGATCGTTCGGGCAGTCCATGCCGACAGAGAACCCGTCCGGGTACCCGGCTTCTGCAAGAAGGTCCATTGCAGCCTGCGGGTCATACGGATAGCGCTCGAACTCTTCCGACTTGGAGAACAGGAACGGAGAGATCATGATTGCGGACGGTGTTGCAAGGTTCCGCATCACTTTCTGCTTGATCGCTTCAATGTTGATGGCCTGGTAGAACGCTTTGCGAACCTTGGCATCCTTGAACGGGTTTTTGCCCTTCACGTCGGAATAGAGCAGCTCATCGCGCATTTGGTCCATGCCGAGGAAGATCGTGCGCAGTTCAGGACCAGTCAGGGCGACAGTGCCGTCATTGTCGTTGATGCGTTTGATGTCCTGGATGGGGATCGGATAAACCATATCCATCTCGCCGGACAGAAGCGCTGCAACGCGGGTTGCATCAGATCCGATCGGAGTGAACTCAACGGTGGTCAGGTTGTGAGCCGCTGTATCCCACCAGCCGTCGTTTTTCTCGTAGACGGTTTTCACACCCGGCTCGTGGCTGACCAGCTTGAATGGGCCGGTGCCGTTCGCGTTCAGCGCCGCATAGTTTGGTGTGGTGTCGGATGCAGAGGTGACTTTGACCGCGTCGTTGGCCTCGGTCCACTCCTTGTCCATGATGTAGAACGTGTCCCACTCATAGTGCAGGATCGGGTTCGGCCCGGTCAGAACGAAGTCGACGGTATAGTCGTCAACGATCTCGACTTTGGCATCGCCCGGAACGCGGGTTGTCAGGTCGGAACCTTCGGAACGGACACGGTCAACGGAAAAGGCGACGTCTTCAGCTGTAAAGTCGTTGCCATTGTGGAACTTCACGCCTTGGCGAAGGTAAAAACGCCAGCGGTTCGGCTCGACAACTTCCCAACGCTCGGCAAGGCTCGGCTCGATCTGCAGGTCTGCACCGCGGCGGGTCAGACCTTCATAAGTGTTGCCTAGGGCGGACAGCGTGAAGGTTTCGTTGAGGCTGTACGGGTCAAGGGCGTTCAATGTCCCCTGAAACGCAAACTTCAATGTTTCCGCCTGCGCAGCGGATGCCACGCCAAACGTTGCTACAGCAGCAGCAATCAATTTGGTTTTGGTATTCATAGTCCCCTCTTCAGTGCTATTCAGCGCTTTTGTGAACTCGGTGTTGTTCAATTTGTTCTTTACGACCGGAAAGTCGTAAATTGTGCCAATTATGACAGCGTTGGCGGAATGCATCAAATCGGATTTCTCCGATTAGCGCAAAACTTTTTCACACAGGTCATCCAGAAAACTGGCACATTTATCAAGTTCCGTTAGGTCGATAAACTCATCGGCCTGATGTGCCTGGTCGATCGATCCGGGTCCGCACACCACCGTTGACAGGCCATGCTCCTGAAACTGACCACCTTCTGTTGCGTAGACAACAACATGACGGCCGTTGTCGCCAGTCAGGCGCCGGACCAATTGCTCTGCGGTTCCGTCGGTTTCTTCGGCCAGCCCTGGAACCATGGCAAGGACATCGATATCGATCCGGCAGCCCTTTGAGATCTCCTGCATGCCTGGAAGAACATGGTCGGCGGCATATGTCCGGTAGGCAGCAATCCAGTCTTCCAGGTTCTCGCCGGGCAGCAACCGGATATCTGTCATGAATTCGCAGCTCTGTGCCGTGATGTTGTGTGCTTTTCCGCCCTGGATCGTGCCGCAATGCAAGGTCGTGTAGGGCGGCTCGAATGGACACTCCGGATCTGCTTTGGATTTGTTCTTTTCGGTCTGCCCGTCCAGCCAGGAAATCAGTTTCACAGCGGCGGAAATTGCGGATGCCCCGCGGTGCAGCTGGCTGGAATGTACAGGATGCCCATGGACGTGGGTTTTCAGAACGGCGATTCCCTTGTGTCCGGTAACGACCTTCATGTTGGTTGGCTCGCCAACAATTACGGCAGCTGGTTGCGGCCCCCCGGCCAGCATCGCCTTGATCATCGGCGGCGCGCCAAAGCAGCCTACTTCTTCATCGTAAGACAGTGCGATGTGGATCGGTTTGGAGAGGTTTGCGCTCAGAAAATCCGGCACTTTTGCGAGAACTGTTGCTGCAAACCCTTTCATGTCAGCAGTGCCGCGCCCGTAGAGGCGGCCGCCATCCTCCCATGCCGAGAACGGATCCGACGTCCAGTTCTGTCCGTCGACGGGAACCACGTCGGTGTGTGCCGACAAAACGATACCGCCATCGACATTTGGCCCGACAGTGGCAACCAAGGCGGCTTTTTCACCCGTTTCGTCCGGTACACGCACGGACGATATTCCATGACTGGACAGGTACTCTTCGACGAATGAAACAAGCTGAAGGTTGCTGCGATCTGACACTGTGTTGAAGGACACGAGTTTCGTCAGCATTTCTTGCGGTGTAAAAGTGTTTGGCACGTGCGCCCCGGTTATTTACACGGGGTCTTTTGCCCCCGTTTCCCCGGGCAGCAATAAACCATTCATCTGCTTAAGTGCAAAGGCTTGTAATGGTTTTTCCTTGCCGCGTACGCTGACGTCGTACAGCGCTTCGTCAGGTGCCGTAGCGCGAGCCGCGTCGATAACATCTTTAGAAACAACAAGGAAGCTGTTCCGAGATTTGTTTTCAGTTTCCAGCCGGCTAGCTGTGTTGACGACGTCGCCAAGCGCGGTGAGCCCACCTTCAGATTTGCCCGATCCGGCGGCGCCAATACGTCCGAGGATGGCCTGGCCGAGATGGAGGCCGACACCGAGACGGATCGTGTCACGGAACTGCGGGCCTTTTTCTGTGTTGAGGGCTTCCATGACCTGCTCAATGCCTCGGCAGGCCTTTAAAGCTTGGCGCGCACCGGTCTTAGCACCCGTTTCCATACCGAAGATGGCCATGATGCCATCACCGATGAACTTGTCGACATAACCGCCTTTGGCCCGGATCACGGCTGAAACCCGGTCAAGGTACTGGTTCAGGAGAAAGACGACGTCGTAGGCGAGTTGCGCCTCGGTCATGCTGGTGAAGTTCCGAAGGTCGACGAACATGACCACAACATCCTGCTCGACCCCCCAATAATAAGCATCCTGAACATGGTCCTGCCGCACCATGTTTGCTTTCACCGGCACCAAGGGCTGAACTTCAAGGTTTGCCGCTGGCCGGATCTGGCAAGCCAACCGGACATCCTCCGGAACTCCAATCCGCTTCAAGACGGTCGTTTCAGCCGGGCTTGGCTGTGACAAACCATCCAGTCCGTTTAAAACTTTGACACGGCAGGTCGAGCAGCGTGCACGGCCGCCGCAAACAGAAGCGACGGGAATTCCGTTCATGCGGCTGATCTCAAGAAGAGATGCACCCGGTTGTGCACGAACGGTAAGGCCGCCTGGATAGGAAATCGAAATTCCGCTGGACACACGGCTCGCGAGATACCGGATGACAATGACAAACAGGCTCAAGAATATCAGGCCGAATACAATGGCTCTGATATTGCCGGTCTGCGTATAGAGCCACGCCCACTGATCTTTAGTAACCGTGACTGTCACGTCCTTTGCCAGAGCCAGCCGCCGGGCGCCCTCGACAAACCCCCAAAGCGCCATCACGGGCCATGCGATAGCGGCGGCCAGGGCGATGTACTTCATCCGGTGGTAGAACGGGTAGAGCCGCAGCCAGAAATGCAGCCCGATCATCGCGTGGGTCCAAACCACCAGCAAAAGGATGGATTGCATGACGGCATTTTGCGGCCAGAGGATCGTCAGCATCTGATGGTAGTTCGGGATAAAGCCGAATTCCTTCGCCAGCCCCATCGTTGTGATGACATGTGGGATGAGTGTCCAGGGGATGTAAAGCCCAAGTACAAGCTGAGCGAACTCCCAGGGCGGCATGCGCAAAGTGCGTCTCTTGGATGTTCGCCACAGCGCCAGCGCGACATGGGTGAGGGCTGCTGAGATCAACACGGTTTCGCCGATCGGCCCGCGCCAGATCCAGTAGTGCCACAGGGACATTTTCTCCATCGCATTGACGGAAATGATGCCCATCGCGTGGTTGGAAAAGTGACTGAGGCAAAACAGGAAAAGGACCATTCCGCTCCACAGGCGCAGCCGTTGGCGCCAGTTGCCGTGCCCGGGGTTGGGCCATGCCGCATCCGCAGCGGTTGCGGGCACTTTTGATGGAATGGCGGGGTCGGTCACAGTGTCTGAACGCCTGGCGAAAAAGTGGACTGATCGTATTTGTCGACAGTGCAGCTTGAAGCGCCCGCGTCAAGACGGAACCGGGCTGATCGTGGATTGTCGGGCGATGGTCTTGAAACACTCAGAACAAAAAGTAATTGTGCCGCCAAATGAAATTCAAACCGGCAAGAGGCATCATGAAGGTCTACGGCATCAAGAATTGCGACACGGTCAAGAAAGCGCGGAAGTTTCTGGATGAAGCCGGGGTGGAGTACAGTTTTCACGACTACAAGAAGGACGGTGTTGATGCCGACAAGCTCGCCAAGTTTGTGGGCGAGTTCGGCTGGGAAGCGGTTTTGAACAAGCGCGGCACGACCTGGCGCCGGCTGGATGAAGCCACCCAGGAGGGCGTGACCGATGCAAAAAGCGCGCTGGACGTCATGATCGACAATCCATCCGTCATTAAGCGCCCGATTGTAGAAGGCGCTGAAAAGAATTTCATCGGGTATGACGCTGTTGCCTGGGAAATGGCGCTGGAGTTGGGTGAACTGAAGTAGCGCACTCACTTGATCTGCGAAAGAACCAAGGCTCCGGTGACGATCCCCGGAGCCTTTTGTTTTGGTTGCCAGGTTCGACGTGGCCCGGTGTCAATGTGATAAAAGCCTGACGAATAGTACTTGTAGCCGCCCACTGCAGATTGGGATTTCAGGAAAGCCAGTACGGACGACGGGTTGCCGCCGACGGAAAAGTCCACAGCCTGACAATTCAGGTGATAGGAATTGCGTGCACCACCTTTGCGCCAATTCTCGAACCACCAGCGTTTGGTGGAATGGACCTTCACAGGCCCATACCTTTTGGCGACCTTGTTCAGGACCTTTTTGAGTTTTCTCGGAACACACCAGGATGAGTCGTTGTAGTCGATCGCACCATGGGAGGCCGTTGCCCAACCCATGCCGGTGACACCGGCAACCGATCCACATCCAACCAGAACAACGGACAATCCCAAAAACATTATCCAGGCTAAAAAACGCTGACGCATAACAAACAGCCTTGCAAATTCTAAGTGTTTGCCCCCTCCCCACAACTGCCAGCAATTTGATTAAAAATTTAATGAAAGAGATGGTTAACGTGACGAAGAAACATATGTTTCACATGTAGCAAAATCATGATACAAATGTATCAAGCGCACAATCCGGCGCGATACACCCTTGGTGAGGTTCGTGTTCATGTCTCACGTTTTTCCGCGTCATACCAAAGCATCCACCCCTGTCGCTGTTGGTGGCGATGGATGTTACATCATTGATAAAAATGGTAAAAAATACTTTGATGGATCGGGCGGCGCAGCCGTATCGTGCCTTGGGCATAGCGATCCCGACGTGACCGCTGCGATCAAGGGTCAGGTTGACCAGATTGCCTTCGCACATACCGGGTTTTTTACCTCAGAGCCTGCCGAACAGCTGGCCGATCTTCTGATCGAACATGCACCGGGCAATCTGGACCGGGTGTATTTCGTTTCAGGCGGTTCGGAGGCGATGGAAGCTGCGCTGAAACTGGCGCGTCAGTATTTCCTGGAGAAAGGCGAAACATCCAGACACCGGGTCATTGCCCGCCGGCAAAGCTATCACGGCAACACGCTTGGCGCGCTTGCGACCGGCGGAAATCAGTGGCGCCGCGAACCCTTCGCGCCATTGATGATCGAAACCTCTCATATTTCACCGTGTTACGAGTATCGCGGACGGGCGGACGATGAAACGGCCGTCGAATACGGACGGCGCGTTGCCAATGAACTCGAAACCGAAATCCAGCGCCTTGGCGCGGAAAATGTCATGGCCTTTGTGGCTGAGCCGGTCGTCGGCGCAACGGCTGGCGCGGTCCCGCCTGTCGAAGGTTATTTCAAGCGGATCAGGGAGATCTGCGATCACTATGGGGTCTTGCTCATACTAGATGAAGTGATGTGCGGCATGGGGCGCACAGGCAGCCTGTTTGCTTGTGAGCGGGACGGCATAGCGCCGGATATTCTTGCAATCGCCAAGGGCCTTGGCGCAGGGTATCAGCCGATTGGTGCCATGCTATGCACCTCTGAAATCTACGAAGCCGTCGAGAACGGGTCCGGTTTCTTCCAGCATGGCCACACTTACATTGGCCATCCAACGGCTTGCGCTGCCTCCCTTGCCGTCCTGAAAAAGCTCACTGGTGGCTTGGTCGATCAGGTTGATCCTCTGGGCGACAAACTGGATGCGACCCTGAGAGACGCTTTCGGACAGCAGCCCTATGTTGGCGATATCCGTGGACGCGGTTTGTTTCGCGGGATTGAGATTGTTGAGGACCGGGAGAGCAAAACACCCTTTGACACCAAACGCGGGGTGAACAAGGCCCTGAAAAAGGCCGCGTTCGAGGCCGGTCTCATCTGTTATCCGATGGGCGGCACGATTGACGGCGTGAAAGGGGATCACATCTTGCTGGCGCCGCCCTTCATCATGGAAGATCAGCACATCTCGGAGATTGCAGATAAATTGCAAACTGCGTTCAAGGCCGTCTTCTGATCATGGCCCTTGATACCAAACCTCAGGCGCTGCCACTCATCATGGTGGCGCCGAATGGCGCGCGGCGTACCAAGGTGGATCATCCGGCCCTGCCGATGTCGATCACCGAAACGGTGGAGACAGCCGTGGCTTGTTTCGAAGCGGGCGCTGGCGCAATCCATGCCCATGTCCGCGACGAAACAGGGGCGCATGTTCTGGACAAAGACTTCTACCGGGCGCTCTTGTCGGAATTGAATGCTGCATTGCCGCAAATGCAGGTTCAAATCACCACCGAAGCTGTTGGAAAATACACACCGGACGACCAGCGCAAACTGGTCCAGGAGCTGAAGCCGTCACTGGTGTCGATTGCTGTGCGCGAGATGGTGCCGGACGATGACACACATACGGCTGCAGAGTTTTATTCCTGGGCCATGAAGGAAGGAGTATCTGTTCAACATATCCTCTACAGTGCAGAGGACCTTGACCGGTTCTTCGACCTCGTCGAAAACGGCAGTATTCCTGGCATTACGCATCAGGTTCTGTTGGTTCTAGGCCGCTATACGGACAATCAGGAAAGTGCGCCGGAAGATCTGTATCCCTTTCTGGATCGGTTGAAAGCGCGCCGGAGCGATCATGAGATCGACTGGGGTGTGTGCGCCTTTGGTCACCGGGAAACGGAGTGTCTGGTGCACGCGATCGAGAACGGTGGCAAAGCCCGGATCGGATTTGAGAACGGCCTTTGGAACCGCGATGGTGCAGTTGCGAAGGACAATGCTGACCGGGTCCGGGATCTGGTGTCGGCCCTGGAAGAAAAAAACATCTCCGTTCTGTCAGGCTGAACCGCCTTCAGGGCGGTTCACATTCGGGCAACGCCCGACAGAGTAGAGAGATTGAGATTATGGCGGAACACCATTACGTTCTGACGCTTTCATGCGCGGACAAGCCGGGAATTGTCGCTGCCGTCACCACGGAATTGGCCGATTTCGGCGCGAATATCGCGGAGAGCGACCAATTCTGGGATCGCGCCACCAATCAGTTCTTTCTCCGCATTGCCATGCTCGCGCCGGAAGGCGTAACTCTGGACAGCGTCCAAAAGGCGCTTGATCCGGTCATCGCCCGCTTTGACATGAAAGCAAAGCTTGTCGACACGGCCAAGCGGCCGAAAGTGATCATCATGGTTTCCAAGTTTGATCATGCGATGCTGCATCTTCTTTATCAGATCCGGGTTGGCTGGCTGGATGCCGAGGTGGTTGCCATCGTCTCCAATCATCCGGACAGCGCCCGAACTGCCGATCATGAAGGCATTGCGTACCATCACTGGCCGGTGACCAAGGAAAACAAGGCAGAGCAGGAGGAAAAACTCCTGAAGCTGGTCAAGGAAACCGGCGCGGATCTGGTGGTGCTGGCGCGCTACATGCAGGTGCTGTCCGACAATCTGTCCAAGCGGCTCTTCGGCAAGGTGATCAACATTCACCATTCGTTTCTACCGAGCTTCAAAGGCGCCAAGCCGTATCATCAGGCCCATGCGCGCGGCGTGAAGATGATTGGTGCAACCGGGCACTATGTGACGCCGGATCTCGACGAGGGCCCGATCATTGAACAGGATGCAGAACGCGTCAGTCACGCCTTGTCGGCAGATGATTTTGTAGCGCGGGGCCGGGATATTGAATCCCGCGTGCTCGCGCGCGCCGTCAAACACCACCTTGAAAACCGCGTGATGATTGTTGGCAACAAGACAATAGTGTTCACGCCGTAAGCCCGAAGATCAGACGGTTTCCGGCTCCCGCCCGAACGGCAGCTTGCGGCCGTCTTTTTCAAGTTCGGAGAAGAGCCAATCCCGAAACAGCCGGATTTTCCGGCTGTTTTTGCTTTGCATCGGGTAGCTCAGGTTCCAGGATTCGCTTTCAATCCGCGAGACCAACTCAAAAGGTTGGATCAGCTGGCCGTTTGCAAGCGCGTCCCGCACGAAATATGGGGTGAGAATGGCAACGCCTTGCCCGGCAATGGCCCGGTTGGCTTCCAGTGCCTGAGAGCCCATCCGGCTGGATGGATTTTGGCTAAGATCAACATCTGGCAAGCCGGCATCGGCAAACCACGTTTGCCACCAATGGTCTTCCGGATCGATGATTGGCGCCTTCAAGAGATCCGCAGGTTCATGGATTCCGCCAAGTCTTTCGGCAAGCAGCGGAGAAATCATCGGAGTGAATTCGGCCTGGATCAGCTGGTGATAATAGCACCCCTTGGGTGGTTGATAGCAGGCGGTGATTGTCAGATCACCATCGGTAAAGGCCGGTTTCTCCCAGGGGCCAAACGGAACAAGCCGGACGGCAATGGTGGGGTTTTTGATTTGAAACTCGAACAGGCGTGACGACAGCCACGTGACGGCAAACGTCGTGTTGCTGCTGATCACGAGTTCGGACGATTCTGCTTCCTGGACGTCGTGAAACGTGCCGCGAAGCCGGTCGAATGCGTCAGTTACACCATCTGCGAGCTGTTGGCCGCGCAGCGTCAGCTCAATTTTCCGGGGTTTTCGCTCAAACAGTGAAAATCCGAGTTTTTCTTCCAAAAGTTTGATCTGGTAGCTGACCGCGGCCTGCGTCATGCCGAGTTCATTACCTGCTTTCGTGAAGCTGAGGTGTCTTGAGACGGCATCGAACGCCCGGACAGCGGATAATGGGGGCAATGAGGCGAACATGCATAAAAACTCCTTATGCATATCTATTGTATTTTCATTGGTCAATCAACAGTCGACACGCGATACATCTCGAAATCATATATAAATTCGAGTGGTTTTCATGACTTCTATCGACTGTAAATGTACCAAATCGAGTTTGCACTCAAGATTGGTATTAATCGGATTTATCCATGATTGGTTTTCCGGATGGTATGGCCATCGGCGCAAACGCGCAGTTCTCTCTGAATTGCCGGCGGCATTGAAACGGGACATTGGCCTTGTGGACACACGCCCAAGCCCGCACAGCCTCCAAGAAAACTGGCGCATTGAGTTCGACAGGCTGCAACGCCGCTAAGTGCGGAGCGCATTACCGGTACCGGGCGTGGATACTTTCGTAGGTTCCGTCAGCTCGTATTTACGCCAATCCTTCATTGAACACCTGTCTCAACTCCTCGGAGTCAGGGTGTTTTCGTGAAAAACACAAGAAATAGTCCCAGACAACGAAGGATCGGAAACCAAATTCATTGCGATAGCCAAGCTTCTTTTTGAGATGCTGACCGGCCGCCTGTCCGGTATGTATAATGTCGACTCGCCCTAGTTCTAGCATCTTGAATCCGTCCGCATCTGTGTCGATGTTGACCAATTGTGCGCCTTGCCTCTCCATTTCCGCGTTTGGGGCGTATTCAAGAACAGAGGCGACCCGCTGGCCCGCAAGGTCCGCTATGCTCCGAATGTTTTCGACCGGATGCCCTGTCCGGTAGAAAACGCCGTAGGCTTCCTGGCTGATAGGCGCGCTGAAAAGAAAGTGCTCAGCACGTTCAACGGTATGGGCGCATGTCAGAAGTCCGGGATAGTTGCCAGCCTCTGTTTCACGGACCGCTCGGGACCACGGGACATAAACAACCTCTGCCGTAATGCCTTTGCGCTTGAAGGCTTCAACGGTAACTTCATGATCAAATCCGAGGCGGCCATCTTCGGGTTCTGCGATATCAAAGGGCGGGTAATCGGTCGCCAAGATGATCACAGACCCTGCAGGATGCCCAAGCGTAGGCAGTCCGATCGACAACATACCGACCACCAACAGCGCAACCCAGAGCCAGGACCGTATCGCCACCGGAAACGACCTCCGTGAAAAATCGGAACGAGACCGCATGGGACCACGAAAACATATAATTTTTTATTGGCAGTTTTCTGTAAGTCGACACCGTGTCTTGAACTACCAGCCCGCAAACACCGGTGCCGGGTAAGCAGTTACAGCATCAGAGCCCAGACAGTCGCCGCGAGCATGGTGAGCGCCATCACAACTGTGATGGAGCGCATCAAGCGGCCTTCGCCAATAAGGGCCAGAATAGATACACCGACCAGCGCCCAAAGCGAATGAAAGACCATACCGCCCAAGAGGAAACCGGTCGCCAGGATGGCGGCGTTGGCATGTAGATCCAGTCCGTTCCCCGCGAAGAAGGTCGAGAACGCGACAAGGCTCATGGCCCATGTCTTGGGGCTTAACGGGTGGATCAACAACCCTTCCCAGAAGGTCAGAAGGGTGGCTTCACCCTTGGGCCGGATGGTCAGAGAAATGATCCGCCAGGCGAGAAAAGCCATATAAGTCAGGCTCAAAGCCTTGAATACCGATACGATGATGCCACCCTGCGCCATGATGTGGCCAAGCCCGTAAGCGACTGCCAGGTTCAAAGGCAGCGCACCGATCTGTGAGGCAATGATGACCGGAAATGCCGTCCGGTACCCGGAACTCGCTCCGATCGCGAGGAAAGCAAGGTTTCCAGGTCCTGGGGTGCCGGTCATGATGATAACAAAGACCGCGAAGGCCATCAGTGTGGCGGTGTCCATTTCGGGAGCCTCGTAGAATTTCGATACAATCGATACAAAAGCGTATAAGCAATCTCTGTATTGAAATATTGTATCGGTCAATGATAACATTGTTCTCATGACAATGTGGGTGCCCAACATCGAGGCGGCTTCCGGGCCGATTTATCTTGCGATTGCAGATGCGCTGGAGGCGGACATTCTGGCCGGGAGCCTGGCTCAGGGCGACCGGCTTCCACCGCAGCGTGAACTTGCCTATCAGCTCGGCATAACGCTCGGCACGGTAACCAGGGCCTATGCGGAGGCGGAGCGCCGGCGTCTGGTCAAAGGCGAAACCGGCCGCGGAACGTATGTTGCGCCGGAAAGCCAGAAGGTTTCTCCCCTGATCCCAAAGGAAGGGGAACCGGAGACGTGTGATCTGGCACGAAATTTTGCCTATCCGTTTCTCAATCCCAGCCTTTCAGATGGGCTGGTTCGCATGGCCAAAACGGCGGGAATTGAGAGCCTCAACGGATTTGTGCCCTCCGAAGGATTGAAGGCCCACAGGGAAACAGGCGTACTCGTGTTCAAGGACTATGGACTGGACGCGGATCCGGACCGGGTCGCGGTGACTTGCGGCGCACAGCA
>CALDSI010000243.1 GCA_937911395.1 uncultured Labrenzia sp.
GGTGTCGGAGTGTTTGATCAACTCCTCGCAGCCGGGGATCGATGCCTTGAGAACTTCCGGGTCGTTCAGCGCTGCCCAAACCGTCTCACGGGGCGCTTCGATCCGTTGGCTGTCGGTCATTTGCATGGAATTATACTCCGTCTGTAATTTTAAATGTGATGAACGTCGGCTCCGCGTTGGCCCTTGCGGCGGACCATCACGAGTTCGGCAAGGATCGAAAGGGCTATTTCCTCAGGCGTGATCGCACCAAGGTCGAGCCCGGCAGGACCGTCGATCCGATCAAGGCTCTCCTCGCGGATCCCCTTTTCGCGCAGCTTGGCCTTCAGGTGGGCGATTTTCCTGTGGCTGCCGACAAAGGCGATGTGTTTCGAATTCGCAGCAAGGGCGGACTCAAGCGCCGCCAAATCACCGCGCCCTTGTGTGGAGACCACGAGATAGCGCGCGGCATTGCTGTTCTCAGGGATGTCAAAACCGTCTTTGAGATCACAAAACTCTGGGAATGCACTCAGGTATTCGAGCGGGGCATGAGCAATACACTCAAAGCCGATGTTCGGGCCCTGCCGTGCGAGGGCAACGGCCACAGGGCTCGCTCCTAGGATAACAAGTTTCGGTCGCGGCAGAACCGGTTCGACAAAGATGTCCATCGTGCCCTGGCTTGGGCACATGTTCTTGGCAAACTGGACTCCTTGCCGGTTGTCTCCGGCTTCAACGCCGAGTTCAGCCAGCAGGTCTTCCGGCTGGAGGGAAATCAGTTTTGGCTCGCCGTCTTCAATGGCTGCCTTCGCAGCCTTGATGACGGCGGATCGGGCGCAGCCGCCGCCGATCCATCCGCCTGCAATATGGCCATCAGCGGCAATCACGGCCTTTGCGCCCGCTTTTGCTGCGGTCATCGAAATGGTTCGCACGACAGTCGCCAGTGCATAGGGTTCTGCATCTTTGCGAAGTTGCTCCGCCAAAGCGGAAACCTCGCTCGCCGAGGCTTGGTGTGCAGCGCTCAGTGTTTCAGGGGCAGAGTGTTTCATCGGTGTCTCTCCCATCGCATCACAGGCGTTCAAGATAAGGTTCAAGGGCGGCCAGACTTTCGAGGTTATGGGCCGGCGCAAACAGATCGACATGGGGCAGGGCGGCCTGCATCCCGCCCGTCACCGGCTCGTAGCCATCCCAACCGATCATGGGGTTGAGCCAGACGATCCGCTTGCAGCGTTTGCGCAGGCGGGCCATCTCTTCGCCGAGCTGGTCCGGCGTGCCGGTGTCATAGCCATCGGACAGGATCATCACGCAGGTTCGTGAGTGGATCACGGGGGCAGCGTGGAACCTGTTGAAGTCCGCCAGCGCCTCGCCGATCTTCGTGCCGCCGCCGATGCCCTGGGCCATCAGCCCCATCCGGTCGAGGGCGCGCGTTGCATCCCGTTCCGAAAGTGCGGACGAGACATGGACAAGCCGGGTGTGGAATAGGAAGGCCTCGGCCTCCCGGAAATTGTCGACGAGCCCGTGCACAAACCGTGTGAAGACACCGGTGTAATTGCTCATCGACCCGGACGCATCGAGAAGGATCACCAAACGGAGCTGGCGCGCGCGCGGGCCCTTGCGGATCAACTCGATGGGTGTGCCGCCTTGGGCAATCGAGTGACGGATCGTCTTGCGCAAGTCGAGCCGCGGACCCTTGCGCTTTTGCTTGTCCCGTCGCGTAAGGCGGATCCGCATGGCTTTGGCGAGTTTTTCCGCCAGCTCATGGGCCTTGGCCATTTGTTCCGGGTCATGGATGTTCCGGAAGTCGGTCTTGCCGAGGTGGTCCGCAATGCTGGCCCCCTCCCGGCGTCCTGACGGTGCCTCGTCGCTGGGCTCGTCCTCTTCGCCCGGAACCCGGTCGACATCACCTGCGATGGTCTCCTGACGCGGGCCTTGGGCATCAACCATCTCGCGGATGGTTTTCATGGTCTTCCTGGAACTGCTGCCGGAGACCTTGATGCCTGATTTCACACCGCGTCCGAGCCAGTAGGCATCGAACACGTCATCGAATTTGGTCCAGTCCGACAAGCGGCCGCAAAAAAGCGCCCGGAACGCTTCCTTCAGCCTCTGGGGACGTTTGATGATATCGGAACGAAGCAGCCGGATTGCATCTTCCGTCTCGCCAAGACCCACCTTGTATCCGCTGTCGCGCAAGGAACGCACGAACCCGGCGAGGCTTACCCTGACTGCAGCGCCAAGATCGTCATGGCTGTCAAGATGGACAGAGGCCATGGCTCAGGCCACCTTTCCAAGAAGCCGGTCGGTGACTTCTTGAGTTATGCGGGCCTGGTCTTCGCGTGTCTTCAGAACGCAGACCAGCGTGTCGAAAACCGTCTCACGCTGCTCATGAAGATTTTTTGTGCCAAGGCCGACCAGGGCAGCCGCCCAGTCGATTGTTTCGGCAACGCCCGGCACCTTTGTCAGGTCTTCCTTGCGCAATTTTCCCATCAGTTCAGCGATTTGCAGGGCAAGGGCAGTGTCCAGTCCCTCCACCCGGCTCAAAAGGATGCGCGCTTCGCGGCTGGTGTCCGGGTAATCGACATAGTGATAAAGGCACCGGCGGCGCAGTGCATCGGACAGCTCCCGTGTTCCGTTCGAGGTCAGGATGACCCTGGGAATGCTTGTGGCTTCAATGGTGCCAAGTTCGGGAATGGAGACCTGAAAGTCGGACAGGAGTTCGAGCAGGAACGCCTCGAATTCTTCGTCGGCCCGGTCAACTTCATCGATCAGAAGGACCGGCGCCTTGTCTTGGCGGATCGCAGCAAGAAGGGGACGTTCCAGAAGATACTTCTCGGAAAACACCGCCTCTTCGACGGTTTCCGCGTCATCGCCGACACCTTCTCGTGCCTTGATGGCGAGGAGCTGGCGCTGATAGTTCCACTCGTAAATGGCGTCGGAGCGGTCGAGGCCCTCATAGCATTGCAGGCGGATCAGGTCCGTTTCGTCCAGCTTTGCGAGGGCCTTGGCGACTTCCGTTTTGCCAACCCCGGCTTCCCCTTCCAGAAGAAGAGGCCTGTCCAGCATCTCGGTGAGGAGAAGGGCCATGGCGAGGCCATCATCTGCAACATATCCGGTGGCAGCGAGCGCTTCGGCGAGCGTGTCTTTTGTCTGGGTCGTCATGGGTGTTTCGGCCGGGCCAGTCAGCTGGACACCAGCGCCTTTTCGGATTTTTCGTTGACCGGTTTCGGCCAGACAACAAGACCATTCGCGACGGCGATTTCGAACACACGCCGAGAAGGGGCATTGATCGGCAGAAGCAGATCCTCGGCCTGCAACGCATCTGTCACTGTCATGAGGTCGTCCTTGAATTGCCTCCCTCCCGGTCCCGGGAGGGAGATTTTGATCGGTCGATATTAGCCGTGTGCGCCAAGGTCCTTGGCCGCCTGCCACACACGCCAAGCATCATGCGGCATCTGGATATGTGTTGAGCCAAGGAACTGGAACGCATCGTTGACCGCATTGGAGAAGGCCGGAACGCCGCCGACGTTCGGGCTTTCGCCGACCCCCTTGGCGCCGATCGGGTGATGCGGGCTCGGGGTGACCGTGTGATCGGTTTCCCAATGCGGCGTTTCCACGGCTGTCGGCAAAAAGAAGTCCATGAACGATGCGCCCATGACATTGCCCATTTCATCGTAACGGATCTCCTGACCCATCGCGATGGCGAAGGCCTCCGTCAGACCGCCATGCACCTGCCCCTCGATGATCATCGGGTTGATGCGGGTGCCGCAATCGTCCAGCGCGTAGAACCGCCGTGTCTTGGCAACGCCCGTGTCGACGTCGATGTCCATGACACAAAAGTACGCGCCGAACGGATAGGTCATGTTGGGTGGGTCATAGTAGCTGACAGCTTCAAGACCCGGCTCCATATTCGGGGGCGGAGCGTTGTAGGCTGCCCAAGCGATTTCCTTCATCGACTTGCGGGCCTGCGGATTGCCTTTCACCTGGAACCCGTCGATGTCCCACTCCAGGTCGTACTCGGAGACTTCCAACATGTGCGCCGCGATCATCTGGGCTTTGTTGCGGATTTTCCGCGCAGCAAGCGCGATAGCAGCACCTGCGACCGGCGTCGACCGCGAGCCGTAGGTCCCGAGACCATAAGGCGCCGTATCCGTGTTGCCTTCCTCAACCATGATGTCATCGGCTGGGATGCCGATCTCGGTCGCGATGATTTGGGCCCAGGTGGTCTCGTGGCCCTGGCCCTGGGACTTGGTGCCCATGCGCGAGATCACCGAGCCTGTCGGATGGACACGGATTTCCGCACTGTCGAACATGGCAACGCCAAGGATGTCGCAGTTCTTTGACGGACCGGCGCCGACAATCTCGGTAAAGAATGAAATGCCGATGCCCATGACCTCGCGTGTTTCGCCGCGTTTGAAGGCCTCTTGTTTGGCTTTTTGTTCTTCGCGCAGTTGGCGGTAGCCGATGGTGTCCATCGCCTTCTGCATGGCTGTATGATAGTCGCCGCTGTCATATTCCCAGCCAAGTGCCGACTGATATGGGAACTGTTCCTGCTTGACAAAATTCTTCATGCGAAGATCGGCTGGGTCCATCTCGAGCTTCTGTGCTAGGATGTCCATGGCCCGTTCGATGCAGTAGGCCGCTTCCGTCACTCGGAAGGAACAGCGGTATGCCACCCCGCCCGGTGCCTTGTTGGTATAGACCCCATCTACCTCAAGATGCGCGGTCGGGAAGTCATAGGAGCCGGTAACGATGTTGAAGAACCCGGCGGGCCATTTGGACGGGTCGGCGCAGGCATCAAAACCGCCATGGTCAGCGAGGACGTGCACTTTCAGTCCGGTAACGGTGCCGTCTTTCTTCGCAGCGATCTCCGTGGTCATGTGATAGTCGCGGGCAAAGGACGTGGTGGAAAGGTTCTCCATCCGGTCCTCGACCCATTTCACCGGGACGCCGGTGACAATAGACGCAACGATTGAGCAGATATAGCCGGGGTAAGCGCCGACTTTGTTGCCGAAGCCGCCGCCGATATCCGGCGCGATCACGTGGATCTTGTGCTCCGGAATGGTGGACAGCAGTGAGGCAACCGTCCGGATGACGTGTGGCGCTTGAAAGGTGCCCCAAACCGTCAGCTCTCCCTTGACCTTGTCCATGGAGGCAACGCACTGGCAGGTCTCCAGCGGTGACGGGTGTGTGCGGTGATAGGAGATCATCTCCTTGATGGTGACGTCGGCATCGGAAAATGCCTTGGCGGTTTCGTCCTTGTCGCCCACTTGCCATTTGAAGATGTGATTGTGGTGATCGCGCGGCCCGTGAGCGCCTTCGGTCTTGCCTTCAAGGTCGGGCCGCAGGACAGGTGCGTCCGGGTCCATGGCCTTGAACGGATCAACCAGAACCGGCAGCTCTTCATACTCGACTTCAACGAGCTGGATGGCATCATCCGCAATGTAGCGGTTTTCCGCCACCACAAAGGCGACTTCCTGGTTCTGATAGAGCACCTTGCCATCGGCCAGAACCATCTGCACGTCGCCGGCAAGTGTCGGCATCCAGGCAAGGTTCACGCCTTTCAGGTCTTCCGCCGTCAGAACGGCAATCACGCCCGGAATCTTCAGCGCTTCTGAAGCATCGATCTTGGTGATCTTTGCGTGCGGATAGGGCGAGCGGACAAAATCACCGAACACCATGCCCGGTAATTTGACATCGTCCACGTACTGGCCCTGGCCTTGCGTGAAGCGAATGTCCTCAACGCGTTTGCGCTTGCATCCCATGCCTTCAAGGGCGGCTTCGCGCTGTTCCCGTGTCGGGGTCATGTCGTTCATTCTGCAGCCTCCTGAAATTCAGTGTCGTTTAACTTGGCTGCGGCATACTGGATGGCCTTGACGATGTTCTGATATCCAGTGCATCGGCAAAGGTTGCCTGCGATGCCCATTCGGATTTCGTCTTCCGTTGGGTTCGGGTTTTCCTTCAGGAGAACATGCGCCCGCATGATCATGCCCGGTGTGCAGTAGCCACACTGGAGACCGTGCATCTGGCGGAAGCCCTCTTGCAAGGCAGACAAGGTGCCGTCCGGGTTGGCCATGCCTTCGACGGTCGTGAGTTCTGCGTTATTGGCTTGGGCTGCGAACATCGTGCAGGCCTTGATCGACATGCCATTCATTTCGATTGTGCAGGCCCCGCAATGGGAAGTCTCACAACCAATATGCGGACCGGTGATGTCGAGATCTTCCCGCAGGAAATGGATCAGAAGCGTGCGCGGCTCAACGAAGCGCTGCACTTTCTTTCCGTTGACGGTCATGGTGACCGGGATTTGTTCAATATCGCTCATTTTTTTCTCCCTCGTCCCCGGTTAGCTGGTTGCGCGCTCAACTGCGCGGGCCACAGCGCGTTCCAGCATCACGCCCGCCATTTTTGTGCGGTATTGGGCAGGACCACGTCCATCAGATGCCGGTTCGGTGATGGCTTCCGCCGCTGCAATAGATCTTTTCACGGTCTCCGGATCCAAAGCGGACCCTGTCAGGATTTCGCTCGCTTCCGCGGCAAAGAGTGGTGTGTCGGCCACATTGGTGAGGGCTATGGAACAGGATGCGACGGTGCCGCCGTTCATTGTCAGGACGACCGCTGCGGCGGCGGTGGCGTAGTCACCGACCTTCCGTTTTAGCTTTTCATAGGCGTAGCCGTGGCCGGCTAGAGGAGCGGGAATCCGGACTGCGGTCAGGATTTCTTCCGGCGCCAAGGCTGTGAAATAGGCGGCTTCGTAAAATTCGCGCGCAGGAACCTCACGGTCGCCGTCCGGACCGGTCAACACATAACTTGCATTGAGGCATTGCATCAGCGCGGGCATGTCGTTGCCCGGATCGCCGTTTGCAACGTTTCCGCCGAGCGTGCCGAGATACCGGATTTGAGGATCGGCAATCAGCAGGGAGGTTTCCCGTATGATCGGTATTTTTTCTGCCAGCAACTCCGAATGGATCATCTCGTGTTGGGTCGTCATCGCTCCGATGACGATGGTTCCACTGTCTTCCGAGATGCCCTTGAGGCTTTCGACACCGGCGAGGTCAATCAGATGCTCCGGTGCGGCCATGCGCAGTTTCATCATTGGGATCAGGCTGTGGCCACCCGAAAGCGGCCGGGCTTCATCGCCGTGTTCGGCCAGGATCGCCACTGCTTGTGTGACAGTGGTTGGCCGGTGATATGTGAATTCACCAGGGATCACGTCTTTCTCCTCCCTCATTCAGCCAAATTGGCTGGGCCTGGTCCGGAACCCGGGCGAGGCCTTGCGTCAAAACGCGGCGCTCTCCTACACGTCGCATCATTACGTAAGGGTCGCAGTTGCTGCGGTGCACTCTCAAGATAGCCTGCACAAATGACCTAGGGGTTTGCACGGATTGCGTCTGTTCTGCCACGAATTACGTCACTAATATTGACGTTATTTGTGAAAATATCGATATTTTTCTTCGGAGAGATCGGGGGAATGTTCAATGATTTCAATTTCCTATGAAATCGTGGCGTTTTATTCCGCCCAAGTCCTCGGGGTAATGCCTGAAAAAACGGTTGTTTTCACGAACTACGGTTCATGCACACTTATGTTGCGCTGCATACTGAGAATTGTTCGTAAATATACCCTAGCTCGGCGCTTTATTGAGCGGGCGCTGGGTCAGGCTCCGGTGTTTCGGCCTCTGACATCGCCGTGAGCTGGGATTTGACACGGCTCCAGCGGGAGCGGCTGACTGGTACGGTCTGCCCGGCGTCGCCTTGCAAGACCAGAAGGCCGCCGTCACCGGACCTCTTGAAGGTTGCAACCCGTGCCAGATTCACAATATGGCTGCGATGGACCCTGTTAAAGGCTTTACTGTCCAGCTGGCGCTCGGCCTCGCTTATGGACAAGGGGCAGAAATACTCTCGCGATCCGTCGAACAGCTTCGTGTAATGCGCGTCTGCATGGATGGCTACGATCTCTGTTGCAGCGATCTGCGCCTTCTGGCCGTCGTGTTCGATTGGCAGCATTCTTTTTGCCGTCAATTTCTGCGAGCGGACGGGACTGGCGGCGGACTGCAAGCCATGAGCTGTGCGTTTGGAAATCTGTTCCGGATTGGCAGGTGAGGACACTTTGGGTACAGCTTCAGCCGTCGTAGTGCCCGCTGGTGCAGCAGTTTGTAGAACAAGATCATCATCGAAATGGTGAGCCTCATCTCCTCTAAGAGGCTGTTCCGGGACAAGCTTGAGTAGAAACAGGCCGGAGACCAAAACAGCCACACAGGAGACCAGAATTGCAAGGGTTCCCGGGTTTAGAGCAGGAGCCAATGAGGTTGTTGGAGAGGCAATCGGTTCAACGGTCAAACCGGCCATCGCAATGTAATGCATGGCAGAGATCGCAAGCGCCATCACGACCGCAGAGACAAACATCGGCGGTCGTCGTCCGGGGCCGAACAAGAGCCAGAGTGCAAGGCCCGAGGCATTGAAAGCAATCAAGAAGCTGGCCAGCACATAAGCCGTGTCATGAGACATACTCAACGACAGATGCAAGGCATACATGCCCAAGTAATGCATCGTGCATATCCCAGCCCCCATGACAAAGGCAGCGATTCCAAGGCGAACGGGCGTCAGTTGCCGATTGCTGGCCGCAAACACGCCGATCCCAACAACAAGCACACAGACGAGGAACGAAAGAAGGGTCGGCAATACAAGGAAGTCTGTCAGGACAGGAAGGCGGGCGGCGAGCATACCAACGAAGTGCATTGACCAAATTGCCAATGCGAGTGTGAGCGCGGCTCCAGCCAATAGCAGACGCCGACGGGGTTCTGTCGACGTGCGGACTTGGACGGCCAAACCCAAACCAACAAAGCTGCCCTGAAATGCCATTATCAGGGAAAGTGCCACGAGCCACGGCTCGTGCGTCACTATCATTTCAAGCGTCCTCCCACTCAACACCGTTCTAAAAATGAAGCAGTGTCCTGAGTTCAGGATAAGTGAAGAAGTGGCTCAGGCCAAGTTTCCAGTTTTTAATGCAACTCATTCGCAATAAGCTTGACACTTGCGAATGAGTTGCAATATCACTTGCATCAGGATTAAACGCTTCACGTGTGAGGTTTCAGTGAAAAAGACTGCTTTATTTGCTGCTGTGGCAGCGGTCGCGATGATGTCCGGGCAAGGCGCTTGGGCAGAGGACAAAATGAAGGTTGTGACGACCTTTACCGTCATTGCCGACATGGCTTCAAACGTCGCCGGTGATGCGGCCGAGGTGGTGTCCATCACCAAGCCCGGCGCTGAAATTCATGGGTATGAACCAACGCCGCAGGACATAGTACGAGCCTCCGATGCCGACCTAATTCTGTGGAACGGTATGAATCTGGAGCTTTGGTTTGAACAGTTTCTGTCAAACCTCGGCGATATTCCGTCGGCGACACTGACAGACGGCATTGATCCGATTTCAATCAGAAGCGGATCCTACGAGGGCAAGCCCAATCCTCACGCCTGGATGGGCCTCAACAATGCGCAGATTTACATCGACAACATTGCAGCTGCATTTTCAGCCCAAGATCCAGCCAATGCGGACATATATAAAAAGAACGCGGAAGCCTACAAAGAGCAGTTGCGCGGCGTGATCGAGCCACTTCGTGAGACAATCGCACAAGTTCCAGAAGACAAGCGTTGGCTTGTGACTTGTGAAGGTGCCTTTAGTTATCTCGCGCGCGATTTCGGCATGAAGGAACTCTATCTCTGGCCGATGAATGCCGATCAGGTCGGGACACCGCAACAGGTCCGCTCGGTTATTGATGGCGTAAAAGAAAATAATATCCCGGTGGTCTTCTGTGAAAGCACGGTTAATACAGCGCCTGCTGAACAGGTCGCTCGGGAAACTGGCGCGAGCTATGGCGGGGTGCTTTATGTTGATTCACTCAGCGAAGCCGACGGGCAGGTGCCCACCTATCTCGACCTTTTGAGGGTGACCTCAACAACGGTCGCCGAAGGATTGGAAAGCGCGACCAACTGATTTTTAACCGCGGCGCCTTTTAGCGCCGCGGCTCTTCCCCGGCGGACCGGATTTTGTAATGATTGGATTTGTTGAATGTTGAAGGTCATCGAGGAGCCGGAGTTGGCATCGACAAGCATGGTGTCAGATATCGGGATCTCCGCAGAGGATGTGACCGTAACCTACCGCAATGGCCATACCGCGCTTTGGAACGCCAGTTTTGAGATCCCGCGTGGCACGGTCACCGCACTCGTCGGCGTCAACGGGGCCGGTAAATCAACCCTCTTCAAGGCAATCATGGGCTTTGTGCCAGCTGCGAAGGGAACCATTCAACTTCTGGGCATGAGCGTCAAAGAAGCGCTTCGCAAAAACCTCGTCGCCTACGTGCCGCAGTCGGAAGAAGTAGACTGGTCGTTTCCGGTGCTGGTTGAAGACGTTGTCATGATGGGCCGGTATGGCCACATGGGGTTTTTGCGCCGCCCCAAACAGTCCGATCACGATGCAGTTGCCGAAGCGCTCTGCCGCGTCAACATGCAGGATTACCGGAAGCGCCAAATCGGGGAACTGTCTGGTGGTCAGCGAAAACGCGTGTTTCTTGCGCGAGCATTGGCACAAGACGGCCAAGTCATCTTGCTAGATGAACCGTTCACGGGCGTCGACGTTAAAACCGAGGAGCAGATTATTGAACTCCTTGGAGAATTGCGGGCAGAGGGACGTGTGATGCTGGTCTCCACTCACAATCTCGGTTCTGTACCGGAATTCTGTGACCGCACTGTGCTTGTCAAGGCAACAGTGCTGGCCTTTGGCCCCACCGAAACGACGTTCACCCGTGAGAACCTGGAGCAGGCTTTTGGCGGCGTTCTCCGGCATTTCACCATTAGCGATCAGACGTTGCACACGGACGGGGATGACCGGAAGGTGACCATCCTGACCGATGATGAACGCCCATTTGTTCAATATGGAGATGAAACGCAAACGGCCGAGAAACGGCCATGATTGCAACTCTGCTTGAGCCCTTCAACTACGCCTATATGACCAACGCCATGTGGGTGTCCGCGCTCGTCGGCGGCGTTTGTGCGTTCCTTTCTGCCTATCTCATGCTCAAGGGATGGTCTTTGATTGGCGATGCTCTCTCGCATTCTGTCGTGCCGGGTGTCGCCGGCGCCTATATCCTCGGATTGCCGTTTGCTCTCGGGGCTTTCATTGCTGGCGGGCTCGCGGCCGGTGCCATGTTGTTCCTGTCGGAACGGTCCGGATTGAAAGTCGATGTGATCATCGGATTGATCTTTACCTCATTCTTCGGACTGGGCCTTTTTATCGTGTCGGTCAATCCAATGTCGGTGTCGATCCAGACCATCACCATGGGCAACATTCTGGCCATCACACCGGAAGACACACTTCAGCTTGCGATAATCGGGTTCGTGTCGCTCGGCGTGCTTCTGCTCAAGTGGAAGGATCTGATGGTCACGTTCTTTGACGAGAACCACGCGCGCACCATTGGCCTGCGGCCAGGGCTCTTGAAGGCTGTTTTTTTCATACTTCTTTCTGCCTCAGTTGTGGCGGCGATGCAGACGGTCGGTGCCTTTCTTGTGATCGCTATGGTGGTCACGCCGGGTGCAACTGCTTATCTTTTGTGTGACAGGTTTCCGAGACTGATCGCACTGTCTGTTGTGATCGGGTCCGTTACCAGTTTTTCCGGTGCCTATATCAGCTATTTTCTGGATGGAGCGACCGGCGGGATCATCGTGGTACTGCAGACCTTGATCTTTCTTGCCGCCTTTGTTTTTGCTCCAAAACACGGTCTTTTGGCCGCGCGTCGGAAAGCATCAGAAGCGCTCCGCAATCGGCCTCCTGATACCGTGCTGCCAGCACCGCGCGGTAGAGGAATTCAGTGATGGATCTCGATTTTCTTCTTCTGCCGTTCAAATTCCCATTCATGCAGAATGCATTCCTGATCTGCGTTCTTGTTTCGGTTCCGACCGCGCTTTTGTCCTGTTTTTTGGTCATGAAGGGATGGGCGCTGATGGGCGACGCTGTCAGTCATGCCGTTCTTCCGGGCATTGTGCTGGCCTACATCGTCGGTCTTCCCTTGATCCTGGGTGCCTTTGCTGCCGGCATGGTGTGCGCTGTGGCAACTGGGTATCTTTCGAACAACAGCCGCGTGAAACAGGACACCGTCATGGGCGTTGTCTTTTCCGGCATGTTCGGGCTTGGGATCGTGCTGTATGTGGCCGTCGAAACCAATGCTCACCTTGACCACATTCTGTTTGGAAACATGCTTGGTGTTGGAAATCAGGACCTCTGGACCGCGGGCATCATCTCACTTGTTGTTGCAGGTGGTCTGGTTTTGAAATGGAAGGATCTCGTCCTTCACAGCTTTGATGCTGCGCAGGCACAGGCCTCCGGGCTGCCGGTCAATTTGCTTCACTATGGCCTGCTGGCTGCGCTCTCCTTGACGATCGTTGCAACCCTCTCCGCGACCGGGCTGATCCTTGCCATTGGGTTGGTGATTGCGCCGGGCGCAATCGCTTTTTTGCTTGTGCGGAAATTCAGCACGATGCTCTGGGTGTCCGTGATTGTTTGCATGCTTTCCATGCTCGCCGGTACGTATTTGAGTTTCTTCATCGACAGTGCGCCGGCACCGACCATTGTCTTGATCCTGACAGCAGCGTTCCTTGTTGCTTTCATTCGCCGGCAAATTGTTACTCGGCAGATGTCTATGCGCAGGGTTGAGGATGACAGGGCCCTCAAAGAGGTTTGAATTTCATAACGTTTGCCGCCTTTGAAATCGTACAGGAACAGTGACGAAAAAGCCGCCCCGAAGCGTTCGGAGCGGCTTTTCATTTTGGACTTTTGACCCGGTCAATTTTTGACCGGAAGTGTCAACGAGACAAGATCCTGGCCAACAATCGTGGTGCCGTCGAAGCCGCTTTCGGCCACGGCTCCGGTATAGTCCTCGTTGGTCAATGCGCCTTTAGGGAGTTTGTATGGGCCTTGGCGCGGGGCGCCAATAGGCGGGATCAAATGGGTGAGCATCAAGTGTTTTACCCCGGCCCTGCGGGCAAGATGTCCAAGGTCCGTCGCATTGCTTTGCCGGATGTAAATCGGTGGTGGGAAGCCTGTGCCACCGTCTGGCCCCATGACCGGGTGGATCGTGGAATGCACGACAATGTCCGCACCTTGTGCCAGCTTTTCGACCTGACCTGATGTCGATGTTTCCCGCGGCGGTTTACGCACATCATTGCCCGCATCACCGCCGATCACCACGCTACCGGCAGGGGTGTCCACCCGATAAGAAGCATGTCCTGGGATGTGCGTTGACCGGATGGCGCTGACTGTTACGTCGCCTCTTGACCAGACTTCTTGGGCCTCATCTTGAGGTTTGAAGTCCTTGACATTGATCAGGTCGGCCGGGCCGCCGGGAAGGCGTTTTTTGTTTTCAGCAAGCCGTTGGGCGATTTCACCGGAGTTGATCAAGGCATCTCCGATATGTGTGGCAAAGCGCTCGCAGCTTAAGGAGAAGCCAAGCGGAGATTTGGTTTCCTCACTGCACACCAGATCAACCTTCGGCCCGCCAGAATTAAAGTGCCAGCGCAGCTGCATCATGTCTGCAAGGCCCTCAGTGTGATCGGAATGCAGATGGCTCAGGAAAATCGCATCGATTTTGCCGACCGGTACACCGGCCTGGGACAGGCGTTGTGTGGTTCCACGGCCGGTATCGAACTGCAAGCGCATGTCGTTGCATTTGTTTTCTTCCGAGCCGTACTGAACAAGAGTACCGGCACCCGCCTGTCCTTGAAAGACAGGTGGTCCGCCTTGGGTGCCGGTTAAGGTGACTTTGAGACAGTTTTCTGCATGCGCGGACTGCGCCACTAGGGCGCCTGCGCTGAGCAGCAATCCAGAAATCAGTGTCCGAAACATCGTTTCCTCCCAATGGTTTCGTTTCTTCCTTCTTCAAGTCCCGTGTTTCTTGAGCCTTTGGATGGCGCCGCGTCCTTTGCGCGGCGCCAGCCGATCTCTGCCTATGAGAAACTCGTTTTTTTCGCCGAAAGACCGACCGACAGCGTGAAACTGCCTTCATTGATCATCCAGCGCCGGATTGTGTAGTTGCGTACCCCGCGCGCATGCATCGGGTCGCCATCTGCCAGGGCGCGTGCCTCCTCCAGCGAAGAAGCTCGATAGATAATCATGCCTTCGCCCTGCATTTCTTCGCCGGTTTCATCGGAGACCGGGCCAGCAAAGGCGAGACTGCCTGATGCTTCCAATTGCGCCTGGTAGGCGAGGTGATCAGGCAAGGTCCCGGGTATGTCCACGTCGGGGCCAACGGGCTTTGTATTGACGACATAAAGCTCCAGTGCGAGCGCACCGCGGTCTTTGGCGATTTGTTTATATTCGTGCCATTTGGGCATTTTTATCCTCCAATTTTGTTCAAGCATAAAAAAATCGATATTATTTGACAAACTAAAAAAACGTCGTCAAAGTGAGGCGGTATTCGTTAACACCGAGGAAATCATGCGCTTCATTGTGGGAACCGGGCCTGGAGGACAGGGCGTTTATCTGGTCGAAGGTCAAAAGGCTTGGAACTTGACGGCATTGGACAGCAAAGTTGGCCATGATCTGATGGGTTTGATTTCCGGCGCGGCGGATCTTTCGGAACTGGTGGCCAGAAAAGACGAAGGTGCCAGTTATGATCTGTCGGCGATAGCG
>CALDSI010000244.1 GCA_937911395.1 uncultured Labrenzia sp.
CTTCTTCGATCGAAGATATTGATGATCATCGCATCATCACATTCGGCGAGCAGGCCCCTGCCTATCTGCGCTCCATGAACTGGCTTGTGACAGCCGGCCGCGTGGACGGCAAACCGCGGCAGTCAGTGCTCCAGGTCAACAACATCATCGCGATCAAGCGCGCTGTTCAGACAGGCGCCGGTATTGCGATGTTGCCAGATTATATCATCGACAATGGCCGGAACCTGGTTCCCGTGCTTGAAGACCAGGAAGACAAGGTGCCGTCCTTCGATACCTACTTCGTCTATCCGTCGGAGCTGAAGAACACAGCACGGGTCACGGCATTCCGGGAGTTCCTTTTGAAGAACGCCCAAAACTGGGTGTACTAGAAGAAAGCCCCCGAGCGACCAGCATCGTTCACACTGAGAATCACTCGAAACGGCGACGCCGCAGCTGTCTTTCCTGAAGTTCTGGTTTCTTCGGGAAGCTCTCTGCAGCATGCTGTTGTGATGAGCATTGCGGCTTCAGATCATGTATTGTTGAAGGCAACCGCAGCTATAGTCGTAACAAGATATCCACCCACCGGACGCTCGTGCGCGGGTGCCTGGTGTGACCCTAAGCCTGTAACCCACTCAAAAAACTGATAAATCCGTGGACGATCAAAGCCCTGCGCGATTTGCATAGCAGATCTGCGTCGCTGCCTCTTGTTTAAGCAGCTTGTGCACTGCATATAGGCATCACTGTTGGTCACACAGGCATCACGTCCTCCTCCCAGTGATGCCTCGACCAGCTGTTCCCCTCTGGAAGGTGATTCCACTGGTTACAGTGAATCAATTCAAACTGCCGGGTCTTTTAAGACCCGGCTTTTTTTTGCCTACATGAACGTACTCAAGCGTTAGAGCGGGTCGCATTTAATCGGGTTCATTTGATGAGCTTACTGAGTTCATTCGGCAAGGCGCGTCGTGAAGCGCGGCCTGGTTGGCCGGGCAAACGTCGCAACGCGGCCGATGGGCTCAGTAAGTTCACCCTTCGGGCCGGACAATTTTTGCCTCTGGCTTTGTTGTGGTCCGCTTATGGTACCCCGCACCACCGCGCGGACCACGTCTCGCCAGAAACAAAAATCGTCTCGGTCAAATGAAAACGATTAAACGCGACCCGCTCTAAGCGCAGCCTTGGCAATTTTGGGAACCTCAAAATACGCCTGTTGCACAGCCTCAAGCGGGATTGGCTGACCGATGAAGTAGCCTTGACCGTAGTGGCATCCGCAAGCTCTGACCACGCCCAACTGCTGAGCCGTTTCGACGCCTTCGGCTGTCGACTTCATCTCAAGATTGTCAGCAAGCGCCGCGATCGTTCTCAAGATCGCTGCACTGCCCTCGTCTTTTTCAACTTCCGAAACGAACCTTCGGTCAATCTTGAGCTTGTTGAATGGCAGTTACTGCAGATAGCCAAATGACGAGAAACCGATGCCGAAATCGTCCAAGGCAAGGTTCAGGCCAGCATCTCGCAATGTTCTGAGATCCTCATGAGCAGCTGAGCCTGCGGACATCAAGACACTTTCGGTTAACTCCAGTTCCAGGCGATGCGGAGAAATTCCAGCGGTTTTTAGACCGCTAAGAACTCGTTCGACAAATCGTCCATCGCCAAGCTGCAAAACCGAGACATTCACACAGGCGCGGTAATCGTCCGGCCAGGTTGCCAGGGAGCGCAACACTTCAGACAGAACAAAATCGCCAACCTTCGCGATCAGGCCAATCTCTTCGGCCAGCGGGATGAAATTTGACGGGGGGACATAACTTGCCTCGCCCTGATGCCAGCGAACCAAAGCCTCGAAGTGATCAACCCGATGTGTTTCCAAGTTCAGGATCGGCTGGCAAAAAACATCAAGTCCCTGATTTTCCACCACGCGGATCAGAGCGTTCTTCGTACGCTTCCGCTCTGCATCTTCCCGCGCAATATCGGCGTCAAAGACCCGGTATGCGGATCTTTTCTCCTGCTTGGCCTTATAAAGCGCCAGATCAGCACGTGAGAGTGTTTCTTCAGCGCCGGCACCATCCACGGTGATGAGTGCCACACCAACGCTCAGTCCGCTCTGAACCATGAGCCCGTCGAGATTCACGGGCAGATCGAAAGTCGCACACAGAGCGTTGGCAATCTCGCAGATGTCTTCCTCCGCGCGCGGCTTGAGCACAAGTGCAAACTCATCGCCGCCCAAACGGGCAGCAAGATCCCCACCTTCGATTACCGCTTTTAAGGTGTTGCCAACGTGTTGCAGCAAACGATCGCCGACGACATGGCCATGACTGTCGTTCACTGCCTTGAAGTCGTTTAGGTCAATGAGCAAAAGGGATGGCGACACCTCATCGGCATTCCCGGCATTTTCTACGACGTGATCCAAAGTCTCCCGGAAGGACAATCGATTGGCCAGTTCGGTCAGGTTATCCGTTTCAGCGGCCTTTTTGACGCGCTCATCTGCAACAACTTTCTCGGTGACATCTTCATAGGTCTCAACCCATCCGCCATCCGGCATCGGAGCTGCGGAAAAAGATAGAATCCGGCCGTTGGACAGGTGGATTAATGAGCGTATGTGTGAGGTAGGCTGGGCACTCTCTGGAACGGTTTTGGTAGCCTCTCCTGGAAATCCGGTCACAAAAGCGCCTTGCCGATACTGGTTGTAAACATGATAGGACGTTCCAGGCACCAGCTTTTCCGGCGGAAGCCCTGTAAACTCTCCGGCACGGTCATTGCAAAAACGCAGTCTGCCATCCTTATCAAACGCACTGACGCCCTGTACGACCGATGCCAAGGTGACCTCCAGCTCTTCTGAACGGAGGCGGGCTTCCTTTTCTCTCTCAGAGAGGCTGTCCGCCATTTTCTTGCGGTCTGTGATGTCCCAATTCACTCCGACGGCTTCAGTAACGTTGCCGGCATCGTCTTCAAGAAAATTACAATGAGCAGCCAGCCAGCGGACGCTGCCATCCCGGCGCACGATCCGAAAATCGGTGGCGAACCCGGATTTCTTCTCATACGCCTCCAGGAATTGCCGGCGGGCGGCATCGACGTCATCGGGATGAACGGTGCGCTCCCAGTCATTAAATTCGCCGTTGAAAGACCCGGGATCGACATCAAACAACCGGAACATGGCATCGTCCCAGGTGAGACGATTGGCAGCCATATCGAAGCGCCATACAGCAATTCCAGCAGATGACCGGGCGAGATCGGTCAGAAAGAGAGTGGATTTGAGCGCCTTGTGCTCAACGGAGAACTTCTTGGCCTCGCTGATCATCAGGCCAAGAATGACCACGCCTACCACGTTTCCAACTAGCAACAAGTACCAAGCGTTTTCGAGGACCTGGAGCCCCACTTCAACGCCTTGATCGATAAAGAAACACGGTAGGACGAAAAGCGTTCCGACAACCG
>CALDSI010000245.1 GCA_937911395.1 uncultured Labrenzia sp.
CTTGAACGATGCAAATCCCGGCGAAATGCATCTCCAATTCGTCCACACGGCCTAGTCCCAGGTTCCTTCCGTCGGGATGTTGAGCATACGTCCGCAATGCTTGCAATGCACAGCATCCGGGTCATGACGGTTCAATCCGCAATCCGGGCACGGCAGATTGACCTTCGAGGGACGGAAAATAGTCTGAACGAGCCGCAGAAACAAAGCCACACCAAAAATCATGATCAGGACCGTCAGCAGTCGTCCGACCGTATCGGTCATGGTGATGTCGCCGAACCCGGTCGTCGTCAGCGTTGTCACGGTAAAGTAGAGCGCATCGAGATAATTGTTGATGTTCTCGTTCTGATCGTGCTCCAGCACAAAAACGATAGCAGTGATCACGAAAATGAAAACAAACAAATTGACTGTCGACTGGAGGATTTCTTCATTCCGGCGGAACCATTTTGACGTGTCGCGCAGCTCCTTCAAGAGGTGGTAGGACCGCAGCAAACGCAACATGCGGATGACCCTCAGAAAGGCAAAATTCTCAAAAAACGCCGGGATGATTAGCGAGATCAGCACCACGACATCGGCCAGGGACGTAAAGCTTGCCAGGTATCGCCAGCGGGAGCCCGCCGCAATCAATCTTGCAACGAAGTCCATGGCGAGGACCACCGCGATAGCGTAATCCACTTCGTGATGATGACGGTCCGGATCGGCGATCGCAGACACAATGAAATACGCAATTGTGATGATATCGAAGGCCAATAGCACATAGCGAAAGATCCGCGCGCTGTTTGAATGGCCAAAATACAGTTGACGCAATCGCGATTGCAGATCCGATTTTTCTGCCATTGCTTCAGCCCGCCAACGTATTCAAAAACACATTTTCACCCGACAAGAGCGCAGATGAAATGTCAATTGAGTGGTTGGTTTAACATCGGATTTTCCCAATTGATGAAGTCTTTGCACGGCATCCATGATGCGAGACGGTTTATTCCGCGAGCGCCGCGCAGTAGGGTCACCTTCAACAAAAACCTGCCGGTAGCGGCGAAAAAATGAGGTTCATGAATGTTTGATCTGAAAGGCAAAGTAGCCCTTGTAACCGGCGCGAGTCGCGGGATTGGTGAGGCTGGTGCCCGCAGCCTTGCGAAATACGGTGCCAAGGTTGTTCTTGCAGCGCGGTCCAGCGGTAACATCACAAAGATCGCAGAAGATATCTGCTCCAATGGCGGTGAGGCGATTGCAATAACCTGCGACGTTGCGAACTACGCCGATGTTGAAAAAGCCGTTCAAACCGCGATCGACACGTTCGGCGGAATCGATGTTCTGGTGAACAATGCTGGTGTTATTGAGCCAATCAGTCGTATCGAAAGCTCCGATCCGGAGGCCTGGGGTCAGGTGATCGATATCAATGTGAAAGGCGTCTACCACGGCATTCGCGCCGTTGCGCCGCATATGCTTGCAAAAGGATCCGGGACAATCGTCAACATCAGCTCCGGTGCCGCCGTTAGCGCGTTGGAGGGTTGGAGTCAGTACTGCTCGTCCAAGGCCGCCGCACTGTCCCTGACCCGATGCAGCGACAAGGAATTTGGCGAAAAGGGTATCCGCGTGGTGGGCCTGAGCCCAGGGACCGTTGCCACACAAATGCAGGTCGACATCAAGGCATCAGGGATCAATCCGGTCAGCCAGCTTGATCCGTCCGTGCACATCCCTGCCGAGTGGGTCGGCGAAACGATCTGCTGGCTCTGCACCCCGGCGGGAGACACCTATCGCGGTATCGACTGCTCTTTGCGCGATGAAGATGTGCGCAAGGCGGTTGGCTTGATTTGATCCTCCAGAATCAAAAGAGGGCCGCCGAGCGGCCCTCCCATGAGATCGTTTGACCTTTGTTCCGGATTACATCCCGGCGAAACCGCTCGATACCAGAGGCTGCTCCAGCACCGTTCCATCCCGCCCAGATACAAGGGCCAAATTCCGATACTCACTAGACATGGGCACACCTCCTTTCTCACGTTGAACACATTCAGATTGTTCTTGAGAATCAGCGGGGTGACAAGCACAAAAACTGGTCATGCCTGCCTTCCAAACACGCAAATCCACAGACCGTTACTGAGGAGCAACAGCCGCGTCAGCAATGCTTTGGAAGACGCCATCAAGCTCTGCTGCCAGACCGGCCAGTTTTTCGCCGCCCTCATCCATGTATGGCGCGAAGACGAAACTCGGCGTTTTCCAGGACAAGGTCGCTGTCTTGTCCGCATTCTCGGTCACATAAAACCGGATTGGGGCCTCAATGCCGGCAGCGATAGACGCCTCCAACATTCGTACCGCATAGTCGTTCCGATAGACGCCGAGAACACGATTGCCAGGGATTGTCAGTCCCCTGCCCTTTGCACCGTCTGAGGCGCTTGCCTGTGTCACAACCAGCATGCCGGCCTCTTTCACTGCTGCTTTGAGGCCGTCAACCAGCTCTTGGTAGGACTGGGAAGTAGAGCGCACCTGCCACCCTTCACGAGGTGCAATGCTGTCAGCTTGAACGGGACCAAGCCCCAGGAAAACCGTCAGCAGGAGTGGAAACACAAAACGCAAGGACTAATCCTCCACTGTAAAACATCAAGTGGAGCGCACAATAGCCAGTGGCTCTTTCACACACGTCTCACAATCAGGTGTGGGGCTTGCGGTCGGTGTCTCAGCCCATACCAAGTCTCAGACGCACCCGAACCCCGACCATCGACCCCATAAATCCGAATAGCAACCAAAGCCAACCGTGCAATGAGCCAGATACCAGCCCGCCAAGGTAAGCTCCAATGTTGCAGCCATAAGCGAGCCTTGCTCCATATCCCATCAACAAACCACCGGCGATCGCCGTCAAGACGTCGCGGCGGGTAAGCTTCCAGAGCGGCGCATATTTTCCAGCCAAGGCGGCCGCGGCCATCGCCCCGAAAATGATCCCAAAATTCATGACAGACGTCGTATCTCTGAAGACGCTGTTTTCGAGCGCACCTTTCTGCCAGGTCCAATACGGCCAGGTTTGCACAGGTATCCCGATGAAATGAAATGCTTTCGCTCCCCAAAGGGCGAAGGCGGATGTAATGCCCCATGGCCGGCCGACCACAATAAAGGTCGCAATGCCGACAACCGCCAGCATGACCGCACCGAACATCGGTGACCATGAGCCTTGCAGAACGGATTCGGTTTTACGGGCCGGCGCGATATCCCCATGCGCGCGGCGCTCCAGCCACACGGTTAAGAGCGCAATACCCCCAAGTACCAAAGCGGTTAGCAAAAACGCCCCTTGCGGCCCGAACTCGCGGATCAGCGAAACCGGCTGCAGCTAAGGCAAATGCCCCCACAAATGAAGAAGCGCGGTCGCAAACCCGGACCCGAGAATAAAGGCGGCCAACGAAATCATCATACGGG
>CALDSI010000246.1 GCA_937911395.1 uncultured Labrenzia sp.
GCCGTTAGAGCAAAAGGGAGAGGCAAAACGGATGGCGGAAGAAACAGACATCAAATCCGGCGGCTGTCAGTGTGGGGCTATTCGCTATTGTGCGGAAGGGTTTAAACGCCCGTCGATCTGTCATTGCCGCATGTGCCAAAAGGCGGTCGGCGGCCCGTTTGCAGCGCTTGTCGTCGTTGAAAACCTGAGTTGGACGCGTGGAGAGCCAGCTTACTTTCAAAGCTCAAACCTCGTTCGGCGCGGGTTTTGCCGCGATTGCGGCACCCCGCTGACCTATGAGTTTGAAGGCTCTCATATCGACATCACAATCGCGAGCCTCGATCAGCCGGATCTTGTGGCTCCGGGAATCCAGTTGGGACTGGAAAACCGCTTGTCCTGGTGCGATGGACTTGCGGCTCTGCCGACCCGAACGGCAGAAGCAGAAGCTGCGGCTCAGGACGTATTTTCCGGCATCCGCAACCACCAGCATCCGGATCGGGATACGGATGCCTGGCCGGGGGATGCCAGATGACCGAGACCTACACCGGCGGCTGCCAATGCGGCGCGGTTCGTTTCCGTATTGAAGGAACACTTGGCGAAGCGAGCATCTGTCATTGCCGGATGTGCCAGAAGGCATTCGGCAATTTCTTCGCGCCACTTGTAGATGCGCGCCACGAAGACCTTACCTGGACCCGCGGGAGGCCAAGTTATTACGCGTCCTCTGATTTGGTCGACCGCGGGTTCTGCAGCCAGTGCGGCACGCCACTTGTTTTTGCCTATCGCGATTACCCGTTGATTGGGCTGGCGATCGGAGCATTTGATGAGCCCGGCCGCGTTTCCGTGACCAAACAACACTGGAAACGCGACAAGATCTCTGGTTTTGACACATTGCACGCGTTGCCGGGCGGGCCGGAAGATGATCCAGAATTTGCAGATGTGATCGCAGAAATAGACGCCAGCAACCACCAACACCCAGACCACGATACTTGACAAATCGACCATAAAAATTGGCCAGCCGATGGAGAGCGGCGAGCGGGACGCGATATGACCAAAGACCGGATTTATCTTTTTGACACGACACTGCGCGATGGCGCGCAAACCAGCGGTGTTGATTTTTCTGTAAACGAAAAGATCGTCATTGCAGAACTTCTTGAGCGGCTCGGGGTCGACTATGTGGAAGGCGGATATCCAGGAGCGAATCCGGCCGATACCGAGTTCTTCTCCCAAAAGCGGACAAAAAGTGCGAAATTCACTGCCTTCGGAATGACCAAGCGGGCAGGACGGTCGGCGTCGAACGACCCCGGTCTTCAGCAGATCCTCGCCAGCCAATCAGACGCTTGCTGTTTTGTTGCCAAGGCCTGGGACTACCATGTGGATGTCGCGCTTGGCTGCACCAACGAGGAAAACCTCGAAGCGAGTG
>CALDSI010000247.1 GCA_937911395.1 uncultured Labrenzia sp.
GCACGAGCGGCGGCAAGGCAAACCTGATCTTCCCGATGAAAAGGCCAAGGATCGCGTGGAAGATACCACCGACGATCACGCCTCCCATGACCACGGCGATTGCGTCAACGCCCTTGCCGACAACGAGCGGGATCATGATCGGAATAAAGGCAAAGCTGGTGCCTTGCACAATCGGAAGACGTGCGCCAACCGGCCCAATGGTGATGGTTTGCAGGAGCGTTGCCAGCCCCGCAAAGAACATCGACATCTGGATCATGTAAATCATCTGCGGGAAGTCAGGCGAATTCGAACCGAAGCCGAAACCTGCCGCGCCACAGACGATGATCGCTGGGGTAACGTTCGAGACGAACATCGCCAGCACGTGCTGGATCCCCAGTGGAACTGCCTTGTGCAGTGGTGGTGTGTAATCTGGATCGCGGAGCTGTTCCGGCGTCCCGAGCGAAGTATCGGCCATATTGGGTCCCTCCCTTATAGTAGCCTTAGGCCAGCCCCGTACTGGCAGGTTCTGTGACCGGTTCGACCGTGTACGGGGTGTCGAACCAGTGTTCTTCAAGATTTGGTCCATCGGTCACACGGTCTACGACCATGAACAGACCGGGATCTGACAATGGGCAAAGCACGCCGTGCCATACGTTTCGCCCAATATTGACGCCCTGCCCCGCTCCCGCGACGAAGGCGCGAGGATCATGCGGTGCACCATCTTTGTCTTCCGCAAGAACAACGAGATACTCGCCTTCCTGCATCGGCAGGAATGCCTGACTGCCTTGCGGATGACGCTCCATCATTTCCATCCGAAAAGGCAAAGCGAACGACTGTGATTTGAAGACGCTGATCCCAGCCTCTCCATCGATATTGAGCGCTGCACGATTATGAAACCGACCGCAAAGGCCCTGATTGATGAGCTTGTCCGGCGTGCCACTGGCCTCAATGAGCTCCGCGAGGCCAGCAATCGCATCCTGTGAGATCGGGGTGGCTGTCAGTGCGGTGCTCATGCGGCGAACTTCTCTTCAAGCCGCAGTTCAGCGCTCCGCTCCACCTGCCGGCAGGCTTCGGCGAATTCCGTTTCCCGATCACTGTCGATCCGGCGGTGAAAGGCTTCCAGGATCGTCGCCTTGGTGTTGTCCTTGACCGCAATAATGAACGGGAAGCCAAACTTGCCTGTATAGGTCTCGTTGAGCTCGGTGAACGTCGCGCGTTCTTCGTCCGTCAGCATGTCAAGGCCGGCACCAGCCTGCTCAGCAGTGCTTTCAGCCGTCAGGCGACCAGCAGCCGCAAGCTTTCCTGCGAGGTCCGGGTGCGCCGTCAGCACGCCGAGCCGTTTCTCTTCATCTGCAGACCGGAAAATCCGCGCCAATGCCGAATGAACACCGGCCGCCGTGTCGTGTGTTGGCCCAAGTTCAAGCGCATGCGCACCCTCTGCAATCCAGGGAGAGTGCTCAAAGACACCGCCGAACTCGGCAACAAAAGCGTCTTGGTCCATCTCGGAGGGCGGCGTGGTCAACATAGGCGGATGCTCCTTTGCCCAGTGCTCGGCAATTTGCAGACGGGTCGCGAACCACACACCGTCGTGGCTTTGGAAATATTCTATGGCCCGCTTCAGAGCCGCGGCCAGGCTCGGGCGGCCAATCAGGCGACAATGCAGGCCGATCGACTTCATTTTCCCTGCTCCTGCCTCTCCTTCGGCATATCCAAAACCGTCCTGGCCGACAGCCGCCCCCGG
>CALDSI010000248.1 GCA_937911395.1 uncultured Labrenzia sp.
GCGTGTTTACGCTGGAAGGCAGAACAACGGGGATGATCCAGCGCAACAAGGCACGGCTGGCCATATTGGGCTTCGTTTTTGCGATCGCAGCAGCTGTTGCAGGGTTCGCATACCTTCCGGTCGCGCTCGCTGCCTGCGTCGTCCTCTATGCGGCAACCGGCCTCGTCAGCGGATCTGACGTCTACACAGCCGTGGAATGGAAAGTGATCGTTCTTCTCGGTTCGCTGATCCCACTTGGACAAGCCTTTGAAGCGGCTGGCAATGCCCAGATCATTGCCGATGGCATTCTGGCTCTGACGGCCGGTGCGCCAGCCTGGGTCACATTGGCGGTTTTGATGGCTGTCACCATGACCTTGTCCGATTTCCTGAACAACGTCGCGACGTGTCTGATCGCAGCCCCTATCTCGGTTCAGATCGCAAACAGTCTCGGTGTCAATCCCGACCCGTTTTTGATGGCGGTTGCCGTTGCAGGGTCCTGTGCCTTTCTGACCCCAATCGGACACAAGAACAACACCATCATCATGGGTCCCGGCGGATATCGCTTCGGCGATTATTGGCGCATCGGCCTTCCGCTGGAAGTGCTGGTTCTGGCTGTCGGCATTCCGGCGATCCTTGTGTTCTGGCCGCTTTAGAGCAGGCAGCACTTACTCTGACGCAACAGACATGGGCCCTGCCCGCGCAATGTGTTTCGGGATCCGCCAGATCACGATTGCAGACAGGATCGAAACGAGCACGATGTAGTAGGCAGGTGCGAACGTGTCACCGGTTTCTTGCACAAGGTAGGTTGCCACAAAAGGCGTTGTGCCCCCGAAAACCGCCAAGCAGATATTGTATCCGATAGCGACTGTACTGCATCGCAGGTGCTGTGGCGCCATTTGTGTCAGAGCGGTAATCGACAAGGCCCACCCGACCGTACTGGCAAGCGTCAATCCCAACTGACCGATAAAGACCAGTTCCAGCTTGCTTGACAGCATCAGCCACCAGCAGGGCAAGGCCAGCACTATTGCGCTGATAGCTGCACCCATCAAAGCGGCTCTGAGGCCAACTTTGTCTGCAATGTACCCGCAGACCGGCACAAACAAGGCCATGATGACGAGATTTGCGGTGGTGATGTCCAGCGCTTCAGCGGATGTGAAGCCGGGTTCACTGCCGATGTAGGTCACGGCATAGACGAAGATTACAAAGTAGATCACGGACACCGGGATCACGAGCACCATCATCTCGAATATGAGACCTGGAAACCGCTTCAAGGTATGCAGCACAGGTGAGCCCAATTCCCACTCCTGGGCTTTTGGAGTGGCTTCGCTCAGATGCCTCCGGAGAACGGTGCTTAAGAAAGCAATCAAGCCGCCAATAACGAACGGGATCCGCCAGCCCCAGCTATGCATCTGTTCATTGGTCAAAAGGTTGCTGATCAGCGTTGGTACGGCAGACCCCAGAACACAGCCCCACATCATCGCAAACGCAATCCAGGAGCCGGTCAAAGCCCGGCGGTCTGCAGGAGCTTGTTCGACGATGAGCACGCCAGATGTCGTGTATTCGCCCGCATCTGATAATCCCTGTGCGATCCGGATCAAGACGAGGAGAACAGCCGCTGTAATGCCGATCTGTTCATAAGTCGGCAGCACTGCAATGGCGACTGATCCCAAACCCATCGTCATCACCGAAGCGATCAGGACGGGTTTACGCCCGAAGCGGTCACCGATGTGCCCAAACAGCAGACTGCCTACCGGCCTTGCTGCATATCCGACTGCCAATACTGCGAATGCTGACAAGAGCGACGCGACTTTGTCTTCGGAAGGAAAGAACAGAACAGCAATTGTGGAGGCCATGAAGCCGTAAACAGTGAAGTCGTACCACTCCAGAACATTTCCGCTGGCCGCGGCCAAAATGGACCGGCCACGGCTTTGCTTAGTCTGTGTGGTCATATCGGTCTGAGTAAACCTCTTGGCAGGAGTACATGGGAGCGTGATCAGAATGGAGGGCCCGACCACTTGAAGTGTTACCAACCCGGCTGTTCTCAAAAATCGAAGACCGGTTATGTCCCACAGTGTGCGGGGAGGTTCTTTTCGTCAAGGTGATGATTGCAAGGTTGCAACAGCATGGTCATTTACGGCTCAGGAACGGTGTCCTGCATGTCAGCAAAAATCCCATTTTCTCTTGAGCCCCCGCCGAAAGTAACGTGTTATGCATGCGTCATGCTAAAAATGACTGGAATATCAGGGGGACACCATGAAGAATTTCTTATCTGCTGCGGCAGGAATGGGCTTTTCATTGGCCGCGAGTCTTGCTTTTGCGCAAGGCACGGGCTCAGAAGGCTATTTCCAAGTTTACAACAACACTGAGGGCAATGTTGTCGTCGGCTTCTACACAAATGGCGGTGACGGCTGGAGCGACAACTGGTTGGGCGATGCCTTGATGCCCGGTGAAAACGCGCAAGCCGCGTTCAATGCTGACACAGGTAATTGCGATCAGGTCTTCCAGATCGGATGGCTTGGCGCTGACGACAGCGAAGTGCTCGACGAACCAATTGCCATCGACATTTGTGCAGCCAGCAATGTCTATCTCGACGACAATGAGATTTACTACGACTGAACAATCGGTAAGATTGCGCGTCCTCATAGCGCGGCCTGCCGCGCTATGCCTCTCTAATCACACAGCTATTCATGCCAGACATTTACCATTTTGAAGACTTCAAGCCCGGACAGGTTTTTGAACTGGGCAGCGTTACCACAACCAAAGACCAAATTATCGAATTTGCCGAAGAGTTTGACCCGCAACCGTTTCATCTCGATGAAG
>CALDSI010000249.1 GCA_937911395.1 uncultured Labrenzia sp.
GAACCGCCCCCCTCGACACTATCCTCGACACCGGCCTTTACAGTTAAGAGCGGGCTCAGGCTCATCCGCTCTGGCTGAAGGAGCTTTACGACTACGAACATCATACGCCAGAGACCGAAGAGTATGGCGTCCGTTCTTTTGTCTACCGGGCGCGCCGTCCATTCCATCCGGTGAAACTGCATACGCTGTTGAGCGAAGGCTTTGAGGGCGTGTTTCGGGCAAAGGGCCATTTCTGGATCGCCACCCGGCCGGAATGGCTCGGCGAATTGTCCATTGCAGGCAAGGTCACACGCACAGAAGGTCTGGGACGCTGGTGGGCGGCCGTCCCAAAAGAACGCTGGCCACTTGATCCGGAATCAGTTGAGTTTGTACGCAAATACTGGAATTCCACCTGGGGAGATCGCAGACAGGAGCTCGTCTTCATCGGCGGATCTGAGATGGATGAGCAGTCCATTCGGCGCGCACTCGATGCCTGCCTTCATGGCAGTGCTTTGACCGGAGTATCCAAAGCTCACCGAAAACTGGAAGATCCATTTCCAGCATGGGGCTAAGGCGCCGTGCCTGGATCAAGAAGAAGAACCGACTTCAGGTAGGCCTACGAACTCAAGGCATTTAATGCGCGACGAGATCAAGGCTCGAGAGTCTTCGTGAGCTTGGGAATACTCCAACAGTTATGGTCTAGCGCCAGCTAAGGAGTATTCCCGTGGTTGCAGTTACAGCTGCGTTGGGTGCGGCGCATCACCGTAGACTTCAACCGGATCAAAGACCTTTTCGGCCTCAGTGAAGTCCAACTCCAGGGGTGCTGCTTCCGAACCAGTTGGAACCGCCCGATAAAAACACGAGCGGTAGCCAACGTGACAACTGGCTCCGCCGTGTACGGCAACCCGCAACCAAACAGCATCCTGATCATCATCAATCCGCATCTCGACCACTTTCTGGATCAGTCCGCTGGTCGCTCCCTTGTGCCAAAGACACTTGCGGCTGCGGCTCCAATAATGTGCTTCTCCGGTTTTGATCGTTTGCAGCAGAGCATCTTCGTTCATCACGCCCATCATCAGGACTTCCCCGGTCGCGGCATCTGTTGTGACGACTGGGAGAAAGCCTTTCTCGTCGAATTTCGGGGCAAGTTGCCTCCCCTCTTCGACCTGTTCGATAGAAACACGGCTCACAAACGGCTTTTGTTCAGACATCATCCGAGTCCTCCGTTTGACACAGAAATCGAAGACAAAAAGTCTCTGCGGAGTTCCAAATCCGTTTGAAACTAACCCAGCAGTTTTCGGGTCAACATTGAGACGCCAGGTTTCTTGATGCCTCGTGTCGTCATGCACATATGCGCAGCTTCAATTACAACAGCTACGCCGCGAGGTTGTAGTACTTCTTGAATTGTGTCGGCGATTTGAGAAGTCAAAGTTTCTTGGATTTGCAGGCGCTTAGCATAAACCTCCACCACGCGCGCAAGCTTGCTGATGCCGACAACGCGATTTGCCGGAAGGTAGGCCACA
>CALDSI010000250.1 GCA_937911395.1 uncultured Labrenzia sp.
AATAGTTGCTCGGGAGTCATGATTGTGATTGATGTTCCGAATCGTAAACTTCTATCGTTCGATCAAACAATTTTTACTATTAAAAATTTCCCACGCAACTTTAATAATCTAGGGAAGGCTTGCTAAGATCACATATTTATAAATGATACATTCCAGCCTGTGGTATCTTCTCGGCATGGAACCTGCAGCCAGTCTGGTAAGGCTCAATCCTTAGCCACCTCCTGACACTCAGAAATCTTATCCACGCCCCCGTCCCCTGCCCGTATACTTCTTGCGTGCCTGTTCACATAGGCTTTCCGGGGGACCGTCCCTCGGAAGGGAGCAGGCCGGGCTGGTCTGGGGCGGCGGGGTAACGATCCGCGCGCCGGACAAGGATCCGGGCGAGACGGCGGCAGGCAGTTGCCGCCGCGCCTTGAACAACGCCAGCGACTGTGGAGGGCGGGTGTTTTCCTGATACGAGAACACGAGACAAATCTCCCGCTGGTCCGTTGAAGAGCAAGCCGGATCCTCTTGAAGGCCCGGGCGGGGCGTACCAGCCTTTGCCGAAGAAACGTATTTTTACATCTGCTGCGCAGGCAAAGCCTGACGCGCCCCGCCACTCCTGTGACCAACGGGAGGTATCTCGAGCAAGACGCCGGAGGAAATCCTCGCGGCGGCTTTTGTGCTGCCGTTTTCTGATTGGTGCCGTCTCCTGGCTCGAAGACCGCATTGCAGCGCCGCCCGGTCACATTTCCCGCGCCAAAGTGTCCTTAACACTGCCGGACGCCGTCTCGGGCCGCCGGCGGACAGGAACGTTTCACACGAAAGGACACACCCATGCTCCGGCTTATCCGCGACCTGATCCCCCGCGCGCACGAGCGCTTCGGACTACCTGCCCTCTTTTTGGCGATCTCCTGCCTTGTGGCCGCACCTGGTAGCGCTCTGGCAGACAACAATTGCACGGCAACCACAAACCACGGTTTTGCAACAGACATCGCCCACGGCCATGCCTTTACAAAACACTCCGGCGAATTTGTAAAAGGAGAGGTGATCGCGGGACTGGCATTCCCTGATGACACGATTGCAAATGCCGACGACTTCGCAACATTCCTTGAGGGCATTCTGGACGCGCCATCCGACAACAAGGCGCTCAGTAATATAGGCACGGCTACTGGGACGCTGCCACCGGCACCGTGATCATCACCAATCTGAAACCGGCCGATTGCGGAACAGCCTTCCGCCCGGATGACGGCAAGACCTATTATGATAATCTTACGTAACACGTCGCATAACGCGCGCCGCAAACCGGCACGCACCAGCCAAGGCTCCGCAATGACAAATCAGCCAACACCCCCGCCCTTGTCGGCAGACGACCTCGTCATTCTGGCAAATGCACTGAACTATATGGCCCATGCCATCAGTGAGGCAGAATGCAGTACGCTGACCGGTTACGACCGGGACCGGGTGAAGGATCTGCACGAACGGATTGCGGCGGCCATGAAACCGCGGACCTGACATTCCGGGTGGGATGGAACAGACACACAAACAAAAAAGGCCGGAGCAACAAAGCTCCGGCCTTAAATGGTCTTATTCGGGGTCGCGCCGCGGTATTCGTGGCCGCGCCGCCCAATTAGAACTTATCAGGCAGCGGACAGGTTGTCGGCTGCGGACTTGCCGGAACGGCGGTCCTGAACAACTTCGAAGCTGACCTTGTCGCCTTCGTTCAAAGTTGCCATGCCAGCGCGCTCAACAGCGGAGATGTGGACGAACACGTCGTTGCCGCCGTCTTCCGGCTGAATGAAGCCGTAGCCTTTGGTGGAGTTGAAGAATTTAACGGTACCGATGGTCATAACGATGTCCTTTCAATCGGTCATAAAGTGATGCAAGGTCCGCGTTTTGCGATCCATGCGTGAAGTCGACGTTGAGAGGGAAGATCGTTCAGTTCGCAGTCGCCTGCGCAGATACAAAGTTCGTCAGCAATATCGATGACCATGCCATAGCGGAAAATTGAGGTTTAATAAAGGCAAAAACAGTGTGCACTTCAACTATTTGCATCAGGCCGGGCTGTCTGGGGGAGACATGCTCTGGGGACACGGTCTGGCGCAAATCCATCTCAAGTGACGGTTGGCGGCAAGCAAACGGCCAAAAAACGTCCCCTAATAGATCCCGCACCGTAAAAACTGTGTTTCAGGTTACAGCGATTGTTAACACCCACGCTATTATCTGTGAAAGTAACGCACAGGCGCGGATATAACGACCTCAACGGGAAGAAAACACGCCCTGCCGGGTTCATAGAACGGTACAATCCGCACCATCAGCAGACTTAATCGGACCAAGACATGTCATACGAAGCGAACGACGACAGTTATCCAGGACAGGCAGTTGCCTTTATCGTCGCGACCTGGGGCAGCCAGTCTTTCGTCAGCTCCGGTGTTCTTGTCGGGCGGAATGACGTTCTCACCGCCAGCCATTCCATCTACGACACGGCGCTCGGCGGATTGGCTGATGAGGTAAAAATCTACTTCTCCTACGACCCGGACGATTCCAATCCGACCTTCTATACGCCCGCCTACTACAACTATTACACCGACTTTGATCCCGATAATGACGGTCTGATCTACAGCGGCGACAACAGGGCCTTTACGCTTGGCGGCGCGGAAAAAGATATCGCCCTTCTCTCTCTCAGCGAGGCTGCCGGCGACATTTATGGCTGGTTCGGGATCAATTACAGCTACACGGGCGGAAATGTCAGCGTGCTCGGCTTCCCGGGGCGCTACGGAAACAATCTGACCTTCGACAGCGGCTATGCCTACAAGGATGCCGTCGACAATTATGTCGACACCAGTTTCCTGGAAATCAATTCAGGCAACAGCGGCGGTCCGATCTTCACCGGCAGCGGCAATGACGTCAGTGTGGTCGGCATTGTCTCGACCAGCGCGGCGGCGGCTTCGGTCGCCGGACATGAATCGTGGCTGACATCTAACATCGCCAGCAACGACGTGTACATGGACACCACGACGACAACGACGCCGGTCGTGACAACGGTCGAAAATGCGATTTACAGGTTTTACAACACAGATACCGGGACGCATTTCTATACTGCGAGTTCAGCGGAACGGGATTCTGTCATCGCAAATGCGTCTTCCTTCTCCTACGAAGGGGTCGCTTTTCTGTCCGCAAACTCCAGTACGGACTTGTCAAGCCTTGTGAACGTCTATCGTTTTTACAACACCCAGACCGGAACACATTTTTACACGGCAAGCGAAACTGAGCGGGAAGACGTCACCAACAACAATGCAGCCTTTGTGTATGAGGGAATTGCATATCAGGCCTATGCCGGTGATACGGCAAGTAACACGGCGCTCTACCGGTTCTTCAACACCGAGACCGGTAACCATTTCTACACCGCATTTGACGCGGAATGAGACAGCGCCCAGACCATGGGTCAATTCAGTTATGAAGGCATTGCCTACTACGTGGACATTGCCTGACGGCCGGGCGTCTGAGTGATTACCCTGTTCAGGGACGTGTTTTTGCGGATAAGCATCCGTAAAGCCAAGACCTCGTACCTGAATTCATGCGTTAACCATCTGGGCACTTTGGCTAAAATGCCGGGGATATCCTTCTTTTTACGGTAACGCTGACCGGTGTAATGTGGCCGTCACCGTCTGAGTCGTTGTACGGCCCCTCCAATTGGGTTAAAAAAGGCTTAATGTATTGCGTATCCCGCGAGACCAATAACGTTCGCGGCACTTCAGGAGCACGGAATGGGCATTTTCTCGAAATCCTCGCGCCCCGGCGACGGCCTGGACCAGAAGATCGAGACCGTAACGGAACAGGCACCAGACCAGGACACGTCTTCCAACGTGGAACAGTTGTCGCCGTTCGCCTTGAGAATGCAGGAAAAGATGAACCAGCTGGATGGTCTGAAAGGCCGCGTCGGCGGGCTCACCCAGACCTTTGACCAAATGGCCGCATTCGCTGCCGAGAGCCAGACCAGCATCCGCATGATGGCCGAGTACATTGAGAGCTCGCGCGCCAGCGTTGAGACCGAGGTTCGGCTGAAATCGGAAAACGCCAAAATCTCAACCGACCTGCTGGACGCAGAGCACAAGGTGAAAACGCTCACGACCCAGCTGGAGGACGCACAGGCGGAGGTCCACTCGCTGCGCAAGCGCTCGACGGAGACCCGCACTGCACTGGAAACGGCTCGCAACGACATTGTCACGATCCGGGACAACAACAAAAAAATTAACGAAGAGTACCGCCAGCAGAGCGCAAAGCTGGTGGATGCCAATGCGCAAATTGCGGATTTGACAGGCAAGCTGAACGATCTCAAAGCCAAGTTTGAGACGCTGGAAAAACACGCTGAAAGCCTGAGCTCAGATCTTGAGGCCGTAAAACACCGCGAAAAGGAACTGCAGCAGAACCTCTCCGAGAGCGCCAAGCTGTTGGAAGAAGAAGTCCGCAAAAACAATCAGGCATCCAGCGAACTTGAAGCTGCCAAGCGCGAGCTGATCGATTTCCGCAACGACAACATCGACCTGAAGTCGCATCTTGATGTCGCCAATCAGGAGCTTGTCTACGCCAAGTCACGGTTGGAAGAAGAACAGCGCAAACATGACAATGAAGTCTACGCACTGAACGCAGAGATCGAGAACCTCTCCTCACAGCGCCGGATCGGCGCCCAGTCACTACAGGAGATGGCTCGCGAAAACTCCACGATCAAGGAGCGGAACCGCGAACTGGTCAAGCGGATGCAGGAGATCGAACACCTCCTCGACAGTGCTCAGAAAAACCACGAAAAAGACCGCAACGAGCTGATGGCAACAACAGCCAAGCTGCGTGAAGTCAACCTGCGCTACAACTCCGCTCTAACCGATTTGAACCATCAACGGAACCAGAACCAGAAATTTGCCGACAATCTGGAAGATCTGGTCGATGAAAACAAACGGCTGCAGCGGTACAAAATTCAGGTCGACACGGCCAATGAACAGATCGCGCAACTGAAAACCGTCATCGCCAACTACCAGATGGCAATGGAGGGCCGCGGGCCGGCTGAAGAGCTTGGCTTAACCGAGAGTTTTGATCCAGCAGCGGAGCTTGGCATTACCGACCCGCTTCCCGTCGCGGATGACGACGATGACCTGCTTGAAAGTGCTGCAGAACCGGACGACGGCAATCCAGATGATGACGGCCCGAACGGAGGCAACGACAAGGTCGTTAAGCTGCGGGATTGATAAAAAAGACTACTATCGAAAAACCCGGCATTAGGCCGGATTTTTTGTTGTTTTATTCGAAGCAACCGAGCGATCGCGCCGAAGTACCTTACTCGGGTTCAACGTTGAACTGTAAGGGATATCCAAGACGGCCAGCAGCGTCGATCGCGCGATTGGCTTTTGTTTCGGCCACGTCTTTTGGATAAACTGAAACGACACACGCGCCTTTTTGATGCGCTGTAAGCATGACAACTTCCGCCTGGGCGCTGTCCAACCGGAATTCCCCTTTCAAGATAAGCACGACAAACTCACGGGGAGTGTAGTCGTCATTCAGCAGGACCACTTTGTAGAGCTTCGGCTTCTCTGTTTTGGTTCGCTTGCTAAGGCGTAATTTCACATCAGAGTCACTCATGAAATCACCTTTGTTGGATGGTGTCCGCCGCCGCATCATTTGACAGTCAGACCGGTCTTGGCAGAGGGCATGATCTCGGCCATGTCCACGGAGAACCGCAAACTGTAAATGCTGCGTGCCAAACACACCGCATCCCACAAATTGTCAACCATCACGATTTTTGCTGTGCAATCACTATAGAACAGTACTTGCAAAAAACAATTGTGAAGCCAAACCAGCAATTCGGCCACCAAAGAAAAAGGGCCCCACGCGAACCACGTGGGACCCTTGTCTCTGCTTTGGCTGATTGCCTTTAGGCGGCTGCCACTGTTTTCAGGAAGTCGTCGATCCGCGTCGCCAATTGACGCGTGTTGTCAGCAACTTCCGAAGATGTAACGGACACTTCAGACGCCGACGCGCTCGTGTCGTCAACAGCAGCTTTCACGCCGGTCATGTTTTCACTTATTTCCCGGGTGCCGGAAGCAACTTCCTGGATCGAGCTGCTGATTTCCTCAGTCGCAGCTCCTTGCTGCTCCAAGGCTTCGGTGATGGAATTTGTGAACTCGTTTACACGTTCCATGATGGTCGCAATCTCCTCAATTGCCGCCACCGAGTCTGCCGATGCGCCCTGGATGGCGTTGATCTGAGCGGAGATTTCTTCCGTCGCTTTCGAGGTCTGCGTTGCCAGCTCCTTGACTTCGGCCGCAACGACCGCGAAGCCCTTGCCAGCTTCACCTGCGCGCGCTGCCTCAATGGTGGCATTCAAAGCCAAGAGGTTTGTCTGTTCAGCAATCTCTTGGATCAACTGCAGAACGGCGCCGATCTTTTGCGCTGACGCAGCGAGACTTGCAACCTGTTCGTTTGCGGAGGTCGCTTTGTCATTGGCCGTCGAGACCACTTCGCTCGTCTCGCCGATCTGGCGGGAGATCTCACTGATGGACGCCGACAGTTCTTCGGAAGCCGAAGCGACCGTTTGAACACTCGCGTAAGCCTGTTCAGTTGCCGCAGCGACTGAGGCTGTCCGTTCGGTATTGGTGGTCGAAAGATCCATCAAAATGCCGGAAATATTGGCCATGCTGTCGGTGGAATGCGAGACGGGTTCCAACAGGCGCTGACTATCATCACGGAAGCTGGAAATCATCTCTTCAAGCGCGGTCTGGCGGCGGCGCTCATTCTCGATGTTCAGCTGCTGCTCCTGTTCCAGTTCACGCTGGCGAAGGCCGTTGTCGCGGAAAATCTCGACCGTACGGGCCATCTGGCCCATTTCATCGACCCGCTCGACATACGGGATGGCAATATCGTAGTTGCCGCTCGACAGAGTTCCCATGGTGTCGGATAGAGTACCGATCTGACCAGTAATCCGGCGGATCAATGCAACCAGTACCAAGGACACAGCAAGGATCGCGATCACTGTAATAACCAGCGCCGTCATCAACGCTTCGCTGCGCGCAGTGTTGATCGCCGAGATGTCAAACGCCACGTACATCATTCCGAGCTTTTCGGCAGAATCACCTTCTCCGCGCGTAATCGGCTTGATTCCTATTTCATAGTTGTAGTCGGAGAAGAAAGTTGTCGTTGCTGCCGCGTCTTCACCACGCAGTTCATCAGGGATGAGACCAATCAGTTCTTCATTGACTGCCTCCTCATCTCGGATCAGTGAAGCAAAAACGTCGCCATTCTTTTCCTGCACAATGGCCCAGGAAAAATTCGGATTATCGAGGAAGGGCGAAAGAAGTGTATTTGCAAGGTCCTGATCAAAATCCCAAATAGCATTCCCCAGGGCCTGGTTCGTCAGGTTGGCACTCATGCTGATTTGCTGCTCAAACGCTTGCTGCACAGCCGCAACACGTTGAGAGGATGTGATATAGGCGAAGGCGATAAACGCCACCGCTACCACGGCCACGATTGGCACAGTCGTGGTGAATTTCACAGATTGCCAGAACTTCATAATCTTCCCCCATAAGGTTCGGAAAAGATATAACGGTAGACTGCAAATTTTCTCTTAATCGAATGCAGGCAAACCCTCCTTCAACAAGACAAAACTCCCACGAATATTGTGAATATATGCAAGGGTAATGGTGGACATTGTATTGTTCTAAAGAAAAAGCTAACCGTTCAGGACTGCGGACACCTTAGCGATCAGCCAGCCGGTTTCAGCGAAGAGCCGGCAGCCGCGGCAATCCATAATCCCGCATACTTCGTACACCGAATGATCCATCACGGAGGCCGGTGTGCAAATTCAGAAAAGACATCCCTGGACCAAACGTCTCGTTATTGCGGTGGCTTTGTGTGCCGCGATCATATTTTCCGTCGGTTCGAA
>CALDSI010000251.1 GCA_937911395.1 uncultured Labrenzia sp.
AAAAAAAGACGAATCCTGATAAACAAAGCATATATACTAAAATTTCAATAGGCTGCCAATTTCGGCTGGCTTTCTACATTTAGAGAGCGAAACGTGGGCCTGACGATCATTATGAAAGGTTCGTTGTGCACCAAAAGGGCATAATCCGAAGGCGAAATCTGCGGCTAAGCCAGAGTACGAGACGCCTATAGTCAACCTAATTTGTTCCGAACGAGAAATACAATTGTACGTCAAGGAACCGGTCTAATCATGGATGACCTGATTTCGGAAATGCGTTCGCGAAGCGTTTCGGCAAACTCTTTCGCGACGATCGAAATCGGCCGGTGGGTCGGAGTCAGTATCGACAAATTGTTCTGGACACGGGGGCGAAAAGGTCTGAAGACAATCAAGGGTGGTCCAAAACCGTGCCGGTTTGTTTCTTGGGTTTTATACGCTGTCACCATATCGCATATGAGCGCGCAATGCCCGGCTTCGACGAACTTCAATCCTGGTTTGGAGGTTTGTAACTCAAATCTCTGATTGAGTTGCAAGCCTGTGTCGCGGAAGCGAGCTGTAATTTGTTTGTGACTGCGATGTTCTGCATGCATGAGAGCGAGGGGATAGTCATCGAGGTCGGCAGGAGTGATCACTTCTTTTGATGCCAATGGATCAGATGATGGCAATGCGCACATGCACTCAAGTTCGAAATCAATCTGATCAAAGGAACTTCTGACGTTTGGGGTTTCAGCTATGCCAATGTCAAAGTGCTGGGCCGCGATTAAGTCTTCTATTTCTGGGGAAGATTTGCTGGCGAGCGCAATATTTACTCGGGTCTTATCAATCAAAAACCTCGACAAAATATCAGACAAAAAATCTTCAGCAACTTCTGGAATACAAGCGATACGAAGCTGACCATGTTCTCGATTGGCAAGGCCGCGCAAGGTGCGTTTGGAAAGTTCGAGGCGTTTGAGTATTGCGTCCGCTTCCTCAAGGAAAAACTCAGCCTCAGGTGTCGGCACGAGCCGACCTTGCTCTCTTACAAACAGTTTAAGGTCTAGTTCGGTCTCCAGGCCCGATACTGTGGAACTGATGGCCGGTTGTGTCCGCCCAAGCGTTCGGGCGGCTTCAGATATTGATCCGCACCGCATGACTTCCCGAAAGGTCGCAAGCTGCCTGATTGAAAGGTTCATAGACGCTCTATGTTACAATCTGCAAATCCCTAAACACTGTGGGACCGAATTGGATCACCGTCAACTGTCTGTCGTTGTTCAAAAAAATCAGTTTGCAGCAAAAGTGCAGCGATCTTGAAAACACTCCCGGCGTATTTTCAGTAGTGAAGTCGGCCCTATAAAGCAGTTGTTTCAATCATCGGTGTTTAAGTCGGTGTAGGTTATAGTTTTTCACATCTTCTAAGAGTCCGATAAAGGCTTGGGCCGCGTGGTTCAGTGATTGGCGCCCCTTTTCTGCGGTCGCTGCAGAAGCGTTACCCTGGGTGCCGTGCGGGTTGAGGTCTTGCGCTTTCCAGCCGAATTGGGCCTTCCCGTGCCCTCTTAAATATTTAAATTCTTTAAGAAAACTCTGTTGTTCCGATGAGAAATCCTGTGAAAGTTCCATCCGTACCAAATCCTGCCGCAGAGCAAGCATGAGCGACGTTTCAATATCACCGCCGTGGATACCGTAGGTAAATTCGCCGTCCGGAAAAAGACCTTCTGGCTGCCCAAAGCGAAGCCAGTTCGTCCCAAGCACAAACATGTCGTGCCGAATGCGCAGTTCCCGGCTGACGATATCAATTACGGGAACATTACCGCCATGGGAATTGATGATAACCAGTTTCCTTATGCCGGTACGGGCGACCGACTCACCGATCTCGATCCAGCACTTGGTAAGGGTGTCCCAGCTGAGCGTAAGTGTCCCCGGGTAATCGATATGTTCATCCGACTTTCCAATGGTTTGGACCGGTAGGAAGGTCACTGGAAGGTGCTTAGGAATGAGCTCGGTCACCCGTTGGATTTGGCCCTCGGCCAGCGTTGTATCCGTTGACAGAGGCAGATGTGGTCCGTGCTGCTCAATGGCCGCCACTGGTAAGACCGCTATCCAATTTTCGCGGCTCGGACATTGAAAGTCCTCGGTTGTCATGTCTTGCCAGAAACGTTTGGGCAGCATTCTTGATATCCTGATTCTAAGTATGGCCTTCTTGATACCCGAATTTCCTTTGCCTGACGAAAATGGTTGCCGAACGATCCTCGCGAAGTTTTGATATCGAATTCTTAATGCAAATTAATAAATTGGCGACGATTTTCGGGGAAACATAGCCCGATGATCGGCGCACTTTTATCAAATACGCCGGCGAACCTATTGAGAAGCAGCGGTGTCGCTGGCGATGTGGCTCCCGGATCTGAGGAGATAGCCCAGAACCGGGACGGGTCTGCTGTGCGCGACAGTCAGGCAAGCCCAAGGGCTGTTGCTGTCCGGGCGGGAGCGGCGCCGATCCTAACGCCGCAAGCGATCCTTGCCTTGCAAGAAACCGATCAATCGGACGCCCCGGCGCGCCGAAAAGCCCAAGCGGAACCGTCAAGTGATGGGCGCCAATCGTCTGCAGAAAGTGACTCTGACAAAACTCAGCAATCAGGCAATACGGTGAGTGCTGGTGCAGCGCAAACGGCCGCTACAACATTGCCTGGCAACCCAGCGTCTTCTGCTCAAGATGCGACACAGCAGGCAGAGACGAACGACGATGCAGATGCAGATGGGCTGACGGAGGCTGAGGAAAAACAGGTTCAGGAACTGAAACAACGAGACCGGGAAGTCCGGGCACATGAGCAGGCTCATGCCCGGGTGGGCGGCGCTTATGCAAGTGCGCCGACCTACACGTTCCAGCAAGGTCCGGATGGCAAGCGTTATGCCGTTGGCGGTGAGGTTCAGATCGACACGTCAACAGAACGCACGCCTGAGGCAACGATTCGGAAAATGCGCGTGGTGATCAGCGCTGCTCTGGCCCCGGCCGAACCGTCTGGCCAAGACCTGAGGGTTGCGCAACAGGCACGTTCACAATTGTCTGAGGCCCAGGCTGAATTGCGTCAGCAAAAGCTGGAAGAGTTGCGCGGCGATGACAAAGGTGAACCGTCAGAAGTCTCGGCTACAGAGAACGGCTCCGCGAGCAGGAATAACCCTCCTGAAAGTGTGGACGGTGCCAATGAGGCGGAAACATCTGGCGCTGCCAATTCGCGTAATGAAGGTGACAGTGGCAGCTCCTCGCGCGATAGATCTGATACCAGCGCTATCGAGGCATACCAGGCAGCCTTGGAACGGGCGAATGATTTGCAACAAGCTGCAGGATCGCTTTTCGCCTGAAGACCCTTTTTGTGGCCGTCGACAATGCCAGCGCATCGCTAAAAAATGATGCCGGCTGCAAGCCGTGCTGCCAACTCAAGACCATCTTCCGTGAGTGAGACAAGTCTCCGGCCTTTGCCAAACGGTGTTCGGTGAACGGCGAGCTTGCGGTGGATCAGTTTCGCGACAGCGTCTTCTGTCTGGTTGTTTGTGATCGCACAATCCTGGGAAATGCCGTCTATCGTCCGGACAGCCAAATCGCCTAATGCGCTTAAGACCTTTTTTTCAAGATCACTCAGCTACCGGCCTGTTTGGCTGAGTTTTGGTGACAGGGGGCTGTTTTGATCAGCAGCTGAGGTTGTCTCCTTTTGTTGTCTGTAAGCGAGATTGTCCTTAAGCTCCTGAATTTGAACGTCCGCGCGCTGTTGGCTGTCGGCCATCTTGTTTGTCAGTTCATTGATGACACGATCCGATAATGTCGACAGAAAGGCCTTTGCCGAAAAACCGGCCAATATGCAGAAGCCTCCAAAAATGAGATAGGCCTCGCTGTTTTCGCCGTTTTTTACTTCGTTCAGGATGTTCGATTGTAGAAGTGACAGAAATAGGGGAACAGTGAAAGCCGCGATGATGCCTACCATCGCAAAACCGGTCAACCCGAACCGGACCTGAGTTGAAGCGGTCTTTGATGTGGTTAAAAATGCAGCGACGCCACCCAACCCACCTGCGATCAAGATCGTCAGGCTCAAGGGCAAAAGCGCTTCGAGGAATGAGATGACATCCGCCATGGGTTTCGATGACAGTTAATACTGCCTCTGCCTTGAGATTACACGTTCACTTGGAGGGACGCTTGGGCTGGGCTGTCGTGATACTGTGAAACTGAAGCCTCTTAGCTGCGGCAAGTTTTTTTGCGCAAATCACGTTTGTGGGATGTCGAAATTCAGACTGTCATTTGACGGTTAAATAACTTGGTTAGGTTTCCCTCCGTTCAAGATGAACGATTTGAATGAATCTGCGTTCGGGGATCCCTTAATGCCTTTCAACTACAAAAAGAGCATTACATTCCGGCTGCTTCAGGCCGCCAAAGCACAGCGCGCCCGGTCGGGTGCGCATCTGATGCGCATTGGCTTGCATCCGGGGCAAGAGCTTGTTTTGAAGGTTTTGGCGGATGCCGACGGCCGGACGATGAGCCAGCTTGCTTTGGCCCTTGGGGTTCAGCCGCCGACGGTCACCAAAATGGTTACGCGGCTCTCCAGTCAGGGATATGTCCGCCGCCAGGTGTCAGATTCAGATGGCCGGCTTGCACGTGTCTATCTGACAGAAACCGGCCGGGACCTAGTTTTCTCTGTCGACAAGGCCTGGAAGCGTTTGGAGCGTGAGGCGATGGCGAGCATCGAAGACAAGGATCGCAAGAAACTGCGCAAGCTTTTGCGTCAGGTTGAGAAAAATCTGTCAGTCTCGGTCGATGATGACCCGGATCACGAAGAGGATCTTGAACCCGAAGAAGCGGATACAGCGAGCAAGACCAGTAAGGCATTGACTGCCGCTTGATAGGGGCGGTCAGCGCCACAATCTTAAACCAGGTGTATTTTAGCTGGTCAGCATTTTCGCGGCCAGACCGAGGGCAGCCGTTGTTCCGATCACTGTGAACATTCCGCGCTTTGCCCAAAAAATCAGGACGGCGGCGGCAACGGCGATCGCGAAAAGGATCGTGTCTAAGCTGCCGGGGGTCGGTGCAATAACTGTCACGGGACCGAACGACGCGGTCTTTATTTCAGTAAACAAGACATTGATTGCGAACCACACAGCAAGGTTCAAGATTGTGCCCGCAACGGCAGCAGTGATCGCTGACAGAGCGCTTGCCAAATACGCATTCCCATACAGCCGTTCCATCCAGGGGGCGCCGGCCAAAACAAACAAGAAACTTGGCACAAACGTGACCCAGGTGGTCATTGCTGCAGCGAGCAACGCCATGGATACCGGTGTGAGCGGTCCTGTGTTTTGCCAGCCTCCCAGGAACCCGACGAATTGCGTCACCAGAATGAGTGGGCCCGGAGTTGTTTCGGCAAGGCCGAGGCCATCCAGCATTTGACCCGCCGTCAACCATCCTTTTGTGTCAACAGCGACCTGGGCCATGTAGCTGAGGAGTGCATAGGCTCCACCAAAACTGACCACTGCAAGTGTTGCAAAGAAACCTGCAACATCAACGAGGATGGACTGCGGTGTCAGCAATAGAGCAGCCAGGAACGGAGGCATCAGCCAGACAATTCCGCCGATTGCGAGCGTCTTGAGTGTGTTGATGGCAGATGGATGAGTTTGCGATGTGTCTGCCGGCCGCTTTTTTTCTTCTTCCCGCTTGCCAAAGACAAGCCCGATAGCTCCGGCCACCACGATGACCAACGGAAAGGGAACTGCGAAGAAAAACAGTGCGCAGAACGAAAAACTGCATAGCAGCCAGCTTAATCGGGTCTTTAGTGCCTTTGCGCCAATCCGAAACAACGCTTGCATTACGATTGCCAGAACTCCGGCCTTAATGCCGTAGAACAGCGCGTTGATAATCTGGGTTTCGCCATAGGCCGCATAGATGTAGCTCACGACAGCCATTGTGAGAGCGCCGGGTAGGATGAAAAGCAAACCGGCGATCAGTCCGCCCAAAGTCTTGCCAGTCAACCAGCCACAATAGGTTGCCAATTGCTGGGCTTCCGGACCGGGCAGAAGCATGCAGTAATTCAAGGCATGAAGAAAACGCTCTTCGGAGAGCCATTTACGGGTTTCAACAAACTCCTGGTGCATCACCGAGATTTGTGCCGCAGGGCCACCAAAAGACAGAAGCCCAACTTTCGACGCGACTTTTGTCACCTCCATAAGAGACGGCAATTCATCATCGACGTTTTCGCTATTTTTATTGGTGTCGGGACTGACTGACATATGGGATCCGGTCACGCGCATTGGTGTTTCGGTTTCCTAGTGCGCCTGTATGACTCCAGCAAGACAGTATTCATGGTGCCAAAGATTACAAAACGCTCATTTGAATTTTCTTGTCGCCGACCCACGTCAAAAGCGAACGATTTTAATTTCAAGGAGAAAGAGAGAGCGGTTATGTCCGGCCATACAATCGACAATGAACGAGGCGCTAAACGGGCTGAGGAATTGCGCAAACGGTTCAACAAGGTCTCAACTGCTTCTCTTGGGCGCAGTGGAACGCGAAATCCATTCAATATGGATGTTGGGCGGCGCTCAGATACTGCCCGGTACAATTCTCAGAGCAAAGCCCTGGCGTTTTGGCTTGTCCTTGCACTTCTGATCATGTCCGCAACGCTCTTCCTTTAACGCGGAAGTCTCTGAATGCGGACTAAATTAAAAACGGAAAGCCACCCTCGAGTTTGAGAAGCGCAATTTTGGTCTCAGTGCCGCCAGAACCGGAATAACCGCCAAGCCCGTTGGCAGACAAAATCCTGTGACACGGGATGATGACCGGGATCGGGTTGGCGCCGCAGGCTTGGCCGATGGGTTGTCCATAAGTGTCCAAGTCCCTTGCAAGGTCCCCATAGGTTCGTGTCTCGCCGTATGGGATCTCCAGCATGGCCTTGAATACCGCCTGATGCAGACCACCGCCTTTTGGGCTCAGAGGCAAATCGAAGTTTTTCAAGTCTCCCTCCAAATAGGCTGACAACTGCCGGATTGTTTCTCGCAGAAGCGGCGTTTCCGCTTGGCTTGGCTCACCATTCCATTGTAGGTCGGTGATGGCGCCATCGGTTTCTGTCACGGTGAGGCAGCCCAGCCATGTTTCAATTCCTGCAACTGGCATCTTGTATCCTTATGGCCCTGCACCTGTTTCCCCAAGCCGAGGCAGGGTTGTTATCTGCGTTTTTGGTTCTCTTCAACACCAACTGCAGCATTCTAAAAAGGTCAACTGGCGATGTCTGCAGTCTCAGGTCAAGGACAAAATGATGGTAGTGGTGGTGCCAACACCACGGCTCCAATTGCCGGGATTGGGCTGATTATTCTTGCTTGCCTGTGTTTCTCCGTTCTGGATGCGACCGCAAAGTACCTCTCTGCAAGCCTGCCAACGCTTCAAATTGTTTGGGTGCGGTTTGTCAGCCACGTGGTTCTCGCCCTCGTTCTGTTCCAGGTTTGGAAGTCACCACAGTATTTGCAAACAGACCGCTGGGGGCTCCAGATCGTGCGTGCCTTCTGTTTGTTAGGGACGACGATCTTCAATTTCTTGGCGGTTCGCTATCTGCAGCTTGCCGAAACGATGTCGATCATGTTCGCAGCGCCTTTTGTCATTACCGCTCTAGCCGGACCATTTCTTGGGGAGTGGGCCGGAATCCGGCGGTGGGCCGCCATTGTTGTCGGGTTCATTGGCGTACTTGTGGTGACACGGCCGGGGTTTGGGGGGCTCCATTGGGCCGTCGTCTATTCACTGGCCGCGATGACGTTCTATGCCGTCTATGCGCTCCTTACCCGCAAACTGGCTGCGACCGACAGTTCCGCCGGAATGTTGATCATTTCAGGTGTTGTTGCTGCGGTTGCCATGGCACCTGTGGGCATTTCTGTGTGGCAAGCGCCCAATGGGCTCTGGGAGTGGATCTTGCTGGTTGCGACCGGTGCACTTGGCGGTGGAGGTCACTTTCTCTTCATTCTAGCGCACCGTATGGCTCCGGCTCCAGTCCTTGCACCTCTGATTTATGTTCAGATCGTTTGGATGATTGTTCTTGGCTATCTGATTTTTGACGATGTTCCGACCGTGACGACGATCCTGGGAGCGTCGATTGTTGTCGCTTCCGGGCTTTACATCCTCTACAGGGAGCAAGTGAAGGCAGCGTAAGCCGCAATTCCGGTGCCTCCGCTGTTGACCCCGCGCTGGAGTTGACGGCTTAATAATCCCAGATGTGAAATGTCAGGTTTCAATCGGCTTGATTGCCTGGGAGGATCGGGATGGAATTTGATCGCCGGACGCTGCTGAAGGGTGCAACGGTTGTTGCCGGAAGTATGGCATTGCCCACAGCTGCGCGCGCAAGTGCGGCAGCCAATGCCTATTTTACCGGATACCAGGATGACAACGGGTATCAATATCGCCGCACCAACTTCAAAAAGATTGATCCGGTCTGGCACCGTCAGATGGTCAAGTACTTCAGCCCGGAGCCTCCGGGTACTGTGGTGATCGATACCAACAACCATTTCCTTTATTGGGTCTGGGAAAACAACACTGCGCTCCGCTACGGGGTCGGAGTTGGCCGGGAGGGCTTTAAATGGTACGGGCGTGCCCGCATTGATCGGAAGGCTTTATGGCCGCGCTGGGTTCCGCCGCCCGAAATGCTGAAACGCCAGCCTGAATTGCCGCGCAAAGTGGAAGGTGGGGCGGCGAACAACCCCCTCGGGCCACGGGCGCTTTATCTTTACCGCGACGGTGTTGACCTTGGATACCGTTTGCACAGCACCTTGGAGCCTTGGAGTATCGGTCATGATGTGTCGAGTGGCTGCATACGGATGTTCCCGGAAGATGTGATCGATCTCTACCAGCGCTGTCCGAAGGGCACAGGTGTGCTGGTTCTGGAACATCTTGGGGCAAATGCCGGTTGAACCCGGTCATAAATGAAAAACAATTGGGGGCGTTTTTGACTATTCGATTTGGCCGTACGACAGGCGGCATCTGTTTGGCTGTCGTTTTTGGCCTGGGGCTTGCCAGCTGCAACACGGCGTCAAACCTTGCTTCTCCGAACGTGACGAATGCTCCGGCGGCCGGTTTTGCCGAAATCCGTCCTGGATCTGAAGAAGAGTTCATCATCAATGTGGGCAGAAGGATCTATTTCGACAGAGGATCGGCCACGGTCTCTGATGAAGCGAAAATGACCCTCGATAACCAGGCAAAATGGTTGAAGCAGAACAAATCCTGGTTGGTGAAAGTACAGGGCCATGCCGATGATCCGGGCAGTGAAGCGGCCCAAAAAACACTGTCGACACAAAGGGCAACAGCGGTTTACAACGCGCTGATAGAACGAGGTGTCGATGCCAAACGTATGTGGGTCAAGGGGTATGGCGTTGAGCGTCCTGTGACCGATTGCGATGCGGTGACATGTCAATCGCAAAACCGCCGCGTCGTCGTGAACTTGCGAGAAGAATTCGACGCTTCTGCTCCCCAAAGTAACTGATCAGAGGATTGTTACGCGGTATCGTTCCGGCTGGCGCAGCGTTCCAAACTGCCGCCCGCCGCAACCGAATTTTGAGTGTACGGCATGCCCGACAGTGAAAATAACAAGTCCCGCACACCGGAAGGGACGCAAAAACCCGGAAAACGCCTGACTCTGGGTCATATTGCCGACCAACTTGGGATCTCGACAGCCACGGTCTCTTTGGCTTTGCGAGACAGCCCGCTGGTCGCTGAAGAAACCCGGGCAAAGGTCAAGCAGACAGCTGAAGAGATCGGGTACATCTACAATCGGTCTGCGGCTTCGCTTCGAACCTCGAGAAGCCAGATTGTCGGGGTTGCGGTCCATGACATCTTGAACCCGTTCTTTGCCGAAGTGTTCTCAGCGCTTGAGGATGTTCTGGAAGAACAGGGACAGATGATCTTCATCTGCAATCACAGGGACGATGTTAAGCGGCAAAAGGCGTTCGTGAACACCCTGCTCCAGCACCGTGCCGACGGTCTAATCCTGTGTCCCTCGGTTGGAACCTCAGCTGAGGAGATAAACCGCCTTGTTGATCAGGGCATCCCTGTCACTTTGGTTGCGCGTGAGGTGCCGGGGGTCTGGGCGCCGTGTGTGCGCGGCGACGATGAAGCCGGCATGTACCAGATCACAAAGCACCTCATTGATCAGGGACACAGTCAGATCGCCATGCTGGGTGGCCGCCGGGACAGTTCGACTGGCAGATACCGGCATACGGGTTGGCGGCAAGCTATGCTGGATGCTGGGCTAGACCCGAATGCGCAAATTGATATGCCGGAGCTGATGACCCAAGCAGACGGGCGCTCGGCTACACCGGCGATCTTGGAAGCCGTTGAAAGGCCGACAGCGGCTGTCTGTTTCAATGATTTGGTGGCCTTTGGCATGATGACCACCTTGCGGCGGGCAGGTGTCGAACCTGGGCCAGAAATGGCTATCACCGGATATGACGACATTGATGGAGCCGATGCCCGCACACCGGCCTTAACAACTGTCGGCGCTCAGCCTGA
>CALDSI010000252.1 GCA_937911395.1 uncultured Labrenzia sp.
GTGGTGAACGTGCTTGACGGTTTCCACCTCCGGATGGGCCTGAATGCCAACCGCGTTGAAACCGCCCATTGCCCCCATCATTTCAAACGACGGGTTGAGTGAGGCAAGTGACTGCATGTCCGTTTCCGGACGCATGTGTTCGTCCTTGGCCAGGATCGTGATGCCGTTGATGTCCTTGACCGGAACAACAGACTTGTCGAACTTGCCGTCTTCCCAGGACTGGCCCGCACGCTTCTGGCGTTCCACGGCATAGGCATCGCAATCATCACGGGTAAAGCCGTATTTCGTTGCGATCAGGTCAGCGGAAACGCCCTGTGGCATGAAGTAGGAGGGAATGGCAACCTGCGGCTCGCTCGGCCAAGCGCCACCAGACGCGCCAAGTCCGACGCGGCTCATGCTTTCCTCACCACCGGCGATGACGAGCTTGTGCTGGCCGGACATTACTTGAGCGGAGGCCATGTTGACGGCATCAAGGCCAGAAGCGCAGAACCGGTTGATCTGCATGCCTGGAACGGACGTGTCATAGTCTGCTGCGAACACGGCCGCACGGGCAATGTCACCACCGGCCTCACCGACTGGGTCGACGCAGCCCAGAACCACGTCATCAACCTTTTTCGTGTCGATACCGTTGCGGTCGCGGATCGCTTCCAGCGCGGTGGCCGCCAGGCGAACGGCTGGCACTTCGTGCAGGGCACCGTCCTTTTTGCCACGGCCGCGCGGGGTGCGCACGTGGTCGTAAATATAGGCTTCAGGCATCAAATCCTCCTCTAGATCAGGCGGGCCTCACGCGGCGCTTGGCAAAGGGTGGCCAGGCATGAGGTCATAAGGATGTTTCCAGCCGGGTTGGGACTTTATGCGGTCCAGCCAGGCGGTTACGTTTTGGTATTCGTTGAGGTCAATACCGAGTTCGCCCTCGTAAAACAGATAGCTGCAGAGGGAAAAATCGGCTGTCGTCAGTTTGGAGCCGATAGCGAAATCATTTTTCGCTAAGTGCTTGTCCAGAATAGCCAGCGCGCTTTTGGCCCGCCCATCCAGGAATTTCACAACATCGGTTTCACCCGTCTTGATAAGCGTGCGCATGAACCGCAGCGGGCCGATCATGCCGGACACTTTCTGATTGTCGAAAATGGTCCATCGCAGGATTTCGCGGCGTTCTTCGTCAGTCTCCCAGCCGAATTTTTCGAACTTCTCAACGAGATAGTCCATGATGACTGCGGACTGGGTCAGCGTCTCATTGCCATGAACAAGTACCGGGACTTCGCCCATTTCGTTTAGTGACGAGCGGAACTCTTCGCTGCGCGTTTCTCCGTTGAAGAAATCGACCCAGGACGCTTCCCAGTCGGCGCCGCACAGCTCCAGCATGAGCGCGACTTTGTAGGAATGCCCAGACTGTGCCATGCAATGAAGAACGAATTCAGCCATATCGATGCTATCTCCCTGACAAATATGCTTATGGCGGAACTATACCGCCCCAAACAGATTTTGCGCGGGTGAATAATCGGCCCGGCAATCAACGGGCCGTTCGGCTTAAAATGCCTCGGCGCTGACCGACATCATGGTGTCAGAACCTGTTGAAATCCGGGCAAGGTGCGCCGCGGTCTCAGGCATGGTCCGTTCCATGTAGAAGGTCCCGAAAGCCAACTTGTCCGAGAGCCACTGCTCTTTGCCGTTGGCACCGTTCTTCAATGTTTCTTTTGCCGTCTTGGCGATCTTGGCCCACATGTAGCCGAGTGCCACAAGGCCGAAGAGGTGCATGTAGTCGGTTGATCCAGCCCCGGCATTATCCGGGTTTTTCATGGCGTTGTTCATGAACCACATGGTTGCTGCTTGCAGATCATCGACGCCTTTCTTCAGCGGGCCAGTGAATGCGGCGAGGTCTTCGTTGTCCTTGTTTTCTTTCAAGAACGTGTTGACCTCATTGAAGAAGCTCATGACCGCGCGGCCGCCATTCGCCGGAAGCTTGCGGCCCACGAGATCCAGCGCCTGGATGCCGTTTGCGCCCTCATAGATCATGGCGATACGGGCGTCGCGGACGAACTGCTCCATACCCCACTCGCCGATATAGCCGT
>CALDSI010000253.1 GCA_937911395.1 uncultured Labrenzia sp.
ACACTGCTCTCGACTGTTGTTTCGGTCATGAGCGCTGCGCCTTCGGCAATCTTGCGGACCCGGCCGATCAGGTCGCGCAGTTCTTTGAGGTTCCGCGCCCTTACCAGCTGCCGCACTGTTGCCTTGGACTGGACGACGTTCGGTGCAATCCCGCCAGCATCGAGATAGGCGTAATGCACCCGGGCATCATCCGGCATGTGCTCGCGCATGTAGTTCACGCCCACATTCATGAGTTCGATCGCATCGAGTGCGCTGCGGCCAAGTTCAGGGGCACCGGCCGCATGAGCCGCGCGGCCATGAAAGGTGAAATCGATCCGCGTGTTTGCAAGGGACTTGGCTTCGTTGACCCCGGTGAATGTTGCCGGATGCCAGGAGATTGCTGCATCGACATCGTCGAACAACCCTTCGCGCACCATAAATGTCTTGGCCGCGCCACCTTCTTCGGCAGGGCAGCCGTAGTAGCGCACACGCCCCTTGAGCCCGCGTTCTGCCAGATAGTCCTTTACAGCGGACGCCGCCATCAGAGCTGCAGAGCCAAGAAGATTGTGCCCGCACCCATGTCCGGGACCGCCAGCCTCGACCGGCTGATGTTCGGCGACACCGGCAATCTGACCAAGTTCGGGAAGGGCGTCGAACTCGCCCAAAATGGCAATGACAGGGCCTTCATCGCCCGCTTCGCCTACAATCGCCGTTGGAATGCCGGCGACACCTTCGGTGATCTTGAACCCTTCCTGTTCCAGCATTTTCTTATGCTCGGCGACCGATTTGAATTCGGTATAGGCAATTTCCGGCAGGTCAAAGACACGATCGGAGAGGCCGATGTAGTCCTCCCTGCGGCTGTCGACCAGATCCCAGACGCGATCCGTATTTTTCATTGTGTCCTCCCAAAAATGTCAGCTGAATCCCGTCGCGTCGCAACGGTGCGGCACGGGGCAGGTTTTCGTATTGGCTATCCCGACTGCCGGGATTAGAGCGTCTTCCAATAGTGGCAGGCGACCGAATGGCCGTTGCCGGAGATCTCAATACCGGGCTGTTCCTTGCGGCAGAGATCCTGCGCATGCGGGCAGCGCGGGTTGAAGAAACATCCTTTCGGCGGATCCAGTGGAGACGGGATTTCGCCCTCAATCGGCGCAAAGTCTCGCTTTCGCTGATCCAGCCGGGGTGCTTCTGCAAGCAGGGCTTTTGTGTAGGGGTGTTTCGGCGCGCTGAAGATCTCTTCGGTCGAGGCGCTTTCAACGATCCGTCCGAGATACATGATCGCGACCCGGTCGGCGATGTGTTCGACAACGCTGAGATCATGGCTGATGAAGAGATAGGTCAGGCCAAACTCTTCGCGCAGATCCATGAAAAGGTTGATGACCTGTGCCTGGATCGACACGTCCAGGGCCGCAATCGCCTCGTCGCACACCAGAAACTTCGGCTTGACCGCGAGCGCTCGCGCAATGCCGATGCGCTGACGCTGGCCACCAGAAAACTGGTGCGCGTATCGCCGTTTCAAAGATGGATCCAAGCCGACCTTTCTCATGATGTCGTCGACATAGTCAGAGGCTTCTGCCCTTGAAACGACACCGTGGACTTGCGGGGCTTCGCCAATGATGTCTTCCACACGCATGCGCGGATTGAGACTGGCGAAAGGATCTTGAAAAATCATCTGAATGGCGAGTGTTGCCGCTTTCTTGTCGGCACGCGACATCGCGGAGACGTCCTTGCCCTGAAACAGCAGCTGTCCGGAGCTTGGGGCATGAATGCCCGCAACAACACGGCCCAGCGTGGATTTACCGCAGCCAGATTCGCCCACAAGACCCAGCACTTCGCCGTCCTTGACGGTGAGGTTCACTTCATCGACGGCGTGGACGATTTCTTCCCGGATGCCAGCACCCAGTTTTTGCGCGACTTTTTCGGCAATATCGAGCCGTTTGGCAAAACGTTTCGAAACGTCTTTGATCTCAACAAGTGGCGCGTTCATTCGGCTGCAGCCTGTGCCTGAGGATTAAAACAACGGATGTCCCGGTTCGCGATATGGGTAATCGGGGGCGGGGCCTTGCAGGCTGCACTTGCCGATCGGCATCGAGGCGCGAAGGCACAGCCTTCGGGGAGGGCCAGCATGTTTGGCGTCATACCCTCGATCTGGAACAGCCTTTCGCCGCGCTTGTTTGCGGTTGGAACAGATCCGAGAAGCCCGACCGTGTAGGGATGCAGCGGGCGGTCGATAACATCGTCTGTGAGACCCTGCTCGACGATCCGGCCCGCGTACATGACAGAGATCCGGTCGGCGAGGCCTGCGACGACGGCGAGATCGTGGGTGATCCAGATCATCGCAGTGCCCGTCTGACGCGTCAGCTTCTGCGCTTCGTGGATGATCTGTGCCTGGATCGTGACATCCAGCGCCGTCGTCGGTTCATCGGCGATGATCAGATCCGGTTTGTTGAGGAACGCGATCGCGATCGATACCCGTTGGCGCATGCCGCCGGACAGCTGATGAGGGTAGGCCTTCAGCCGTTCTTCGGGGGAGGGGATGCCGACAAGACCGAGTGCGTGCCGTGATCGCTCCCACGCTACTTTCTTCGAGACTTTCTCGTGTGCAAATATCGCTTCCATCATTTGGGAATCGATGCGCAGAACCGGGTTCAGCGTCATCATCGGATCCTGAAAGATCATAGATATTCGATTGCCACGGATGGATTTCAGCGTCTCCTCTGGTGCATTGGCAATCTCATCGCCGTTGAACCGAATCGAACCTTCGACGATCCGTCCAGGCTGATCGATCAGCCCGAGAATGGAGAAGCCGGTGATGGACTTGCCGGACCCCGATTCGCCAACGAGACCCATGACCTCGCCCTTGTTGACGGTGAAATCAACGCCATCCACGGCTTTGACGACACCTGCGTGGGTGAAGAAATGCGTCTTCAGCCCGGCAACTTCGAGAACCGCTGTCATTTCTTCATCCTCGGATTGAGAACGTCGCGCAGCTGATCGCCGACAAGATTGATAGAGGCAACGGTCAGTAGAAGCGCAATCCCGGGAAAGACAGAGATCCAGTACCGGCCCGACAGCATGTACTCAAAGCCGTTGGCGATGAGGACGCCAAGTGACGGTTCGGTTTGCGGCAGACCCACCCCAAGGAAAGAGAGCGTAGCTTCCAGCGAAACCGCATGAGCTGTCTGCACTGTCCCAACCACGATCAGGGGGGCAAGGCAGTTCGGCAGGATGTGACGAAAAACTACCCTTGTCTTGGAAAGCCCGAGACACTGCGCTGCTTCGACATATTCCTTGCCACGCTCAACCAAGGCCGTGGCGCGAACAGTTCGCGCGTAATAGGCCCATTGGGCGACAACAAGCGCAAGAATGATCTTGTCGATGCCCTTGCCCAAAGCGGCAACCAGCATCAAAGCCACCAAGGCTGCGGGGAACGACAATTGAAGGTCGACAACCCGCATGATGACGGCTTCTGTCCTGCCGCCGGCATAAGCAGCGACCAGGCCAACGACCATTCCGACAAACAATGCGATCACGCCGGACGCCAGGCCTACAGAGATGGAAATCCTGAGCCCATAAAGTATAGCCGAATAAAGATCCCGGCCTGCGCCATCGGAGCCCAGCCACATGGTGTATCCGGCGAATGCTTCCGATCCGGGTGGCAGCCGTCCGTCGAGAACATCGACCTGCGCCAAGTCGTAGGGGTTCTGCGGCGTGATCCAGGGCGCAAGTATTGCGAGGGCCATGATGATCACGAGGACGAAGAACGCGGTTGCCGCAATGCGGCTTTCGAAAAACTCAGCCCGGAAACGCTGGAACGGTGTCTCGACCTTCACTTTGGCAGGCGCTGGAGATTGCAGTGTCGTATCGGTCATGCGCCCTGGTCCTGCAAACGGACACGTGGGTCCAGAATTGAATAAAGGATGTCAACGACCAGGTTGATGACCACGAAGAACAGCACCATGATCATCAGGTAGGCGACGACGACGGGCCGGTCGAGTTGGAGAATGGCATCGATCAGCAACTTTCCCATTCCTGGCCAGGCAAAGATCGTTTCTGTCACAACCGAGAATCCGATAAGGCTGCCGAACTCCAGGCCCATGACTGTGACGACCGGGATCATGATGTTCTTCATCACATGAACAAAGATGATCCGCTTTGTCGAAATGCCCTTGGCCCTTGCGTATTTCACATAGTCCTGGCTCATGGCTTCCCGCACGCCGGCCCGAGTTAAGCGGATGGCAAGCGAGATTTTCAGAAGTGCCAGGTTAAGCGCGGGCAAGAAAATGTGCCGCAGACCGTCCCAGGTCGCCAGACTGGTCTCAATCCCGAAGATCGTTGCTGTGTCGCCCCGCCCTGTTGAGGGCAGCCATCCGAGTTCAACGGCGAAAAGCAAAATCAGCATCAGGCCGACCCAGAATGTCGGCAGGGAAAACCCGAGAATGGATCCCGCCATGATGCCCTTGGAAATCGGGTTGTCCGGATAAAGCCCGGAAAACAGACCAAGCGGGATGCCAATAACAATGGCAAGCATCAATGCACTGAACGCAAGTTCCAGTGTGGCCGGCATATGGTGCAGGATCAACTTTAGGGCTGGTTCGCCGAAGATGAAGGAATCGCCCAGATTGCCCTGGGCTGCCCCTTTCAGGAACAGCAGATATTGATCCCAGATCGGACGGTCGAGACCCAGCCGGCGGATTGCGGCCTCGATGTCGGCCTGATCGGCATCAGGGCTGACCAGCATGTAGACCGGGTCGCCAACAATGTTCACACCGAAGAAGACGATCACCGACATGAGAAACACGACAAGCAACGCCTGCATCAGCCGGCGAATGACAAAAACAGACATATGGAGTTCTCGGTTCAGGGACGTTCCGGGCCGCTAGGATCAGCAGCCCGGAAATCGCTGGTTATTCCTTCACGACACCCATGGCGAGCGTGTACTCATCGGTGCGGGGAATATACTTCAGGCCCTTTTTGGCCGCCCAGGTGTTGACCTGGAAGTGCGTCGGGATGATCGCGACATCATTGATGGCCATCTCTGTAGCTTCCGCGAGCAGGTCCTGACGCTTTTCGTCATCAACGGTCCGCAATGCTTCCTCGATCTTCGCATCGATTTCCGCATTGGAGTGGCGTCCACGGTTTGATGACCCGAAGCCCTTGTCCTTGTCGTAAGTGTGGATCAGGGACTTCAGCGGAGATGAAGCTTCGCCCGACCCGGCGCCCCAGCCGACTAGGATGAAGCTGAACTCCGGCTGACCATCGGCACTGCCACGGGACGCGCGGCCGAAATAAACGGAACGCGGCATGGTTTCGACCGCAGTCTTGATTCCAACACGTGTCAGCATCTGACCGATCGCCTCAGCGATTTTCGCATCGTTGATGTAGCGATCGTTCGGGCCATGAATTGTCAATTGGAAGCCGTCCGGATATCCGGCTTCTGCCAACAGTTCCTTCGCACCATTCGGGTCGTAATCAATCGGCTGCAGGTTCGCCGACACGCCGAAGAAACCTTCCGGCAACAGCTGACCGGCCGGCAGTGCCACGCCTTCCATCACCCGGTCGACAATCGCGTTCCGGTTGATTGCCTTGGAGATTGCCAAACGCACGCGCTGATCGAGAAGCGGATTTTTGATATCGCTGCCGTCAGTGCCCTTCACAAAAGGGGAGTTCTCACGGAACTGGTCCAAATGGAGGTAGATGACCCGGTTCGAAACACCCTGGCTGAGCTGGATCTCGCCCTTGCCTTCAAGCACGCCGATATCTGTCGTCGGAACACTGGCGATCATGTCGACATCACCTGCAAGCAGAGCAGCGACACGGCTCGGACCTGACTTGATCGGGCGGAAGTCGACTTCACTCCAGATCGGAGCCTCGCCCCAGTAGTCATCGTTGCGCACCATGGTGATGCTCTCGCCCGGCTTGTAGCTTCCGAACTTGAATGGGCCGGTGCCAATCGCAGCGGTACCGGTGTTGAAGTCTTCTGTCGCCGCGCCACATCCGGCGCTGTCGGAAATCACCGGGATCGTGGAAATGTCGTTCGCCATCAACGGATATGGCGTTTCGGTGGAGATGTGGACTGTGTAGTCGTCGATTTTCTTGAAGGTTTTTCCCTTCAAATAGGTGCCGAAGCCAGATGGGGAATTCGGGACATCCGGAGCCCGCTCCATGGTGCAAATGACGTCATCGGCATTGAAGTCGCTGCCGTCATGGAATTTCACGCCTTCGCGCAGTTTGAATTCCCAAGTCAGCTCATCGATCGGTTGCCATGAAACGGCAAGGCCTGGCGACAAACGTTGCTTTTCGTCTTGTGCAATCAGGCGATCAAACAGGTGATACGAGATTGCGTTGTTCGGACCAAGATTGTGGAAATGAGGATCCATCGCTGTTGGTTCGGATGCCAACCCAATGGTCAGTTTTTCTGCGGATGCTGCCCCGGTCAACAAGGCAAACACGCTTACAGACACCGCGGCTGCGGCAGTAAGTTTTCTCATGACAATGTAACTCCCTCGGAAGGCGCGGTGTCCTTTTGCCGGACTTTTTGCCGCACGCTGGAAAGGATGGTAGCTTGCAGAAAATTCATTGCCAACAGAGAAATTAATCCATTTTTGCATAGATCAATTCATCTTGTAGGCATGACCAATAAAAAGGCAGATCTCGATCCATGGCAGAGCCACGGCACAGACTGAGGGAAATGGAAGCGCTCCGTGCGCTCGTGACCACCGGCACGACCATTGGTGCCGCCCGTCGGCTCGGTGTATCGCAGTCGTCTGTAAGTCGCGCGTTGGGGCAATTGGAGCAGAGGGTTGGCCGGACTCTGTTTTTGCGGAGTACCGGCAAGATCGAACCGACCGCCGCGGCGCTCAGGCTCAACGAGCAGCTTGATCCGCTTTTCGAAACGCTCGCTCTGATTGAAGGCGCGGAATGGGCGGAGGCCGATGAAGAGCCCTTGCGCCTCATTGTTCCGCCCACACTTGCCCATAACTTCATCATCAAAAGAGTGGCGGCGTTCCTGAATCAGAACCCGGGCAAGAACCTGCAGCTGGATATTCAAGCAACGGATGTGCTCGTCTCAGGTATTCTGGATTTGCGCTATGATCTTGGATTGCCCAGCGCCATGATTCAACGTTCCGGTGTGACTCTCGTGCCGTGGCTCCGCTCTCATGTGGTTTGCGCCATGCCCAAAGGCCATCCCCTTGAGGCGAAGGAAATCGTGACACCGGCCGATCTGGAGGGCGTTGAGTTGATCGAGTTTCTAAGGCGTCTTGGAACTCGCGCGATCACCGAACAGATGTTTGCACGCTCGGGCGTCACACCCCGGACGGATGCGGAAACGGCGACGAACATGGCCGCTCTTGAATTGGTCCGCGAGGGGCTTGGTGTGACCGTACTCACTCCGTTTCCCGTGCTTTCAGTCGGTGTCCCGAACAGTTCGGTCCGGCCGTTCGCTGCTCCGATCGCCTAGGCCACCAGTTTTGTGTTGCCCGCGGGGCGCCAACCTTCAGAGCTTGCCCAGCAGTTCATGGAGTACATCAAATCGACCACACCGGCCGATGATTACTCAGAGGCCGTTTGACCGGCGATCAGCCACGACGAACAATTGCAGACAAAGAGATACAGACAAAGGATTGGGCATGACAAAACGCAGTGCAGCGATTGAGGCGGCGGCGAAGGGTTTCGAAGATGGCAGTTTTCAAAAGGATCTAACTGCGCTGGTCGCTGTCCAAACATCTAGCCGGGAGGAGGAGCATCGCTCTGACCTGATGCGCTATCTGGATACTGAGATGCGCCAGCGGTTCGAGGCGATGGGATTTGGCGTCGACATCCATCCAAATGAAATGCTCGACCGGGCGCCCTTTCTCGTTGCCAAGCGGATCGAGGATCCAAGCCTGCCCACACTGTTTTGCTACGGGCACGGGGACACGGTTCCCGGAGAAGAAGGCCGTTGGAACGAGGATCGGGATCCCTGGACGCTGCATGTTGCGCAAACCCCGTCCGGCCCGCGCTGGTATGGCCGCGGCACCGCCGACAACAAGGCGCAGCATGCCATCAACATGGAAGCCATGCGCCATGTGATCGAAACGCGTGGCCGTCTTGGCTACAACGCCACGTTCCTGATCGAGATGGCAGAAGAAATGGGCTCGCCAGGGCTCTATGAATTTTGCCGGGATAACCGGGACATGCTTGCAGCCGATTTGCTGATTGCATCGGACGGTCCGCGGTTTTCGACAGACGCGCCGGATATCAAGCTCGGTACGCGAGGCGGTCTGAACCTGAGGTTCCGTTTGGAATACCGGGACGGTGGCCACCATTCCGGCAACTGGGGCGGACTGCTGGCCAATCCGGCCATCGTGCTCATGCATGCGCTCACGACCCTGGTCAGCCAAACCGGTGAGATCCTTCATCCCGGCCTGAAACCTGCCCATATCAAGAATTCCGTGCGCGACGCGCTTGCCAAGGTTACGGTCACATCCGGACCGAATGATCCGGAGATTGATCCCTGGTGGGGAGAACCGGGCTTGAGCGGCGCAGAAAAAGTCTTCGGCTGGAACACATTTGAAGTCCTCTCCTTCATTGCAGGGGATCCGGAGAAACCGCAAAACGCTGTTCCCCCCTTTGCCGAAGCGATCTGCCAGATCCGCTTTGTGGTGGATACGGACCCCGACACATTCTTGCCTCTGATTCAGCAACACCTGAAAGACAACGGGTTTGATGGCATCACTGTGGAACCGGCCCGGATGTCGATGCTGCGCGCTT
>CALDSI010000254.1 GCA_937911395.1 uncultured Labrenzia sp.
GGCTTTCCCGTCCTCGGGCTGACAGACGCTCTGCGAGGACATGTATCGGGGCAGTGATTAGAAGGACGATCGCTGTTTCATATTTGTCTGAGGCTTCTTGCAGTACCTTGCGAGAGCCATTGGCGATCACCGTTTTGCCGTCCCGAATTGCATGGTCATAAGACTGGGGTACAACATACCCCAATCCATGGGCTTCCCAGGACAGGGCCACGTTTCCGGCTGAGACAAGGGTCTCGAAGTCCGACCGGCTCAGCGTGTCGTGATCTTCAGAACCGGCATCGGCATCCCGCGTGACAGCGCGCCGGGCAAAAACCACGCTGTCGTTGCCCTTCAGTTGGTCCTTCAAGGCGGCCATGAGCGTGTCTTTTCCTGCCCCGCTCGGGCCGACAACCAAGACTATGCGTCCTGGGCCGAGTTTGTTCTGCGCGTGTATTTGAGCGTCAGGCAACACGGCGGCCTTCGCGCCAGACACCGCGCACGATCGGTACATTGCCAACCAGCTTGACCTGAATGAGATCCGCCCGTTTGCCGGGCTCCAGTACACCGCGGTCGGAAAGACCAATGGCAGTCGCCGGTGTTGAAGTCACTGTTGAAACCGCCTTTGGCAGGGTGATGCCATCGATCTCGTCCGCAAGCTGGAACGCAGCCTGGAGGAGGGATGCCGGGATATAGTCCGACGACAGGACATCAAGGTGTCCGGCTTCTGCGAGTTCGCGGGCCGAAACGTTGCCGGAGTGGGAGCCGCCACGGACCACATTGGGTGCGCCCATCAAAACGGCCATGCCGGCCTCATGCGAGGCTTTGGCAGCTTCCACTGTGGTCGGGAATTCGGCAATCTTGGTGTTCAGTGCAATCGCTTCATCAACATGGGCAATGGTCGCATCATCATGACTGGCAATTGCGATTGTGTTTTTTTCCGCATGTGCGGCAATCGCCTTTCGGTTGCCGGGGGTGTTCTTGTCGGCTCTGGCTTTGCGCATCTCAATGAATTCGGCCATCTGCTCATCGGTGAAGCCGCGCTTGCCCTGATAGTAGCTGATGTAGGAATCGAGCGACACGAATTGGCGCTGACCGGGTGTGTGGTCCATCAGGGAGACCAGCCTGACGCGGTCGTCCCCATCAAAGTAGTTGTAGGCCCGGATGACATCCGGCGCGGAGACTTCGCAGCGCAGGTGGATATAGTGATCGGCCCGTAGTCGGTTTTCCTTTTGACCCGTTTCAATCGCATCTGCGAGGGCCCGCATGTCCGCAACCTTCATGGTGTCGTTGCTGTCGTCATCCTCATCCATGCCAACGCGCAGGGCGTCAAACACGGTTGTTATGCCGGCACAGGCGATCTGGGCATCATGTGCCTGAACGGCCGCAACAGGGTTCCACCGGACCTTCGGCCGCGGAGCATAGTGTACTTCCAAGTGGTCGGTGTGCAGCTCGATCAGGCCCGGCAGAAGGAAATCGCCTTCACAGTCGTGCCCCACGGCCTCAGTTGCTGATCCGATATCGGAAATCAGGCCGTCCGGATCGACGGTCAGAGAGCCGTTGATCACGTCTTCCGCCAGAACCAGCTTGGCATTTTTGAAGAGTTTCGGATGCGTGCTCATGAGACTTCCTCGTTGGAGTTTGCCAGCGTGTTTTTAAGCGCAGTGATAGGGCTTTGCGGGCCCGTCAGTTCAAATATGCGGTGGACGTCAAACGCGGCGCCGCGCTCCGGTTCGACATAAAGACCGAAGTGGCGGCAAGTAAGTGCCGATTTGGTGACGGCTTCAAAATGCGTTTCCGCGCTCTGTGCCAGGAGTGCAGCCTCCTCGTTGTCCTCCATCATGTTGGACAACGTCATATGGAAGCGGAACTCGTCGAAAACATATGGATAGCCCCAGGTCTCGACATATGCGTCCTGTTTGGGCGTGAGCTTTGCTTGCCGGCGCCGGTCCAGATCCTCGGCACTCAAAGGCGCGCGGAACGGTTCAAACTTGCGCACACTCAAAGATGCAAAGGCTTCCAGATCTGGCTCTGCCTGAGCCGGGGTCAGCGCGAGGAACTTGCCAAGTTGATTGACGCCGAGGCCCTGCAGTTCAAAAGGGGCAACGGTTTCTGCAAATCTGGCACAGGCTGCGATCAAGGTGTCTTCGGTTGCCTCCTTGGCAAGCGAGAATGGCGCTTTCAACGTGCCATGAAATCCGTACCGCCGGGGGCTGGTTGTCAGATCTTCGAAGCGAGCGGGATCCAAGCCCGGAATGGGCGGTTGCTGCAGCCGTGATCCGGTGAAGGGATCACGGCCCAACCAGGTGTTGCCCAGCTGCATGAGCGGTGCGTCAGCGTCGGCTGCGAAGTAGATGGCGTAGCGCATGGAAAAAGTCGCGAATTAGGAGACCGGACTTGGCCGAAGCAAAGCCCTTAACCAGAAGCGATGACTGTTCTGTGACACGCCATCGCTCCGGGCAAGTTATTTCGGTTAAGCAGCGACGTCGGCGCTGAAACCAGTGACGTCGATGATCCGGTCGGCAATTTCCTGCCGGACATCCTCATCGTGCAAGATCCCCACCATGGCAACGCCTTTGGCTTTCTTCTCTTCCACCAGGCGGACAACAACGGCGCGGTTCGCGGCGTCCAGCGAGGCGGTGGGTTCATCCAGGAGCAGGATCGGGTAGTGCGCGATGAAACCGCGAGCAATGTTCACCCGTTGTTGTTCGCCACCGGAAAAGGTTGCCGGTGGGAGCTTCCAGAGCCGCTCGGGAACATTCAGCCGGGAGAGCAGGCTGCGCGCCGTATCGAGTCCTTCGGCTTCGCTTGTACCTTGGGCAATAAGTGGTTCGGCGACCACTTCCTCAGCAGACACGCGCGGGATCGTGCGGAGGAACTGGCTGACATAACCGATTGTATTGTCCCGTAGCCGCAAGACCTGGCGCGGCTCTGCATCTGCAACGTTGATGATCTCATCACCAACAGTCACCAGGATCTGGCCCTGGTCGCAGCGGTAGTTGCCGTAGATCATTTTCAGGATCGAGCTCTTGCCCGCTCCGGACGGGCCGCCAAGGACCACGCATTCGCCGGCCTCGACAGAGAACTCGACGTTTTCGACAACCGGGATCACCGTGCCGCCCTGAAGGTGCATGGTGAAGGACTTGCCGACACTGTTCAGATAAAGACGCACTGGCATGATCAGACCTGCAAAATGGAGGAGACAAGCAACTGGGAGTAAGGCTCGCGAGGATCGTCCAGAACCTGGTCGGTCAATCCCGCTTCAATCACCCGGCCGTGGCGCATCACCATGATCCGGTGCGACAGCAGACGGGCGACCGCCAGATCGTGGGTGACGATTACGACTGACAAACCTAGATCTGCTACAAGGCGGCGCAGAAGATCGAGCAGACGCGCCTGGACCGAAACGTCCAGACCGCCGGTCGGCTCGTCCATGAAGACAAGCCGTGGATGGGTGACGAGATTTCGGGCAATTTGCAGCCGTTGCCGCATGCCGCCTGAGAACGAGCGCGGATCATCGTCGATCCGGTCACTGGCGATCTCAACCCGGCCCAGCCAATCATCTGCCGTCTCGCGGATCTTGCCGTAGTGCCGATCGCCGACTGCCATCAGCCGTTCGCCAACATTGGCGCCGGCAGAGACGTTCATGCGCAGTCCGTCGGCGGCATTTTGATGGACAAATCCCCAATCAGTGCGCATCAGCAAGCGCCGCGCGGCTTCTGACAGCTGATAGAGATTGCGCATTGACCCATCGCGCATGCGGTATTCGATTGCACCCGCAGTCGGTGCGAGGCGTGTCGACAGGCAATTCAGAAGGGTGGTTTTGCCTGAACCGCTTTCCCCGACAATGGCGAGCACTTCGCCGGGCCAAAGATCGAAGGAGACGTCGGTACATCCGATGCGGTCGCCGTAATAGCGGGGTACGTTATGGACCTGCAGCAGCGGGTCGTCAGCTTTAAAGACGTTCATCGGGACGCCTCCTCTGCGTTTGTGCCGTGTCCACCGATTTGCTGGGCGGCCGGGTTTGCAGCCATCGGTCCGACATGTCCTGCGGCGCGCCGTTCTTCGCAATAGTCGCTGTCTGAGCAAACGAACATGCGCCCGCCCTTGTCATCGAGAATGACCTCGTCGAGATAGACATGCTCTGCGCCGCACAGTCCGCACGGCTTGTCGAACTTCTGGACCTCGAACGGATAGTCCTCAAAGTCGAGGCTTTTCACCTTGGTGTAGGGTGGAATTGCGTAGATGCGTTTTTCCCGGCCAGCGCCATAGAGCTGCAGCGCGGCCATTTCGTCGATCTTCGGATTGTCGAATTTCGGTGTTGGCGAGGGGTCCATCACATACCGGTCATTGACCATCACCGGATAGGCGTATGTGGTGGCGATGTGGCCGTTCTTGGCGATGTCCTCGTAGAGTTTCACGTGCATGAGACCGTAGTCTTCGAGGGCATGCATCTTGCGGGTTTCCGTTTCCCGTGGTTCCAGAAACCGGAGTGGTTCGGGGATCGGGACCTGGAACACCAAGACCTGATCCTCACGCAATTCCTTTTCGGGGATCCTGTGGCGGGTCTGGATGACGGTTGCCTCGGACGTTTCGTAGGTCGTGCGCACGTTTGCGGTCTTTTCAAAGAACCCGCGCAAGGAAACGGCGTTGGTCGTATCGTCCGAGCCCTGGTCGATCATCTTCAGGCAATCATCCTTGCCAAGGATCGAAGCGGTGACCTGAACCCCGCCAGTGCCCCAGCCATAAGGCATCGGCATTTCGCGGGAGGCAAACGGCACCTGGTATCCCGGGATCGCGATGCCTTTCAGGATCGCGCGGCGGATCATGCGTTTGGTTTGTTCATCGAGATAGGCGAAATTGTATTCACCTTGATCGAAAATCTGAGCCGTGGCGTTCATTGTGCGGCCCTCCGTTCATCGAGAATTTTGCGATAGCTTTCGAGCCGCATTTCCAGTGTACCGGTGTGGAGCTCGAACAAATGATTGTCGGTGCCGTAAAAGTAGATGGACCGACCTTCGCCTTCGACGCGGTCGCGCGGCGGCTTGAACTCAAGGCCGAGCGATTGGATCGCGGCAAGCCGGGC
>CALDSI010000255.1 GCA_937911395.1 uncultured Labrenzia sp.
ACCAGATTCTGGAACATCCGGCGGAGCCCGGTTGGAAGTCGGCTTTCGAAGCCTGTTTGGAAGAGCATCCAGACCTGGACACACTCGAAGTGGTTCTGCCGGATACGAACGGAGTTCTGCGCGGAAAATGGTTGCCTGGAAAAGCGCTGGCAAAAGTCTTCGAAGGTGGTGTCGCGTTTCCTTATTCCCTGTTTGGGCTGGATGTGTGGGGCCGGGAAGTTGAAGCGACCGGTATGCACTTGGAGACCGGCGACAAGGACGGTGTTTGCTGGCCAATTCCGGAATCTCTAAAGCTTGTCCCGTGGGCGGACCGCAAAACGGCTCAGGTGCTGTTGTCGATGTATGATCGCGATGGCGAACCTTTCCTCGCTGATCCGCGGCATGTGTTGGAAAATACCGTGGCGCAGATCGAGGAAAGTGACGGCGACTGGACCGAGCAGCCAAAGCCCCTGTTCTCGACCCATCTCGGTCCGGCGCGGCAAAACATGTATGCGCTGTCTGATCTGGAAGCGTTGCTGCCCGTTGTTGATGACCTGCGCAAGGCATGCGAGGCGCAAGGCATTCCGGCAGACGCTGCCGTGTCAGAGGCCGCACCTGGACAGTTTGAATTGAACTTGCATCACCGGAACAATCCGCTTTTGGCGGCCGATGATGTCGTGCTTCTTCGCCGCCTTGTTGCCGGCGTTGCGCGGAAACACGAACTGAAAGCATCCTTTATGGCCAAGCCGTTTGTGGAATGGCCCGGCAATGGCATGCATGTTCACGTCTCTATGGAAGATGACAACGGCAACCTGTTTGCAGATCCGGAACATGGCCGCGAGAGGCTCGGATATGCGATCAATGGCTTGTTGAAGACGATGCCGGAGGCGCTGTTGCTCTTCATTTCAACATTCAACGGGTTTCGGCGCATGCAGCCGGGATCCTATGCTCCGGCCTCAATCTGCTGGGGGTTTGACAACCGCTCTGTAGCTTTGCGGGTTCCCGCCTCTTCGCCAGAGGCCGCGCGCGTGGAGCACCGGATTGCAGGTGCAGATGCCAATCCGTACCTTGTTCTGACCGGAATTTTGGCGGGTATGATGGAGGGGCTCCGTCTCAAGAAAGACCCGCCAGCGGCAGTGACCGGCAACGCTTATGAAAAACGCAAGAAACGCCTGACGCCTTGGATGGACGAAGCCATCGATGCATTCGAGGCTTCGAAGTTGATGAAGAAGGCCGTTGGTGCGGAAATGCACAAGGTGCTCACGGAGATCAAACGGGAAGAACTAAACGAATTCGGACGTGAGATATCGTCACTTGAACGGCAAACATATCTGTAAGGAAACTGTAAAACGAACATAAGCTGAGCATGGTTGCCCAAAATCGACTCTGGACAAAAATTGCGGGCATGGCCAAAGTTCGCATCAGGCCACAAGGATCCACAAACGGTTGCTGCCGTTTGAAAAATGATGACGGTCAACGTCCTCCGACATAAAACAGGGGAACACGAATATGAAACTCAAGACTATGCTTCTCGCCGTGACTTCACTCAGTGTTCTGGGTGGGGCGGCACTTGCTCAGGACCGCTCGGTCAACGTCTACAACTGGTCCGACTATATTGATGAGTCGATCCTGGAAGACTTCACCAAGGAAACCGGTATCAACGTCGTTTATGACGTGTTTGACTCCAACGAAGTGCTTGAAACCAAACTTTTGGCGGGCGGCACGGGGTACGACGTTGTGGTGCCGACCGGCACGTTCCTGTCACGCCAAATCCAAGCCGGTGTCTTCGATAAACTCGACAAATCCAAACTGAGCAATATCGGAAACATGTGGTCTGATATCGAAGCGCGAGTTGCCAAATACGACCCGGACAACGCTTACTCTATCAATTACATGTGGGGCACCACTGGCCTTGGATACAATGTCGAGAAGGTAAAGGCTGCACTTGGTGAAGACGCTCCGCTTGACAGCTGGGACCTGTTGTTCAAGCCGGAAAATGCCGCAAAACTGCAAGAGTGCGGTATCCATGTTCTTGATGCGCCGACCGAATTGTTTCCGGCTGCGCTGAACTATCTTGGACTGGACCCGGACAGCAAGGACACCGGCGACATCGAAAAAGCGACCGAGCTCTTAAAATCGGTCCGGCCTTATATCCAGAAGTTCCATTCCTCAGAGTACATCAACGCGCTTGCAAATGGTGATATTTGCCTGGCCGTCGGGTGGTCTGGCGACGTTCTGCAGGCCCGTGACCGCGCAGCAGAGGCAGACAATGGCGTAACTGTGGAATACGCCATTCCGAAAGAAGGCGCACTGATGTGGTTCGACCAAATGGCGATCCCGGCTGACGCTAAAAACAAAGAGGAAGCGCATGAATTCCTGAACTACATCATGCGCCCGGACGTTATGGCGAAGGCCTCGAACTACGTGTATTACGCAAACGGCAACAAGGCATCGCAAGAAATGCTGAATGACGATGTCATCGGCGATCCGGCGATTTATCCGCCGGCAGAGGCTGTCGAAAACCTCTACACCGTGACGTCCTACCCGCCGAAGGTAAACCGCGTTGTGACACGGTCCTGGACCTCTGTGAAAAGCGGACAGTAACCCAAGACAACCGCCGGACGGCACTTGCTGTCCGGTGGACTTTTTGTGTCACAGTTCTTCGTGGGGTGGGGGATACCTTGGCTAAAAAGACGATCGGACCAGAGCGCCGCGATCTTGTTCCCTTGGAAGATCCAGAACAAAAGCAGTTTATCGAATTTCGCAACGTTACCAAGAAGTTTTTTGACTTTGTCTCGGTCAACTATCTTTCACTCAAGATCTACAAGCGTGAGTTTTTTGCGCTCCTTGGCGGGTCCGGCTGCGGCAATACCACGTTGATGCGGATGCTTGCCGGGTTCGAGACGCCCACCTCCGGTGAGATCTTTCTGGATGGCCAGGATCTGTCCGGTATTCCGCCTTTCCGGCGGCCGTCCAATATGATGTTCCAGTCCTATGCACTTTTCCCGCATATGAGCGTTGCGAAAAATATTGCGTTCGGCCTGGAGCAGGACAATCTACCGAAATCGGAAATTGATGACCGGGTTGCTGAAATGCTGCGGCTGACCAAGCTTGAGCAATTCGCAAAGCGCAAGCCGCACCAGTTGTCCGGCGGTCAGCGGCAGCGTGTTGCGCTGGCTCGGTCTCTCGCAAAACGCCCAAAGGTCTTGCTGCTCGATGAACCACTGGGCGCGCTGGATCGCAAGCTGCGTGAAGAAACTCAGTTTGAGCTCATGGCGCTGCAGGAAGATTTGAAAATGACCTTCCTGATCGTCACGCACGATCAGGAAGAAGCAATGACGGTCGCCGACCGGATCGCTGTCATGGATCGCGGTGAACTTGTTCAGGTGGCAACACCCTCAGAGATTTATGAAGCACCGAACTCCAGGTTTGTTGCCGACTTTATCGGCGATGTGAACTTGATCGAGGCGAAGGTTCTGGAGAAGGCCGATAACGGCACGCGTATGCAGGCGATTGTTGGCGACTTTGCCATTGATACGGAGCAGACAACGGCTGCTTCTGTCGGAGATACTGTCTGGTACGCCATTCGACCCGAAAAGGTTCGAATTGCGCAGGGGCAACCCGAAGGTTCTGTTACCAATCAGATCGGTGGGATCGTTTGGGACATCGCATATCTTGGCGATGTTTCTATCTTCCATGCGAAGGTTGGTAAGGACGATCACGACATTTTGCGTGCCACCAAGGCCAACATCTCGCGCATGGTCGAAAACCCGATCACATGGGATGAAAATGTTGTCCTGACGTTTGACCGGGACGCCGGTGTAATCCTGACTGGATGAGGAGGGCGGCATGAGCAAAGCGGCATCTAGATCCAAACGGGGCCTCGGCGGTTGGGGTCTGATTGCAGTTCCCTATTTTTGGCTGCTTATTTTCTTCCTCGCGCCTTTCCTGATCGTCTTCAAGATTTCCCTGTCACAGGTTGCAGTTGCGATCCCGCCTTATTTTCCAACGTTCGATTTGTATGAAGGTTGGCAGGCTTTCCGGGAAGGACTTAGCGAGCTCTCCCTGGAAAACTATGTCTGGTTGACGGAAGATGCCCTTTACTGGAAGTCTTACGTCTCCTCGGTTTACATTGCCGCGGTTTCCACACTCATAACCCTCCTGATCGGTTACCCGATCGCTTACGGTATGGCGCGGAGCCCGGAAGCTTGGCGGCCGACCCTTTTGATGCTGGTGATCCTGCCGTTTTGGACCAGCTTTCTCATTCGCGTCTATGCCTGGATCGGCATTCTCAAAAACGAGGGCCTTCTCAATCAGTTCCTGATGATGCTGGGCCTGATTGACGAGCCGCTGGTGATCCTAAACACCAATGTCGCGGTCTATATCGGCATCGTTTACTCCTACCTGCCGTTCCTCGTGCTGCCGCTTTACGCCAGCCTTGAAAAGCTGGATGGCAGTTTGCTCGAAGCCGCGGAAGACCTTGGCTGCCCGCCATGGAAAGCTTTCTGGAAGATCACAGTTCCCTTGTCGCTTCCAGGTGTTATCGCAGGCTGTTTCCTCGTTTTCATTCCAGCGGTTGGTGAGTTCGTTATCCCAGACCTTCTGGGCGGATCGGAAACGCTGATGATCGGTAAGACGCTGTGGGTCGAGTTCTTTAACAACCGGGATTGGCCGGTATCTTCTGCAGTCGCAGTGATCCTCTTGCTGATCCTCGTGATCCCGATCGTTCTTTTCCAGAACCAGCAACAGAAGATGGCGGAGAAGAACCAATGACGCGCGGCCCTTCCTGGTTCAATGTGACGTCAATCGTCCTCGGCTTTTCGTTTCTTTATCTGCCGATCGTGCTGCTGGTCATCTATTCGTTCAACGAAAGCCGGCTGGTGACGGTTTGGGGCGGATTTTCGACCAAGTGGTATGTAGAGCTGCTCCAAAACGATCAGTTGCTGGATGCCGCCTGGGTGACAGTACGTGTTGCGTTCGTTGCTGCCTCTGTCGCGACGGTGCTCGGCACCATGGCGGCTCTGGTTCTGGTGCGCTCCGGGCGGTTTATGGGCCGCTCTCTTTTTTCGGGCATGATCTTTGCC
>CALDSI010000256.1 GCA_937911395.1 uncultured Labrenzia sp.
GACGTTACAGTGGCTTCGCTCTCCAGACGGTTCCAGGAGATGTTCTGGATGGACGCCATGTGAGAGCGCATTTCCTCGTAAATCGCAGGTACGCCGGCATAGGACCAATCGAGCCCCAGCCGGTTGGCGAGCGCGATAATCAGCTCCCAATCCGCACGCGCTTCACCCGGCATCGGCACGCATGGCCGGCCGATTTGAACCTGACGGTTGGTGTTGGTGTAGGTTCCAAGTTTCTCAGCATGTGCGGAAGCTGGTAGGATCACATCCGCATGCCAGGCGGTTTCGGTCAAAAAGATATCCTGAACCACGAGATGTTTCAGGCTGGAAAGGGCCTTTCTAGCATGGTTCTGATCCGGATCAGACATTGCCGGATTTTCGCCCTGGATGTACATGGCTTCAATGCCGCCAGCCAGAATGTCGTCCATGATTTCGACGACAGTCAGACCGCGAACCGGGTCCAGTGTACGGCCCCAGGCATCTTCATATTCTGCCCGGATATCGCCGTTTTCGACTGACCGGTAGTCCGGAAACACCATCGGGATGAGACCCGCGTCAGAGGCGCCTTGGACGTTGTTCTGACCGCGCAGCGGGTGAAGACCGGTGCCCGGACGGCCAATCTGACCCGTGGTCAGAGCCATGGCGATCAGGCAACGGACATTGTCGGTGCCATGAACGTGCTGGGAAACGCCCATGCCCCAGTAGATAATCGAGCGCGGGCTGGTCGCGTAAAGCCGGGCAACTTCGCGCAAGGTGCCCGCATCAATGCCGCAAACCGGTTCCATCGCTTCCGGCGTGAAGTCCTGGATCTTTTCCTTCAGAGCTTCGAAGCCATCGACATGCGCGGCGATATACTGCTCGTCATAGAGCTTCTCGCTCACGATGACGTTCAGGATGGCGTTGAGCATGGCAACGTCCGTCCCGGGCTTGAACTTGAGCCCGTAATCAGCGTGCCGCATCAGCCCCTGGCCGCGCGGATCCATAACAATAAGCGTTGTACCATTTTTCGCTGCTTGTTTGATGTAGGTCGCGGCGACCGGGTGGTTCTGCTCGGGCCGTGCACCGATCACGATCATGCAGTCTGCATCTTCCGCCGCATTGAACGGTGCTGTTGTTGCCCTGGAGCCGATGCCTTCCATCAATGCCGCAACGGACGAGGCATGGCAAAGCCGAGTGCAGTGGTCAACGTTGTTCGTCTGGAAACCCTGACGGATCAGCTTCTGGAAGAGGTAGGCTTCTTCGTTGGAACCCTTTGCAGACCCGAACCCCGCAATACCCGCACCGCCTTTGGTCTCAAACGTCGCCTTCAGGCCATTGGCCGCCAGATCCAACGCTTCGTCCCAGGTCGCTTCGCGAAAGACCTCGAGATAGTTATCGAGGGTCAGTGAGATGCCGGCATCCTTCGACGCATCATCCCGGCGGATCAGTGGTTTCGTCAGCCGCTGCGGACTCGACACATAGTCGAAACCAAAGCGGCCTTTGACGCACAGCCGGTTTTCATTGGCCGGACCGTTGCGGCCTTCGACACTCACGACCTTTCCGTCTTTGACAGATACGGATGTCAGACAGCCCACACCGCAGAACGGGCACACACTGTCGATGGTTTCGTCCGCATAGACTTCCCGGGTCTTCGCGTCTGCATCGAGAAGGCTCTTTTCCATCAGCGCGCCGGTTGGGCAGGCCGAAACGCACTCGCCGCAGGCCACACAAGTGGACAGTCCCATGGGATCGGCAAGGTCAAAGACCGGAGCCGTATGGGACCCGCGATCTGCCATTCCAATAACATCGTTCACCTGGACTTCCCGGCAGGCTCGCTCGCACAGGTTACAGGCGATACAAGCGTCGAGATTGACGGCAATTGCTGGATGCGACACGTCCTGAGCCGGCTTTTCGCACGGCGCGAAACGGTTGGAGGTGACACCGATCGCATCAGACCACTTGAAGAAATCGCTCTCCGGGTCCGGATGCTGATCGCGGCTCGGTTGGTCAGACGCGAGCAGCTCAAACACCATCTCTCGCGCCTTCGAAGCCCGCTCTGTAGCCGTCTGGACAACCATGCCCTCGGACGGCGTTCGGATACAGGACGCCGCCAAAGTGCGCTCGCCCTCAATATCGACCATACAAGCACGGCAGTTACCGTCTGACCGGTATCCCGGCGCGTCCTTGTGGCAGAGATGCGGGATGGCGACGCCTTCGCGTTTGGCGACTTGCCAAATAGTTTCGCCGTCCTCGGCCGTTACGGTTTTCCCGTCGAGAGAGAAGGTGATGTTGCTCATACTTCAAACTCCTCAGAGAAGAATTTTAGCACAGACGCCACAGGGTTACTGGCGGCTTGTCCAAGACCGCAAATAGATGCCGAACGCATGACTGCGTCCAGATCAGCAATCTTATCCGGATCCCAATCGTCGTCAGCGAGCAGCTTTTCCATTTTCTCAGTGCCAGACCGGCACGGCGTGCACTGGCCGCAACTCTCATGCTTGAAGAACCGCATCAAGTTGAGGGCCGCATCGCGAATGTCATCCTGATCGGAAAAAACGACTATCGCGTGGCTGCCAATGAAGCAGCCGTGCTTGTCGAGCGTGCCGAAATCAAGTGGTTCATCTGCGAGCGAAGCCGGAAGGATCCCACCGGATGCCCCGCCCGGCAGATAGCCCTTGAAGCTGTGGCCCTCTTCCATACCACCGCAAAACTCTCCAAGCAGTTCGTTCATGGTGATCCCGGCCGGAGCCAGTTTCACACCTGGCTCCCTGACACGGCCAGATACCGAGAAAGACCGGAACCCCTTGTGCCCCCGACGCCCTTGCTCGGCAAACCACTCCGGGCCTTTTTCGACAATGTCGCGGATCCAGAAAAGCGTCTCGATATTGTGGTTGAGGGTTGGGCGGCCAAACAAACCGACCTGGGCAATGAACGGAGGGCGATGACGGGGCAAACCGCGCTTGCCTTCGATCGACTCGATCATCGCGCTTTCTTCGCCACAAATGTACGCGCCAGCCCCCCGGCGAATCTCAATATCGATCGTTGTGATGATACCAACTGACCGCAGCACCTCGATTTCCGTGTTCAAAATCTCCAGAACGGCAGGGTACTCGTCCCGCATGTAGAGATAGATCCGATCAGCGGAAATCGCATGGGCAGCAACCAGAGCACCTTCAAGGAGACGGTGCGGATCGCTCTCCAGGTGCTACCGGTCCTTGAACGTCCCCGGTTCTCCTTCGTCGCCATTGATCGTCAGGTATTTCGGTCCCGGTAAATCATTGACAATTTTCCACTTGGTGCCGGTTGGAAACCCTGCACCGCCCAAGCCGCGCAGACCGGCGGCCAAGACCAGATCTGCCACGGATTCAGCGGTCAGCTCGCCAGACCTTACCCGCTCGAGAACCTTGTAACCGCCTGATGCGCGATAGGCCTCAAAGCCGGTGTACTGCGGAATTTCCGGTGCAACTGTTCCTTCAAACAACAGAGAGCGGACAGACATCTCGTTTGCATGATCGACCGCCCGTTTGCCCACTTGAGCGGCCGGAGCCGCTGCGCACCGGCCAATGCACGGTACTTTTTGGATCCGCACCTTACTCGGATCGACTCCACTTTCCAGAGCAGCCGCCAAGGCATCCGCGCCTTTGAGCGAACACGCGATGCTGTCGCACACCCGGACCGTCACCGGTGCAGGTTTTGCCTCGCCTTCGCGGACAATGTCGAAGTGGTGGTAAAAGCTCGCGACTTCATAGACCTCGGCCTGAGAAAGACGCATTTCCTCTGCCAGCGCCCGCAGATGGCGTGCCTCCAAACATCCATACGCATCTTGGATCTTGTGCAGATGCTCGATCAATAGATCGCGGCGGCGCGGCTCGTCTCCAAGCAGCGCCTGCACTTCAGTAAGCGCAGCATCTTCCAATTGACGCCCTTTTGGCTGGGATGGCTTGCGTGAAAGCCCCTTGCCGAAAGACATTGGCGTTTACTCCCAGAATGATTTCGTTGGTCGGATGTTATCCAGCGATCTCAGGCCTGTCTGTTTGAAAAACGACAAGCGCGGTCCAAAAGCTGACGCTTTGGAACAACAAACCTCCCGAAAATATGGGGTTTACGGCTGGGACCGGGCTTATATCGTCAGATGCGAAAAGGCGGCGACAACCTTCTCGTAAACCGGACGTTTGAAGGGGACGATCAATTCTGGCAGCCGGGTTACATCCTCCCAGCGCCATTCTTCAAACTCGGCTGCATGACCATCCGGCGGGGTCAAGATGTTGATCTCGTCATCAGACCCTTCAAAGCGATAGGCAAGCCAGCGTTGGGCCTGCCCCCGGTACTTGCCTTTCCGGCTCGAACGGGCAATCTCGTCCGGGTAGTCATAGGCGAACCACTCCGGCGCTTCTTCCAACAGCGTCACCGCCTCAATGGATGTTTCTTCATAGAGTTCCCGCCTGGCGGCTTTTTCTGGTGTTTCACCAGCATCTATCCCGCCTTGGGGCATCTGCCACTTGTAATTGTAGCCATTTTTGTTGGCGTCCGGAGACCGGCTGCCGACCCAGACTTTTCCGTCCCGATTGATCAGCATGATCCCGACACAAGGGCGGTAGGGAAGTCCATCCACGCTTTCAGGATAACCCGGTCCAAGATCAAGTTTTGTCACGAGTTACCTCACTCAATACGCTAAAAATTCGTGGTTTTGACGCTGCTGCCGAAACTACTCGTCCCGATCGATCGTCGCACTGACCGGGACAAGCTGCAAACCGCGCTGCTCGAGATCCTGAACCCATTCTTGCAGCTGACGGACGGTGACTGGCAGCGCGGACCCGGCAGCCACGGCATAGCCGCGCGCACGGGCAACGCTTTCGAGCTGCAGAAGTTTTGCGTCGATATTGCTTTCCCGCGGCACTTCATCGAGCACAACGTCGACACCGCTGAATGGCATTCTGAGCTCGCCTGCAACCTCATCCGCAATGCTGCGGGAAGTCGTGCCGTTGTCGACGAACATCAGTCCACGGGATTCAAGTTTTTCCAGGAGGTACTGCATGGACGGCCGGATCGATGAAAAGCGGGCGCCCATTTCGCCAATCACACCAACATAGTTGGTTGCCCGAGTAAGCAAAAACGCAAGCCGGTCCAACAGCTCTGTGGGCTGAAGGCTGACAAGGAGCGTGTGCGGTCCCGGGTCATTGTCGGGAAAATCAAATGGCTCCAGAGGCAGCTGGAGAAGCAGCTCGTGCCCGTTCATCCGGGCTTGCTGCATCCAGAGGTCCAAATCGGAGCCGTAAGGTGCCAGCGCAAAAGTCACATCCGCCGGAAGACTGTCGATCGCGTTTTGCGTGCCTGTTTCACTCAGCCCAAGCCCGGTCACGATGACGGCAATTTTCGGAATAGACGTGAATTGCGTCACGATTGGTCGGGCGTAAGCATCCAGCGGTCGGACACCAGCGTCGCTGACCATCGGCAAGAAGCCGTAGTCGGAGCGTTCGCTTACCCGTGTGTCCGGATTAATAGCCAATCCTGTCACCGGCGCGTCAGGCCCCAATCCATCGGGACGGATGATCATTTCATAACGCGGACCAAGGTAGTCTCCGCTGGACTGCTGACGGAGATTTGGGCCAAGATCATCGCCAACCGTCGGACGGATCTCAACGACCTCGATGTCCTGGGACGTGATCCCTTCGACAACCTCATCAAGCGGCAAAACGGCAAACGGTTCGCCGCCATAAGGATCATCAACCACCAGAATCCAAATAAGTGTCGTTGTAAAAACGACACTTATCAATCCTGCACCAATGAGGCCAAACGGCAGCCTGACAAGCCGCCGTTTTCCCATTCCTAAGGGAGCTGTGAGATCTTCGCTCGACATATCGTCCAGTGCCTTTGCGCCGGCAACGCGCCGGCTTGCTCATTGTTTTTGGATACGCAGAACGAGTGAAATAGGTGCGCCGTTTCAGGCGCACCTTGGAATTTTAGTTCTTCGGGACCGACGCTGTATCAGCAATCGGTGGGAACGCGCTGTTCACTTGAACGCCGCGCAGAAGATCAAGCGCCAAGTTTAACTGAGTGTCGTCTTCCGGATCCGGTGGGATGTAAGCCTGGCTTCCGGACTGTTCTTCACCCTCGGCTTCAAGGTGGCCGCGAAGGCCTGCCTCACCGCGGGTTTCAACACGGCCAACGAGTTCTTCTGGAAGTTCCTGAAGAGCTTCGATGTCCGGGACGATACCCTTGGCCTGGATCGAATTTCCTGATGGCGTGTAGTAGCGCGCCGTGGTCAAGCGGATTGCACCATTGGCGCCCAGCGGAATAATTGTCTGAACGGAACCTTTCCCGAAAGAACGTGTTCCAAGGATTGTTGCCCGGCGGTGATCTTGCAAAGCACCTGCAACAATTTCAGACGCTGACGCGGAGCCGCCATTGACCAGTACGATGACGGGTTTGCCTTCGGTGACGTCACCGGCGCGCGCGTTGTAGCGCTGGGTTTCATCTGCTTCCCGACCTCGGGTGGAGACGATTTCGCCACGATCCAGGAACGCGTCGGACACAGCAATTGCCTGGTCCAAGAGGCCACCCGGATTGTTCCGCAGATCAATCACGAAACCCTTCAGCTTGTCTTCGCCAATGTTTTTGGCGGTTTCCTCAAGCCCTTTTTTCAAACCATCGAAGGTTTGCTCGTTGAACTGCGTTACACGAACATAGCCAACATCATCTTCTTCCCGCCAACGAACGGACCGGATGCGGATGATGTCACGGGTAATCGTGATATCGAGCGGCTGGGTCTGACCTTCTCGGCGGATGGTGACCACGATATCCGTGTTGACCGGACCACGCATTTTTTCAACAGCTTCGTTGAGGGTCAGACCCTGAACCTGTTCGCCGTCGATATAGGTGATCAGGTCACCCGCCAATACACCAGCCTTGGCCGCAGGTGTTTCGTCGATCGGGGAAACGACCTTCACAAGACCGTCTTCCATGGTCACTTCGATACCAAGACCGCCGAACTCGCCGCGGGTCTGAACCTGCATGTCGCGGAAGCTTTTTGGTGACATGTAACTGGAATGCGGATCAAGTGATGTCAGCATGCCATTGATGGCGCTTTCGATCAGCTGTGCATCATCGGGAACTTCAACATAATCTGACCGGACCCTTTCAAACACATCCCCAAACAGGTTCAGCTGCCGGTATGTGTCGGTGGCCGCAGCATTTGCTGCGCCTGACACATGGAATGGCATTTGGGACAAGGTTGTCACAGCCGCGGCCCCCAAAAGGGCACCTGCCAGCAGCAAGGAAGCTTTCCGTATCATCCGCGAGCCTTTTCTTCTTCTGTGCGTGCCCACCATGGTGTGGGATCGACCGCACGGCCGTCCTTCCGAAATTCAACATATAATATCGGCTGGGTCGAGCCCATACCGAATGTTGATGCGCTTGCCCATTGGGTCGCGCCCATTACACCGACCGGTTCTCCGGCCAAAACAAATTGTCCGAGCTCCGCATCGATCCGGTCCATTCCGGCCAGGAGCACATGGTAGCCGTCACCCGTGTTTAGGATCAAGAGCTGGCCATACGACCTGAAAGGACCAGAATACACCACCCATCCATCTGCTGGCGATGTGACATTCGATCCTGGCCGCGTGGCGATTGACTGTCCGTCCGTCACGCCGCCAAACTCATCTTCTTGACCGTAATCCTTCAGCACAGTGCCGGATACGGGTTGAGGAAGCCGTCCCCTGGCGTCCTCAAAAGCAATTGCAGGCGCCAGACGGCCAGGATCCGAGAACGGATCGTTATCTCGTGGCGTCCGGTTTTGATCCAAAGTAGCCTGCCGGGACTTCTCAGCGGCCTCCCGGGCGCTTTCAATCTCAGATTCCAAATCTGCAATCAATTCCTTGAGCGAACCTGCCCTTGCCGCCAATTCCACTGCACGGCGCTTCTCATCCTCAAGGCTACGGACCGTTTCAGTATGTTCCAGCCTTTTGGCGCTTAAGAGAAGTTCCAGCCGTGACTTTTCCTCAGCCAATCGCATGGCATCACCGCGAAGTCGGCGTTCCTCATTTGCGATGACTGTCTTCAAGCGCTGAAGCTCCTCCAAATCAGCCGCCAAGGCCTCCGTTTCCACGCGCAATTCCGGCATCACCGCATTCAAGAGAATCGCGCTGCGAACCGCGGACAGAGCGTCACTCGGGCGCACTGCCAATGCAGGTGGCGGCCGGCGGCCAATACGTTGCAGCGCCGCCAACACTTCAGCTAGGACATCTCGGCGCGCGATCAAGGATAAGCGGACAGCGTCTTCATTCTCGCCGAGACTGCGCAGCCGACGTTCGGTGTCCGTCAGCTCTGTTTCAAGCCCGCGAATTGTGTCTGCTGTGTTGATGATCTTTGCATTAAGGGTGTCGCGGTCCCGGTCAAGAGATTGGATTTCTCGGGCGATCGCAGCTTGCCGATCCGATGAGACAGTGATGTCCGACGTGAGCGCGGCGAGCTCCTGCTCGCGCTTCGCCTTTTTCTCAATCGCAGCTTCAATTTGCGGTGAGCTGACCGCAACCTCGGACGGATCTAGCGTCTCGGTAACGTACCCTGGCACTGGCCACAAAAACGCGCAGGCAAAAAGGCCGCTAAGAAGTGCCGGCTGACCGGCTTTCTTCCACCGGCGTTTTCTAAAATCCCTGCCCGGATCTGATCTCAAGTTGCGCGATCTCCAATACGCCATACGCTCTGCGATACCCGCATGGCGTTAACGAAGTGTTTACCGTAGTGGCCAAACCGTTAACACCGCACCCTTATCCACCAATCGCAGCATCATGAGCACTATCGGCAGAATGCGGCGATATGCTGGCGCTGCGTTTTATGAACGAGGATCTGTTGATCAAACACGATGATAAGGATGGCCGGACTGGATCGTGATCGCCCGGTAAATCTGTTCAGCAAGAAGAATGCGGGCAATTTGGTGCGGCCAGGTCATCGCCCCTAACGCCAGTTTCAAATCGGCGCGGGCCAAAACCTCTTGCCCATGCCCATCGGCACCACCTATGGCAAAAACAATATCCGGCGCGCCGTCATCCTTCCACTTCTCCAACCGCCCCGAAAAAGCCGGGCTGGTCAGGTTCTTGCCGTTTTCGTCCAGCACAACCAGCTTCCCGCCAGCGGGGAAAGACGCCAGAATTGCACGGGCTTCATCAGCCTTGCGATCTTCGGCACGCTGAGCACGGCTTTCCTGCATTTCTGAAAGACCGACATCGGTAATTCCGAGCGCGCGGCCAGACTTGCGCGCCCTGTCCATGTACCGGTCAAAAAGTTCTTTGTCCGCACCGGCCTTCATGCGGCCAATGCAGATAAGTGAGAAGCGCATCAGATCCCCGCCGGACGAATATCCGGTGCTACTACTGCTTCGACAATATCACGCGGTTCCTGAAAGCAACCTTCGTGACAGGTTCAGCCGATATACTGCGGTGCGTCGTCTTCTTCCGGGGCCCACATCTTTTCCAGATTGTAGAAACCACGAACTTCCGGACGGAAAATGTGAACGATCACATCACCGGCATCGATCAAGACCCAATCACAGGTGGAATGACCTTCAACGGTCGCATTGCCGTGTCCTGCAGTTTTCAGGTCACGCTGCAAATGATCCGCGATCGCCCCGACATGACGGTGTGAACGGCCGGACACAATCACCATGTGATCGGCCAGGGAGCTTTTTCCTGCGATGTCGAGAGTAACAAGGTCCTCTGCCTTGGAGTCTTCCAGACTTGCGAGAACCGTATCGAGGAGGCCGGCCGTAAGGTCTGCACTTACGGAAGCCTTCATTGGAGTGGACATGTCTGTCCGCCCGCTTTCAAGGGACATGGTCAGGTGGAATGCCTTTCGCTGTCTTCAATGGCCTGTGTCCAACGTCGTCACGAACATGATTGTCCGACTTTGCACGTCACCCGTTTTGGCTACAGGCCGGTTGACCAATGTGCGGCCGCCCCTTTAGCAGCCGCACCACATAATACCGCGTCTGACTTGGCAATTTCAAGACAACGGAATTTTCACTAGGCTGTTTGCCTTATCCGTCACCCCTTGCGCCTCAGATTGGTGGATGAAGTCTGATCCAAAGGGGTGTGCAGAAACGTCCATACCGGAGGGTCCATATCGGGAAGAAGACCCGCATCCTCTTCTGGAAGCCGATAATTTTCATAGGCTTTTGCCATTGGCGACGACAAAACCGACAGCGATGCGCCCGGTCTGTCGACGACTGCGACCGGCACGGTGCCGAGAATACCTCGCCAATCCTGCCAATGATGGAACCCAGCCAAATTGTCAGCACCCATGACCCAAACGAATCGGACCGACGGGTTTCTGGACCGCAGGGCCTGCAATGTCTTGGCCGTGTAGGGCGTGCCCAACACCTTCTCATAAGCGGTCACTTTCATCCGCGGATGATTGGACAACGCACTCGTCAACTGAAGCCGCATCTCAAGCGGCGCCAGCTCCGAATGGCTCTTCAGAGGATTGCCCGGTGTGACAAACCACCAAACTTGATCCAGCCCAAGACGCTTCAGAACAGTGTCGGCAACCATCTTGTGACCGGAATGCGGCGGATTGAACGACCCGCCGAAAATTCCGATCCTGTTGCCCGCTTCACAATGGGGCAATTTCAACCAGTCCTGATAACGGTCCTGGCCAGTGGACAATTTGCTCATGGACGGATTTGGCCCGTCCCATGCACCTTGTATTTGAAGCTTGTCAGCTGCTCGACGCCAACGGGCCCGCGCGCGTGCATCCGCCCAGTCGCTATGCCGATTTCCGCCCCCATCCCGAATTCGCCACCGTCCGCGAACTGGGTCGAAGCGTTATGCAATACGATCGCCGAATCCACTTCCGCCTGGAACCGGTCCGCGGCAGCTTGATCCTCGGTGATGATGCAATCGGAGTGGTAGGCCCCGTAGATTGCTATATGCGCGGTGGCAGCATC
>CALDSI010000257.1 GCA_937911395.1 uncultured Labrenzia sp.
TCGTAAAGACCGACGTCTTTGAGACCGGCTATCTCTACGACCGCGTCAGCCGCGAGTGGGTCGGCTTTTAATTAGAAAGACGCGCTAAAGTTCGCTTAGTTGGTCCCTTATTTGAAAACAGAGGACCACGCCCATGCAGCTCGGAGCATTTTCAATCAGCCTGACTGTCAATGACCTTGCCAAGTCGAAGGCATTTTACGAGGGCCTGGGATTTTCCGATCTCGGCGGGTCCGGGTCCGATGGCTGGGTCATCTTGAAAAATGGCGAGACGGTCATAGGCTTGTTTCAGGATATGTTCGAGAAGAACATCCTGACGTTCAATCCCGGCTGGGACCAAGACGCGAAAAAGCTCGACGCATTTACAGATATCCGCGCCCTGCAGAAGACGCTGAAAGACAAGGGCTACAGTTTCGTCCAGGAAGTGGACGAGACGACAACCGGTCCCGGCAGTTTGATGCTGCTTGATCCGGACGGCAATCCGATCCTGATCGACCAGCATGTTTGACTGCAGAAGTAGTTTTTCAGACCGATCTCACAATTAAAAGAGCTTATTATCAATTACGAACTTCTCAGCGTAGTTGTATGTTTCGCTGCCTATGAAGGCGAACGCGAAGGCTCCGGCTGCGCTAGGAAAAATCAGCAACTTTATGTGACCGATAGATTGGTGTTTTCTTATAATACGGATGAACAGGTAGGACACAGACAGAATCGTTGCCGTAACGACAAGGAAAACAACCAAATCAAAAGTCGGCCCTAGCCACACTGAAAGCGCGCATACAAGTTTTGCGGCACCTCCGCCCAAATATCCCCGATAAAACAAGAATACAAACACAACTAGCAAAACTAAAGAAACCATCGTGTTTACAAATATAATCGAAATTGGCACCCCGACCACAGACGCGAAGGGATAAAATGCCAAAAACAATAACAAAACAAACCAATTAGATATTTGACTCATAGCGCATAAATCCAAAATAGATTACATGAATACTTAACTCTGAATCCCTCGCCAAGAGCTAATCAGCAATCTCTTCTATGAGTTGCATTTTACGAATACATAACTTCAAGTGCATTACTCCGCCGCTTGCAGCGGGGCGAAGGAGCTTTCGGCGATGTCGGTCAATTCCGCAAAAACACCCGGCGCACCGGTCACGACACGAGTCCCATGATAAAGGGCGTGGGCAATGTCCTGTTCCAGAACCTTTCCACCGGCTTCCTGAATAAGCAACATGCCGGCCAGGCAGTCCCAAGCGTTCATGTGAGATTCGATATAACCGATGAGGCGTCCGGCACCGGTGTAGGCGAGCATCAGGCCGCCAGAGGCATTGCGGAAGAAAACCCCACCCTTGGACACCAGCGCACCAACGGCGTTGACTGCGTCGGTCACGGATGTGCGCCCATTGAAGCCGACGCCGACGGAGCCGACAGACACGCTTTCGCTGTCGGACACCTTGATCGGCCTGCCGTTTAAAAAGGCACCGCCGCCCGCAAGCGCTGAGAATGTCTCCCCGGCGACCGGATCGTGGATCACTCCGAGAAGCGTCTGGCCTTGCTGAACACATGCGATGATGACGCACCACTGCGGGATGCCGGTGACGAAGTTCGCCGTGCCGTCGATCGGATCAATCACCCAGGTAAACCCGCTCTCGCCTTCTTCCATGCCATGTTCTTCGCCCAGGATCCCGTCGTCCGGATAAGCTTCGGAAAGCGCATCGCGAATGAGCGTCTCGACGTTCCGGTCCGCTTCGCTCACAAGGTCCTGATGACCCTTCTGCGTGATCGTGAGGGTGTCGAGCTTTCTGAAATAATCCAGCGCGACAAGTCCGGCCTTTTGTGCAAGCGCTTCGGTAAAGGCAAGCCGATCGGATGACATGGAAGATCTCCTTGAAAATTAATATATCTGAACAAAAGGGACCTAGTATCCCACCGAGACCCGAGACACGGCTACGCATCAGCCGCTATTGGATTTTGCGCTTTTTCTTCGGCGCATAGGGATTGTCGCCCTTGCGGTAAGACAACCGGATCGGCGTGCCCTGGATATCGAATTTCTCACGAAGAGAATTGACCAGATACCGGGTGTAGCTCTCCGGCAGCTGCTCCGGACGGGAACTGAACGCCACGAAGTGCGGCGGCCGGGTTTTCGGCTGCGTCATGTAGCGGATGCGAACGCGCCGGCCTGCGACTGCAGGTGGCGGGTGCGAAGTGGTTGCCCGTTCCAGCCACCGGTTCAGACCAGCTGTCGACACGCGTGCGTTCCAGGCATCATAGGCGGCAAAAACACCTTCAACCAACCGGTCGATGCCCTGCCCCTGAATACCGGACAAGGTTACAATGCGAACACCGCGGATCTGATTGAAATACCGTTCGTTGGCATCGCGGATCTTTTTCCAGGCTTCTTCCCGGTCTTCGATCAAATCCCATTTGTTGACGGCAATGACCAGCGCCCGGCCCTCGCGGGCCACGAGATCAATAATCTGCAGATCCTGCTTTTCAAATGACATCGTCGCATCCAGGGTGACAACAACGACCTCGGCAAACTTGATCGCCCGCAGGGCATCGGCGACAGAGAGCTTTTCCAGCTTCTCCTGAACCCGTGCCTTCTTGCGGATCCCGGCCGTATCGAACAGCTTGATGTGCCGGTCGTGCCAAGTCCAGTCGACAGAGATGGAATCGCGCGTGATGCCGGCCTCAGGACCGGTCAACATACGATCTTCCCCCAGCATCCGATTGATCAAAGTGGATTTGCCGGCATTCGGGCGGCCAACGATGGCAACCCGAAGTGGCCGCTCTTTCGTGCCAACCGGATCTTCATTGTCGACAATCTCACCGTCCTCGTCGACATCCACATTGGTTACGGCTTCCTCGCGCCTGGCGTCTTCCTCCTCACTCACCCGGTCAACATGAGGTTTCAAGGCATCGTAGAGATCGGCCAGGCCTTCGCCATGCTCGGCAGAGATCGCGATCGGCTCACCGAGGCCGAGCGAGAACGATTCGTAGAGCCCACTCTCCCCTGCCCGGCCCTCGGCCTTGTTGGCCAGAAGGATCACAGGCCGGGTGGTCTTGCGCGCAACATCTGCAAAGTGTGCGTCGAGCGGAGTAACCCCGGCACGTGCATCAATGACAAACAGCACGGCATCAGCGGTTTCGATCGCCTCTTCTGTCTGGCGGCGCATACGGCCTTCCAAGGACGCCTTGTCGGCGTCTTCAAGACCCGCAGTGTCGATGATCGTGAAGCGCAGGTCGCCAAGGCGAGCTTCGCCCGGACGGCGGTCACGGGTCACACCCGGCGTGTCATCGACCAGCGCCAGGCGCTTTCCAACAAGACGGTTGAACAATGTGGACTTGCCGACATTCGGCCGTCCAACGATGGCGACGGTAGCGCCCACGGCATTCACTCCTAAGAGGCGGATCAACCAAAGGATTCCGCCCTTGAACAAACTCAAAGCACCTCATCCTTGCCCGGCAGGCAACGATAAGGTGCTCAGATACTATAGCTTGACCAGTTTTGAAACGTTGAGACTTAACCAGAGCCTCAGCGCCCAATGATCAGTTAAACGCGGCAACGCCATCCCGGCCGGTCAGGACAACCACTCGGCCACCGGCGGCAATCGGCGTCACGAAGACATCGGTGTTGGTCCGCTGCGTTGTCATGATGTTGCCTGAGGCGGCATCGACCATGGCGATCTGGCCATCACTGGAAAAGGCGACGAGCGCGCCATTGGCCAGGATCGGGCCCGCCCAATTGCGGCGACGCTTCTTCTTTTCCGGCTTCGGCAGCTGTGTCGCCCACATCGTTTCACCGCTGGAGCGATCAAGCGCGACCATGCGGTCATCCAGATCCACCATGAACACGGCATTTCCGGAAACAACCGGCGTATGAACGCTGCCAAGGTTTTGGTCCCACTGACGCTGTCCGGTGCGGGCATCAACAGCCACCGTGCGCCCGGCAACACCGGTTGCAACAACGGTGTTGCCAGAAACAACCGGGCTTGCAGAGACATCTGCAAGTCCAGACAGGGCCAGCGTCCGGAAGCCTCGGGAGACACCGTCAATCCACTCCGGCTCGCCAGACTTGATGTTGATGGCCATGATTTCACCGGACGAGAACGGAACAATCACCCGGTTACCAGAGATGGCAGGGTTTGCTGCAGACAGAACACCGGCAGTCTCTTCGATCCCGGCAAATGTCCAGGCCACAGAACCGTCTTCTTTGGAAAACGCATAGACTTCGTTGGACTGGCTCACGACAAACACGTGACCGCCACCGGCTGCGGGAGCACCGCGGGCTGGCGTATCCATTTCCGCGGTCCAGATGACCCGGCCGGAACCCGCTTCAAGGGCCGCCACCTGACGGTACCCAGTGGCAGCATAAACAATGCCGCCGTCAACAACGACACCGCCGCCCGGACCAACGTCGCGTTCGCCTTCTGGCCTTAAGTTTTGCGTCCATTGACGGCCACCGGCGGTGGATAGAGCAACCACCTCACCATTCGGCTTATAGACATATATGCGGCTGCCGTCGCTTACCGGGCGCGAGGAAACCCGCAAGGCTGACGACGTCAGGCCGCGGCCGGAACTGCCCACATTGGCCTGCCATGCACGGCTGCCGGAAACGGAGACAGCCACGTTGCCCGGATCGTTGGCCGGGCCGCCGCCTGCGCTGGTCCAGGTCTGACCGCCGGTCGCGGCGCCAATGCTCGCTGCCTTTCCAAGAGCTTGGGCAGCCGGATCCACACCATCAAAAACAGCCTGCCGTTCGCCCGGCAAGATGTCTTCCTTGCTGAACGGATTGAGCGAGCTGCCAAATTCACTGACGGATCCGCATCCGGCCAAAAAGACCGACAATGCCAACGTGCCAACCAATGGCCGGACAGATACGTTTTTGAAAAAACAGATCACTGTGCAGTGCCCTCTTCAGCCGGTGTCCCGGTCTGTCCCCGGATCAATCCACCCAGGAGCGTCACGCGCTGGCGAATGTCTTGCGGCGTCTCAGCATCATCTTCCAAAGCCGTGATCCAGGTAAGCGCCGTCTCTGCATCGCCATTTTTCCAGGCGCTCAATGCAAGCAGTTCACGAGCAGCGGCACGAAAGGCATCCGTGTCGCCGGTCAAGCCTTCGATCCGGTCTGCAATGCCATCATACGGTTCGCTGTCGACTGCAATATAGGCAGCGCGGAGGGCAGCCACGTTCTGCAGAGCCGGTGCGATGCTCGAATCCCGTGACAGTGCATCGAACTCTGCAAGGGCGGCGGCTGCGTCACCGGAATTTGCCTTGTCGGTTGCCTGGCGCATCTGTGCGAGCGCCGGATATCCGCCAATGGAGGATCCGAGTTCGGTGTAAAGCTGCGCGGCTTCCGAGTACTGACCAGCCTCCGACAAGCTGATGGCCTCAAGGAATGTGTCACCCGCTGATTGAGATTGTGTGTCTTGCCAATAAAGCCAGCCCCGGTAACCACCGGTGCCAACCACGATCAAGACAGCGACCGCAATCACCCAAGACCCGAAACGGTCCCAGAGACGGCGGTACTTCTCATGGCGGATGTCCTCATCGACCTCACGAAAAATATCAGACATACGTGGCTAGTTCCTGAATTTACTCTGCTGCGCCGGTCCGGAAATCCGGACTGGCTCCCCATCAAGAGGCGCACATTATCCATTTGATCCGGCTCGGGCAATTCCCCGACCGGGCTTTAAACCGCTCTTCGTGGCGCAAGTGGGGCAACCGCCCGTTTTCGTGGGTTTTTGTCCCGATCCGGATGCGATTTACACGCTTCAGCGTGTCTTACGCAACCGGCACCCCGATCAAAAGTACATGCAGTTTGAAGGCAAACAGGACATACAGACCAAGACCGACGAGAATCACGATGATGTCAGAGAACTTGCCAGGATCTTTTGTCATCACCGCACCGCCGCCAAGACCGCGCCGCTTCAGTGAAATGCGATCTGCCACCGCCCAAACCAGAAAGCTGCCGAACAACAAGACAGATGCCAGATCGCCGTTGGTGAGAAGGTGAGAGAACGCCCACAATTTCACGGCAACCAGCATCGGGTGTTTCAGGGCTTTTTTGATCCGGCACGGAACATAGGCAGCCACAAGGAAAATGAAGACCGGAACCATGAACAGCATGGTGACGTGACGCAGCCAGAATGGTGGGTCATAAATTATTGCGGGGCCTTCGGCGCGGGCAGCGCCGTAACCATAAATGATCATGACAAAACCGATGGCGGAGACCACAGCAAACAGACCTTTGTAGCCAAGAACTCCGAACTTTTCTTCCAATGCCGCCCGCTTTTCAGTGAACATGGGCAGGCTGTGTATTCCCAAAAACAGAATCAATCCGGCAATCAGCAAAAGCATATTCGCTCTCCCTCAAAGCGTTGGCTGTTACTTGTCACATCCGCGCCGATGCGAAGCTGGACAATAAGAGGGGCGATATGGCTCCGCAACCGGATTTGCTACTGTTTCATTGCGAATTTTGTCAGCGCAGTAGGGCTTTGGCTTGGTCCGGGCTGAGCGGCTCTGGCCGTGTGGGCAATTTGCTCACTTCCACATGTTGACCGGTTGAAGCTGCGGTCTGGATAGCCTCGATGACATCAACAGTGTGGAGCGCGCGCTCCATTGAACAACGAAAGTCCTGCCCGTGGCGCACCGCGTTGGCCATATCCGCCAAACCAGCAGACCGGTAGTTGGCACGCTCCCGGCCATGGATCTTGAAGTTGGGCTGACCGAAGGGATGGTTTTCCTGGTTCAGGACTTCCCGTGTTCCGTCCTTCAAAACCCGTATTACGTCACCGCCAAAAAACACGGGATCCGGCAAAAAAAGCGTACCCTCGGACCCATAAATTTCCATAGCGGAAAGCGCATGTGCCTGGACGTCCCAACTTGCAGAAAACGCAACCAACGGCCCGTCCTTGACGGATAAAGCAGCGTGGATTGTCGTCGGTGTTTCAACGTCAAAGACTTCCCCCTTACGTGGTCCCTGACCAATCGTCCGGGATTTGCTGGGCGTGCTGGACATCGCTGAAACTTGTTCGACCGGCCCAAGCAAATTGAGGACGCTGCTTATAAAATAAGGGCCGAAATCAGCCATTGGACCAATGCCGGATTTGAAGAAAAGGTCGGGATTCGGATGCCAGGCCTCCATGCCGTGGTTCATCGCATGAAGCGTTGCGCCGGTGACCTCTCCAATCAGACCGTCCAAAATGGCCTTGCGGGCCGTTTGCGGCGCCCCGCCCAAGAACGTGTCGGGCGCGCATCCGACAAAAAGCCCAAGCTTTTCTGCGTGCTGGCAAATTGACAAACCTTCTACGGAGGTACGCGCGAGCGGTTTTTCCGAATACACGTGCTTGCCGTTGTTCAAAATTTCCCGGCTCATCATCGCATGTGCATCGGGCGCCGACAGATTGACGATCACGGAAATGTCTTCTGCCTGAAAGAGGTCATGAACTGTTTCAGCGCGAATATCGAACTCATCCGCCCGGACCAGCGCAACTTCCCGATTGAGGTCCGCGCACGCCCGCAATTGCAGGCCATTGAATTTCGGAATGAGGTTGAAATAGATCTGTGAGGTCTTGCCGCATCCCAGTATTCCGATACCCAACTCGTTTGACATAGTGGGCGTCTCCGGTGCTTTCTTTATCGTTTTCGCAATTCAATTAGACACCGAAGATGCGAGCTCCAACAAGACGGGCAAAAACAACGAGGGCTCGGCCGTCTGTGTTCGAAACGCGGTCCAGAAAATGTTGGCTGAAATCGTAAATCCTCAACCAAAAACAACCGATGCTCATGCAGCTTGAAACCGAGAAACCCCTGATCCGGGAATCCTTTCATCACGTAGGCAAATCAAACGCATACCCGGAGAAGACTTCATGGCAAACAGCGCCGAAGCAACCACCCGCACAATCGTCTCACATGATGACGTGCCGCTGACTGTTTTCCTGCTTACCGCCGCGGGGTTTCTTCCCTTCGGAGCCTTGTCATTTGGGGCAGTGTTTCTTCCGGCAGAGGCACAGGCCTGGATCTTGCCGGCCCAGCACGCATATGCCGCCGTGATCCTGTCTTTTCTTGGCGGGATTTATTGGGGGTGGGAATTTGCCATGACCTTTGTCCAGTCCCGGCCAGTATCGTCAGCGCGGCTGGTGATTGGCGTTCTGCCGTCCATCTTCGGCTGGCTCGCATTGTTCTTGAGCGGTATTTGGCCCGCGCTGATGCTCACGGCCTGTTTTCTGGCATGGCTCGGGTATGATCTCTGGCGAACGCAGTCACATTCTGCACCGCGCTGGTATCCGAAACTGCGCATTCCGGTCACTGTCGCGGTAGTTGTCTCACTTATCGCGCCAGTGCTTGCGGCTTAAGCTTGCTGAGAAGCTGAACACGCCCTACAAATTCCGCGCAGCTCGATCGTCGTGCGCGACAATTTAAACTCCTGCTCTCTTGTCCACCTAAGCAAGTCTTCCATCGCACGATCTGGAGAGAATTCCTGAACGTTGCCGCAAGTCTCGCAGATCGCAAACGCCGCGGTCTTGTGATCTGCACACCCTTTGTGGCGGCAGGCGACAAATGCGTTCAGACTTTCAAGCCGATGAACCAGACCGTAGTCGACCAGCTTGTCCAAAGCACGGTAGACCTGAAGCGGAGCACGAAAGCCGTTTTCCCGTAAGTTGTCGAGAAGGGCATAGGCCGTCAGCGGGCCGCTCGCGTCAGAAAGCTTGCCGAACACCAGCGCCTGGTTTTTTGTCAGATCCGGATGGGCATGCGCCATGTCCTAAATCCCTCCCCGGTTTTCAGCGGTAAGTTTTTCAATCAGCCTTCGAACCGGAAAAAGGCTGAGCACGAAAAGAAGCATGGCAGCGACAACAATCGACGGCCCTGATGGGGTATCGTAGTAAAGGGAACCATTGAGTCCTGCAACCACAGCGACCACACCGGCGAATGCTGCGATAACGGCCATTTGTTCCGGCGACCCAGCCCATCTGCGGGCCGCGGCTGCGGGCACGATCAGAAGCGCTGTAATCAACAGCGCGCCGATGATCTTCAATGAGATCGCTATGACGATTGCCGTCAGCAGCATGAAAACCAATTCCGCCCGGTCCGGGCGCAATCCTTCTGCCCCGGCAAGATCAGAACTGACGGTTGCTGCAAACAGATGACGCCAAATCAGCAGTAGTCCGCCCAGAACAATGGCACCGCCGCCATAGATCATCGCGATGTCAGTCCGTGTGACCGAAAGTATGTCGCCGAACAAAAGCCCCAACAGGTCCACCCGAACCCAGGTCATGAAAGCCAGGCAGACGAGACCGATAGCGAGCGCGGAATGGGACAGCAAGCCCAACAACGCGTCAGACGGTAGCGTGTCTCCGTGGCGAAGTGCCAGAAGGAGCAAAGCGAGCACAATAGACACCGCTCCAACAGATAACGTGATGTTGACATCCAGCAACAAAGCCAGCGCCACACCAAGCAGTGCGGCATGGGATAAGGTGTCGCCAAAATAGGACATTCGGCGCCAGACCACGAAACACCCCAATGGTCCTGCGACCAGTGCCACACCAATGCCTGCAATCAACGCCCGCGTGAAAAAATCATCAAGCATCGGCTACACCGCCCGCGACCCGTTTATGAGGGGCTGTTTCATCCGACGGCTGGGCCTTAGAGATCCCGTGAGCCTCATGCGTGTGGTCATGTTCTCCGGGGCAATGGTTACATACCGTGCCATCTGAATGACGGACGCGGCCATCAGGCAGATGAACATGATCATGATCGTGTTCATAGACTGCCAACGCACCACCGGCCCTGGTGCCAAACAAACGCTGATAACTCTCGTTGCGACTGACATCGGATGGTGTGCCCCGGCAGCAAACATGTCCATTCAGGCACACCACTTGATCCGCTGCCGCCATGACCACGTGCAGGTCGTGTGAAATCATCAAGATGCCGCATTCGACCGTATTCCGAATCTCTGAAATCAGGCTGTAAATCGCTATCTCGCCGGCGTAATCGACACCTTGGACAGGCTCATCCAAAACAAGGAGATCCGGCGACCGCGCAATTGCCCGCGCCAACATCACTCTCTGAAGCTCACCGCCAGACAGCGTGCGCATTTCCTCGCCGACCAATTGGGCCGCACCGGTACGCTCAAGCGCGGCCATACATTCGGCATCGGACAAAGAGTTGGTGAGCCGCATGAACCTTTTGACATTCAGCGGTAGGGTCCAGTCTATCGACAGTTTCTGTGGAACATACCCAACGGAGAGACCGCCGCGCCGAGCAGCAGAGCCTTCTGTTGGCTTATGGATCCCCAACGCCATTTTCGCCGTCGTCGACTTTCCGGATCCGTTCGGACCTATCAGGGTGACGATTTCACCGGGTGAAACGGTCAAATCGACACCGCGCACAAGCCAGCTTCCGCTCTTTTGGATCCCGGCCCGGGTCAACTGCACCAGATTGTCGGCTGCTTCGCTCATACAACTCGCCTTCTGGGGATTCTGTGCCCCTGATTGTTATATTATTACTTAGGTACTGTTTCATGTCTCCGGTTGCAAGCTGGTGCTGCGCTGTTAACACTTCCCTGCAAACTATCCGCTTACAAACAAGCATTGAATTTCACATCAGGAATCGGCTCGATGATTTATCCCTGCATTTTGTCTGGTGGTATTGGATCCCGCCTTTGGCCCCTGTCCCGCAAAGACCGCCCGAAGCAGTTTTTGCCGATTTTCGGCGGCGAGAGCCTATTCCAGAAAACCTGCAAGCGGGTCTCCGGCGACGGGTTTTCCGACCCGATCGTAATCGGCGGCGACAGCCATCGTTTCTTGATGGGAGAACAGCTTGCCGAGATCGATACTGCAGCGACAACCATCCTGCTGGAACCGGTGGGCCGGAACACTGCGCCGCCCGCACTTATGGCCGCATTGCTGGCTTATGAACAAGATCCAAATGCCCTGATCCTGCTTCTTCCATCAGACCATTTGATCGGCAAGGAAGATGTATTCATGGCGGCAGTCCACCATGCGCGGGACGCCGCCCTGTCGGGCAAAATCGTCACATTCGGCATCACTCCGACCGAGCCCAACACAGGCTACGGGTACATCAAACTCGAACCGGGCAGCGACCCAGTTCGCAGCGTGGCAGCTTTTGTTGAAAAGCCGGACCTTGAGCGGGCAAAAGGCTTTTTGGCCGATGGTGCCCATGTCTGGAATGCAGGGATCTTTCTCTACTCAGCAAAGACAATGATTGAGGCCTTCAAGACTTACCAACCGGCCCTGTCTGACGCGATTACAGCGCTGATGGCGACCCGCCACGGCGATCTGGACTTCACCCGTGTCGATGAGGACGGCTTTGCGGCTCTTGAAAACATCTCAATCGACTATGCGATTATGGAAAAGGCAGACAATGTGGTCTGTGCGCCGATGGCTCCGAATTGGGACGATCTCGGCTCGTGGTCAGCAATCTGGGGTGTCCTTGATAAGGACGGCAGCGGAAACTCGGCGATCGGCGATGCCCGTTTCCTCGATTGCAAGGAATGCCTTGCCTATGCCGACCAACGGCTGGTCTCCGTCATCGGCCTGGAAGATGTCATGGTCATTGCGACCACAGACAGTGTGCTGGTTGCCCACAAGGACAAGGCGCAGGATGTGAAGAAGGTGGTAGAACAGCTGGAATCGGAGGGGCGCAGCGAAACCGAACGGCATCCGCGGACCTACCGGCCATGGGGCTATACAGAGCGGATCAATGCGGGCGACCGGTTCGCTGTTCAGTCCATGATGATCAAACCTGGAAAGCGGCTCAGTCTTCAAAGCCATTTGCACCGCGCCGAGCATTGGGTCGTCGTCTCCGGGACGCTGGAGATCACCATCAATGGTCAGGTGAGCCTCCTGACGGAAAACCAATCCGCATATGTCCCGCTCGGAGCGCAGCACACTTTGCATAATCCCGGACGCATTCCGGTTCGAATGATCGAGGTGCAATCCGGAACCTATCTTCAGGAGGACGATATCGTCCGTCATTCCTGAAGCATCAGCGCCCCCCACCCAATGAGTGTTAGAGGTCTTTTAGCTTGGCACTGACTTCGCGAAGCGTAAGCTTGTCCGCGGACGGCGGCGCAACGGAATGGCTGCCGAGCCCTGTAATATGTTCCGCAGCGTCTTTCAGGTTGTGTTCCACGCGCTCCAGAACCATGCTCGGCATGCGCAGAGCCGCTGTGTAGACAACGATCGCCTCATTAACAGACGCCTCAAAGTTGATGCTGGCAACCGCCACGTAGACCGTTTCAGCCATCTGAGCGAGCTCTTCGGCATCTTCAACCACTGGCTTTATCATGATCATAGTCCGATCGGGATTAAGCCCGACCCAAACCGCACCAGTGATAAAAACGAACGCAAAAACAAGGATATGAAAATTTCTCAAGAAATATCCCACCACAACCCCCACGGTAGGTTAACAAATCATTAACACGTGATTGTTGGTAATTGTGGGTGCAACAAAACGCAAGATGGCTGCCTGTTTGCGCGCCGGTATTTTCCCTGCGTTGGTTAACGGCCGGGCGATCCCGAACACAAAAAAGAGACGCAATCTAGAGGCGAACTCGCACCTCAAATTGCTGATCGCTAAATTTTTACAGGAAGAATTACCGTAGTTTTACGGAGCGCCACCTTACAACGCGGCAGAAGTTCAAGGAGATGCACATGTTCGACAGGAGCGGCGAAATGAGGCTTTCGTCACTGGGTTTGCTGCTCATTTTGGCAGCATGTGTCATGACGTTGTTTATTCAACCAAGCCCGCAGCATCAGGTCGACGCGCAGACTGTCGGCGCCTTTTTTGGCCGATCTGAATAGTAGTCACCGTGACCCATACACAGGCGGGTCACTGGAAACCACAGCGTTATTTTTCAAGCTTATCGATCATTAAAGCGGTGCGCCCGCGCCGTGTCTACCTTGACCGGGATGGGCTCAAGTCTCGGCTCGAACATCGCCGGCAATTTTGAACCCGGCCCGCCTTTTGTTTGATCAGCTCCAAGGAGCATGATCGCAGAGCCGACAACAACCGACACCAGTGTAATGACCAATCCGGCGACTAGCATAAGTATCGGCACCAACGGGCTGTCATCACCTCTGATCAAAACGGTCAGGTTGCCGATGTTCGAATAAAAAATGCCGCCGACCACCAGCCCGGAGATCCCGACACCCGCCAAACTGTTTACGACCAAGAGCCGGAAAAACGGATCCTTGGGAAGAAACCGCTTTGCGAATGCATCTACCTTCATGATCATTTATGAAGCCTTCTTCCGCTTAACGCTTCTTTGAAAGCTTAGGGCCCGACCAGATGAGCGCAACCTGTCAAATCCGCGCAGTATATCTGTGTCGTACAAGTTCCATTAAGGATCCGCTTTCTTTTTCGAGGCGTACACCTTGCGGAATGCCGGTTTGATATATATTAGTTCGATATATCGTTCCGGTATATGACAGTTTTGCGAATGCCGCGAGAACAGAAACTCGCGGATTTGCTGTTGGCGGCATCGACAGATGCTGAAGGAGCCAATCATGAGTGTGCGCGGTTTGTGCCTAGCCATCCTGTCCGGTGGGGACGCCACCGGATACGAAATACGCAAAGAATCGACAGAAGGCCGGTTCAGCTATTTCGACGATGCGAGCTTTGGCTCTATCTACCCTGCCTTGGCGCGCCTGGAAGCGGAAGGCATGGTGACGGTGCGTGAAGAGCCGCAAGCCGGAAAACCATCCCGAAAGGTTTATTCCATAACACAGGCCGGGCGTGACGAATTCATTCGGTCCTTGTGCGAACCGCAAGCGCCAGACACTTTCAAGTCCCCCTTCCTCCTGATTGCCTTGAATGCTGCCAAGCTTCCGCCGGATATCCTGCGCCGCGCCCTTGAACGCCGAAAGGCGCAAGTTCACGAAGAGCTCCGCTTGTTAAGCGGAATTGATGATGAGAACGGATGCACACATGCAGGCTCCGACTGGACCCGCGATTACGGGATTGCCTGCATGAATTTCACACTGCGCTACCTCGAAGACCACGGGGAAGCCCTTATTAAGATCGCCGAAGACGCAACTGCCCCCTCCCAGGCCGCTGCCGAGTAAGCCCGATTTGGAGACCTCCGAAATGCGTATCAAGTTTTCCTACATCCTTGCAGCCGGCCTCGCGGCCGGTATTGGCGCGTGGATGTATAGCGGCACCGTCGTGATCGGTGGCGTGGGCGACGGCGAAAATGCTGCGCCCGCTCCTGCTCAGCGTGTTGCTCAAGCAACGGACAAGCTGTTCAAGGTCCAGGTAGTGGCTCTCACCGCGCAAGAACGCCAGGCTGTTCTGGAAGTGCGTGGCCGGACAGAAGCTGAAGCAAAGGTCGCCGTTCGCTCGCACATTACAGATGACGTGGTCGACCGTCCCGCGCGGGAAGGTGCGCGTGTCTCTGCTGGAGATATCCTATGTGTCCTCGACCGGGGAACCCGTGAATCGCGTGTTCTCGAAGCAAAGGCGGCGGTCGCAGAAGCAGAAATGCTGAAAGAAGCTGCCACCCAGTTGAGCAGCAAGGGCTTTACGGCTGAAACCCGCGTGATGACGGTTCAGGCCCAGTACGATGCCGCCAAGGCCCGGCTGGAAGAAGCCGAGCGCGAACTGCGCCGGACGGTGATCCGCTCGCCGATTGACGGTGTGATCGAAAGCCCGATGGCTGAGATTGGTGCCCAACTCGACAAGGGCAGCGTTTGCGCAACCGTCGTGAATTCCGATCCGATGATTGCGATTGGCGATGTGAGCGAATTGAACATCGCCCAGATCTCCCTGAACATGCCGGCTGAGGTTGTCCTGGTGACGGGCGAGACTTTGGAAGGTCATGTCCGTTACATTTCGCCGTCCGCCAATCCGGACACCCGTACATTCCGGATCGAAGTTGAAATCCCGAATAAAGACGGCGTCGCCCGCGATGGTGTCACGGCGGTCAGCCGCTTGCCGTTGCCGGTGGAGAAGGCGCACAAGATCTCTCCTGCGATCCTTACACTGAACGACACCGGTCAAGTCGGCATCCGCGGCGTTGGCGAAGACAATGTCACCGTGTTCTACCCAGTGACTGTTCTCGGCGGAGAGCAGGACGGCATGTGGGTCGGCGGCCTTCCCGAAACCGTCAATGCAATCGTGGTCGGACAGGAATATGTCTCGGATGGCGTTCTCGTTGATCCGGTGTTTGAAACTGCGGAGATCAGCCAATGATCAACATGCTTGAAGGCGTTCTGCGCCGTCCAAAGACGGTCTTCGTGTTGATGCTGGCGCTGCTGGCCGCTGGGGTCATGACGTATGTGTCTATCCCAAAGGAAGATAGTCCGGACATCGATCTTCCTCTGTTTTACGTCTCAGTCACGCAACAGGGTATTTCTCCGGAGGACGCCGAACGCTTGCTGGTACGGCCGATGGAAACCGAGCTGCGCGGGTTGGATGGTCTCAAGGAAATCACCGCGATCGCATCTGAAGGGCATGCCGGTATCGTTCTGGAGTTCGACATTTCCTTCGACAAGGACGAAGCGCTCGCTGATGTTCGCGACAAGGTCGACCAGGCCAAGGGCGAACTGCCAGCAGACGCTGAAGAGCCGACCATCACCGAGATGAACTTCGCGCTTGCCCCGACCATGTTCGTAGCGCTCTCCGGTGACGTACCGGAGCGCACTCTCTACCAGAGCGCACGTCGGCTGAAAGATCAGATTGAGGCAGTCGATACCGTCCGCTCTGCCGACCTTTCCGGTCACAGGGAAGAGCTCCTTGAAGTCCTCATCGACACCCAGAAGCTGGAATCTTATGCGATTACCCAGCAAGAGCTTCTGAACACGCTGACGGCCAACAACCAGTTGGTTCCAGCCGGTTTCATTGACGGCGGCAAGGGGCGCTTCAACGTCAAGGTTCCTGGCCTCATTGAAAACGCGGCCGACGTCTACAGCCTGCCCCTGAAACAAAGCGGTGAAGGTGTCGTTACCCTTGCCGACGTTGCGGAGATCCGCAGAACCTTCAAGGATGCTGATTCCTACACCCGCGTGAACGGAAAACCGGCTATCGCATTGGAAGTTACCAAGCGGATCGGCACAAACATTATCGAGAACAACGCGGCAGTGCGTGCTGTTGTCGAGGAAGCCTCAAAAGACTGGCCGGAGACGATCCAGGTCGACATCCTGCTCGATCAATCCGATAACATTTACGAAGTCCTCGGCTCTCTGCAATCCTCGATCCTGACCGCGATCTTCCTTGTCATGATCTTGGTTCTGGCAGCGCTTGGCATGCGGTCCGCGCTGCTCGTGGGTCTTGCGATCCCGACATCCTTCATGGTGGGCTTCCTGATCCTCGGCGGCATCGGCTACACGGTCAACACAATGGTGATGTTCGGCCTCGTGCTTACCGTCGGCCTGCTCGTTGATGGCGCCATCGTGATGACCGAATATGCCGACCGGAAAGTACATGAGGGCATGGAGGACCGTGAGGCCTACATCCGTGCTGCAAAGCTCATGTTCTGGCCGATTGTCTCGTCTACCGCGACAACACTGGTTGCCTTCCTGCCCATGCTTCTCTGGCCGGGTGTGGCTGGTGAGTTCATGAGCTACCTGCCGATCATGGTGATCATCGTTCTGGCGGCATCGCTGGTCACGGCGATGGTGTTCCTGCCGGTGACCGGTGGCGTGCTGGCAGATGTATCCCATTGGCTCGGACGTCACGCGGCTGCTTTGCTGGCCATGACAGTTGCAGGCGGTGGCGCATTTGCGATCGGAAGCGGTCCGCTGGTGCCGGGTCTTCTGGCCGGCGCCATTCCTGAGGGCGTTGTTCCGTTTGTGAGCGTATTGGCCGGGTTAATCACGTTCATTGGACTTGGCTACGTATCCTATCGGATCTTGCGTCCGTTCGTGCGCTGGTCGCAGGAACGCGCTGCTGTTCGTGCGGCAAAAGCCCGTTCGGAAGCGGAACTTCTTTCCGGCAAAGCTCACTTCGATGTGAAAAAGGTCAAAGGCTTCACCGGCTTTTATGTCCGCTTCCTGAAGCTGCTTGCCGGAAATCCGATCGGCAACATTGTGACGATCGTCGCAATGATTGCCGTGTGCGGCTATATCATGATGTCTTTCGCCTCCAATCCAACCGGCGTGGAATTCTTCGTCGATGAAGAGCCGGATCAGGCGGTTGTTCTGATCTCTGGCCGGGGCAACATGTCGGCCGCGGAAGCGCTGGAACAGGTGGCCAAGGTAGAAGCTGAGGTGATGCAGGTTCAAGGTGTGGCCCACATCGTCACCACCGCTTTCACTCCCGGCAGCTCTACAGGCGGTCCGTCTGTTGGCGGTGTTCAGGACAAGCCGGCCGACGTTATGGGCGAGCTACAGCTCGACCTTGCGAACTTCTGCTGCCGGCGCGAGGCGAAGGAGATCTTTGCGGAGATCCGCGAACGCACAGCCTCCATTCCGGGCATCAAGGTGGAAACCCGCAAGATCGAGGGCGGCCCGCCGACCGGTAAAGACATCCAGCTGGAGCTGAAGTCGACGGATTACGACACCCTAGTCGAAAACGTTGCCCGCGTCCGCAATCATCTGAACGGTGTTGAGGCGCTGATCGACCAGGAAGACGATCGGCCGCTGCCAGGGATTGAATGGCAGATCGCCATCGACCGGGAACAGGCCGGCCGTTACCAGGCTCATATCGCCTCGGTCGGCAACATGGTTCAGCTGGTGACCAACGGTGTTTTGATCGGCAAATATCGCCCGAACGACAGCGAAGACGAGGTAGACATTCGTGTCCGCTTGCCTGAAGGCGAGCGCACGATCGACCGGTTTGACCAACTGCGTCTTCAAACGTCGCTCGGACTTGTGCCGCTGGCAAACTTCGTCGATCGCTCTCCGGCACAGAAGGTTTCGGAAATCGTCCGCCGAGACGGGCTCTACTCCATGATGGTCAAGGCAACCGTCAACCCTGCTTCCGGGTCCACACCGGATGAACAGGTTGGCGAGCTTGAGAAGTGGCTGGAGGCGCAAACCTGGCCGGACAACGTGTATTTGCAGTTCCGCGGCGCTGATGAGGACCAAAAGGAATCGGGTGAATTCCTGATGAAGGCGATGGTTGGCTCGCTCTTCCTGATGTTCCTTATCCTACTGACACAATACAACTCGTTCTATCAGACCTTCCTGACCCTCTCGACGGTGGTTCTGTCGGTCTTCGGTGTGCTGCTCGGGATGATGGTGACAGGCCAGAAGTTCTCGATCATCATGACCGGGACCGGGGTTGTGGCGCTTGCCGGGATTGTCGTGAACAACGCGATTGTTCTGATCGATACCTATAACCGGTTCATCGATGATGGGCTTGATCCGCTGGAGGCGATCCTGAAAACCTCTGCGCAGCGGATCCGGCCGATCCTGTTGACAACTATCACCACGATTGCCGGTCTGATTCCGATGGCGACACAGATCAACTTCGATTTTGCCAACCAGGTGACAGCCTATGGCGGCATCACGGCCGTTTGGTGGGTCCAGTTGTCGACAGCGGTGATTTCAGGTCTCGCCTTCTCCACAATCCTGACATTGATCATGATCCCGGTCATGATTGCGCTGCCAAGCGTCTGGGTCGGTTCTGCGCGGTCCATCGCACAGCGTTTCCGGCGCAAACCTGTTCCGGTCACCGCACCCACCACTGATGCTGATCAGGATGTGGAGTGGACGGATCCGGAACAGGAGAAGGAACGCCCGGCTGCCAAAGTCGTGTCGATGCCAAAACCTGCGCCACCGAAGGTTCCGAACCAGGAAGAACTCCCGCACGCGGCTGAGTAGACCTCCAGTAGATGCCGCTCATGGAAAGGCCGCCGGTTTACGGCGGCCATTTCATTTTAAGCATGACGTCTAAATGCTAACCATCTATATAGTTGCTCAATACAACTATTTTGGATGTTAGAGCCATGGCACCTCAAGCCCCTCACCTCATCGAAGACATTCGCGCAGCGTCCAGAAAGTTGGTGCGCGAGTTTGGCTTTCTGGAAAAGACGATCGCCGGAACAGATCTTTCCGGCTCGGGGGTTCACGCAATCATAGAGATTGGCCTCACCCCCGGCCTGACTGCAAAGGAGTTGGGGGCGCGACTCAAACTGGAAAAGTCCACGATCAGCCGTCTTTTGAAATCCTTGGAAACGCGGTGCGAAATCGTACAAACCCAATCCAAGACCGATGGACGGGCCTTCCAGCTACACCTCACCCCAAAAGGCAAAGAAACTTGGATTGCGATCAACAGGTTTGGAGACAATCAGGCTCGCACTGCGCTTGCCAACATTACGGGCGTCGACACGGCAACAATCGCCAACGCCCTCACCTCCTATGCCCAGGCCCTTGGCAGCGACGTTTCCAATGCTGCGCCTGACGAAACACAGTTTCCGGTCGTCGAAGGCTATCAGACCGGCATGATCGGCGACATTTCGGCACTGCATGCCCGGACACATGGACCGATTGTCGGCATGGGACCGGCCTTTGAAAGCGTTGTTTCACAAGCCATGGCGGAATTCATGCCGCGGATCGACCGGCCAATGAACAACAGCTGGAGCGTCTTGGAGAATGAAGCCGTGATCGGCACCATCACAATTGATGGCGAAGATCTGGGCAATAACATTGCCCACTTGCGCTGGTTCATCCTGTCTGAACGCTTGCGCGGCAAAGGGCTCGGCAAAGTGCTCCTCAACAAAGCGTTGGCGCATTGCGACCGGCTCGGCTTCGACGAAATTCATCTCTGGACCCTGAAGGGGTTGGACGCTGCACGGGCCCTTTATGAAAAGAACGGCTTTGATTTGGCGGAAGAATACCTTGGCGATCAGTGGGGTCGGGAAGTCATGGAACAGAAATTCATCCGGAAGCGGCCCGCATAGTGCGGGCCGGTGCCAGGATCATGTTTTGGAAATGGAATTGCCGCCGTCACACAACATAGCAGACCCGGTGACAAACGAACCCGCATCCGACAAGAGGAACATAGCCGCTCTGGCAATTTCTTCCGGCTCGGCCATACGTTTCAGCGCATGCATTCCTTTGACGATCTCATGGTACTCGGGATCATCCCCAGCCATATCCGTTTTCGTCCCTCCAGGAAGCAGTGCATTGACCCGAATATTGGCGGGGCCGCATTCCGCTGCGAGGCACTGGGTCAACCCAATCAGTCCGGCCTTTGACGCGGCATAAGCTGCCATCCCCGGCATGCCTACCGTGTGTCCGACAAAAGTGGATGTGAATACGATTGCTCCTCCGCCGTTTTCCCGAAGGACCGGAACCTGGTATTTGGCTGCAAGAAAACAGCTGGTCAGGTTCGTGTTCAGAACGGTGTTCCACGCTTCCTGACGCATGTCCTCAACGGGACCAAGATCGCCCAGGATCCCTGCGTTGTTGAATGCACCGTCAAGTCCGCCGAAATGATCCTTTGCAGCCTTAACAATGCCTTTCGCGCAGTGCGGATCGTTCACGTCGCCGGGCACAATCAACACCCGATCCGCGTTAACGCCCACACTTTTCCTGACTTCTTCGAGACGATCGGCTCGCCTTGCCGTGATCACCAGATTGGCTCCCGCTTCGGCAAACAGCTTCACAGCCGATGCGCCGATTCCACTGCTGGCACCCGTGATAAGAATTGTATTGTCTTGCAACATTTTTT
>CALDSI010000258.1 GCA_937911395.1 uncultured Labrenzia sp.
CAGAGCCATATTCGGCCAGCGCAACAGAGACGGTGGTTTCCCACCCCTCCCCCCGGACAAGCCGGGTAAAGCCCGTCGGCTGGATCAGCATGATGGTCGCCCCGCGTTTGGAGCCTCGGATTTTCTTCGGCGCCACATAAACGGGCGTGCCATTTTCGTCCGGGCCGGCTTCCGGATCTTCGACCCGGATCTTTTCACCCGGCCGTGCCGGATCGATATAGGTAATGTGAACACCCAAAAACTCATGAGACGGACCGGAGATCGGCGCCAGCATGACAGGGCCGGAAAAGAGCACATAGGGCTCCTTTTTCTTTTGCACCTTTCCATGATGGTCTGGCACATCAAGCATGTGCCAGTATTTGAAATGCGGGTTAAACCTCAGCGGCAGGCGAAACGGCAGCGGCGCCAAACCCCGGCCGCGCAGATAGTCCGCGCCTTCTGTTTCCGCGACCCGGCCGCCCAACCGGAAGAGTTTCGAAGCCTTGTTGATTTCCTCGGTCCGAAAGGCGTTGTCGGCGCGTTCCTTTTCCTGAAGGCGGCGGGCGCGCTCCTCGGCGTCCCGCTGGATCTGTTCCGGCGTCAAAGGCTCAGCTTCGGCTTCCCCGCCAAGATGCTGCGCCGCCTCGACAAAGGAGAGGCCGAGATGCGCCTGAAGAAAGGCGAATTGATCACCGGAGGCCCCGCAGCCAAAGCACTTATAGGAATGGTCCTGGTCGACTCAGTGAAAGGACGGGGTCCGCTCATCGAGAAACGGGCAGCAGGCCCAATAAACGCCTAGGCTACAATTGATCTTGGACCGGTCCCATGTGACATAGCGGCCGATCACGCTGGAGATCGGATTGCGCTCCTTGATGCGCTGCAGCTCGGCGTCAGAAAAGCGTTTCATGCGTCGACTCCCCGACTCAACGCAGCCGTGTTAAGGGCATATAGATGAAACCGCTTATTCGTTTTTTGGCCTACACTGCCCCGATTTGGCTTTTCGCAGGCGGCCTTGCTCTTTTTCTTCTCGGGCAAGCCACAGCCTGCTCGGGCTGGACAGAGGAAGTAGTGCGCGGATGGGTTGGTGCGTTGAGTGGTTACATAGGCGGGGCCATTGCAGCCGCCGCAGCCATTTACATCGGCCGTGAACAACTGGGGCCGCTTTTGGCCGATCGCCGCAGAGCAGAACGCCGGTACCATTCCGAGAGAGCCGAACGGGTTCTGGCAACCAGCTTGGCCAATCAAGCCATGTCTGATCATCTCAGAGAGATGAAGACCTTTTTTCAGAAAATCGAAGCCGGAACCACTTCGGCCGCGATCATGGAAAACCGTCCGGGAGATCCCGCATTTTTTATGAGTGCGAAGATTGCGAACATGCGTTCCACCCTCGACCAAGGCCGCTCGGTGGCGTTCCTGCACACGGATCCGGAAGTATCCGACGAACTCAGACAGCGGATCTATAAATACTACAGTGCTCGCGAGGAATTGAAGGATGGCCTTGGTGAATTCAAAAACGGGCTGGACAGCATAGTAAAAATGCACGTCGACAAAGGACACCAGCTGGATGCAAACACGGCTTGGCAATGGTTCGACAACGGGTTCTTGAATACGCTGCCGGCGACAGGTCCGGCAAGACTGATAATAAGTGCCATCGATAAAGTTTTTGGAGCCCTTCATGAACTCGGCCCCTTGTTGCACCAAGCTGAAACCGACGCACGAACTGCGGCCAGAGAAGCTAACAACAACCATCATGACCCCGCCCCTTGAGTCGCCAGACGCGCCCTGTGCTGCTTGATCCCGTAATGGATGCTGCTGTGATCCATGCCGAAATAGCGCCCGATCCGCGTTAGGGGGAGGCTGGTGCCTTGCCGGATCCCGTAAAACGCGCGATGGCGGATGGCGGACAAATCGCGTTCCCGCGAGTCCGAACTCACCAGCAGCTCCGACAAGGTCATCCCCGATCGAAAGGCCACCTTCATTGCAATGAGGTCCCGACTTTGCCGGACCCCACGATCCTTTGCGGCCCGGATATCCCGCGCCATCCGGTAGATCTTGCCCTCACGGGTGCCAGCGGTCTTTCGAAGATCAACCTCATCCACCGGCTGCGGTTTGATCTTGATGGTCGGCAAACCCCAGCGTGCAGCCTCACGCGGGCTGATCCGAAATGTCCTGCTGGTTTCATGTTGGACCGGAGAGGTCAGATGCGCGGTCATGCCATGCACTCCCCTTCGCGAGCCTGGCAGAAATCAGCTGTTCCGCTCAACGCCAGATCGCCTTGGCGGTCCATGTAAGTCCGCATTTCTTTGCGGCTGTAGCGCTTTGAAAACTGGGCAGATGCTGCCGTTTTTGTGAGCCCGGTGACATCGTCTTCCATACGTTCCCACCAAGCGGCGCGATCCGGAAAATCTCGTGTAAACGCGGCAATGTTAGCCTCTGATTTCAGAAAACAGCCGTCGCAATTTCCCAGCCAGCAATTTCCTCCGACATTTGGGAGCGCAAGATCAAACGGCTGTTTTGTCCAAAAATCGGCCACAACTCGCCGCGTGACGCCCGCTGCGGCAAGCGGCATCAGATCAATCCACCGATCCTTTGGCTTGGGCTTGTTGAGCCTTTGAGGTTCATCGGATCTAATACCGATAATATTGGACCAACGATCCCATTTCAGAGACACCAGGTATCGCTTGGCAGTTCTTACTTTTAACTCGGCAGTGCAAAAGCGAGCCTGTTGATTTGGCAGGTATTTCCGCTTCTTGATGAGCGCCTCAAACGGTTCGCCGTCTCGGCTGGCCGAGTTGTGCCCAACGACTTCGAAAAACGGTGCGTCGGGGCGATACTCCAACCACACAACATGCACGCCCCATCGATGACCCACCTCTGCCACGAAGTCCAAGGTCTCCGGCATTTCACGCCCGGTGTTCTGAAAAGACACCACGCACCGCTCGGGCAGGTCCCCGTTTGCGTCCAGGATTTGATGCAACAGGAATGCGCTGGTACGCCCGCCGCTGAAGGCAATCTGAACATAACCATCCGGCAGCCCATAGTGAGTCATGCGGCAACCTCCGTCAGGGCAAGGTCGGGAGCGTTCGCGGAAACGATGGCGCGGGCCATCGGCGGGCACACCGAATTACCGCACATGCGCCCCTGTGCGGACTGTGTCAGGCGAACCCGCTCACCGTCCTCGCCGATGCCATGATCAATGATGTAGCTGTCTGGAAAGCCTTGGGCGTTGAACCGTTCGCGCGGGGTCAGCATGCGCATGCCGATGTCGACAATGACGAAGGTCTGCCCGTCGATCTGCAAGGTCACCAGCGAGCGCCGATCGCGGGTCGTATCCGTTCCCATAGGCTCATCAAGGCGCAGCGCCTGGTCGGTGCCATAATAGGTGTCCAGAAAGGCTGCAACGACTGTTTCGTGCGTGCCTCCTGCGGAAGTGGTGCGCACCGGTTCGGTGATCGGATAGCCCCTGCGGTCAGATCCACGCATCGACATCATGTTCGCGGCCACAAGCCCGATCGGCGCAGCCCCGCCCTGCCGTTTAGAGGCACCGTTCGCCGTGATCGTGGGCGCGGGGTCTCGCAGATCAGACCCGGTTGCCCCGGTGTTGTGTTTGGCCAGGAAGGCAGCGACCACACTCGATTTGCCTCCGCCGCCTGCCGTATCGGTCGGCGCCGGCCGGTCGAACGCCTGCCCGACCGAATTGCCGAAATCACGCTTAAGGACCGGCGCGATGATGCAATTCTGATCCTTCTTGCTGGCCGTGATGGTGTGCAGCGGAAGGGCGGCCGATCGATTGCCGCCGCCGTGCTGCGCATAGGAAACAACCGGCGACACAAGACCGAACGCATCCCGCGAGGCGGTCAGGGTCGGCATTGGCTCATCAAGCCCCTGCCCCCGGAACCAGTCACCCCCATGATTGCACACCACCAGGAACGGATTGTGAGCCTCAAGAACATAGCGATAGATGCCCCGGGCAATCCGTTTCAGCGTGTTATCAGCCAACGGCCGGACCGCGCGAAGGCCGTATTTTTCAAAGATTGCCTTCGACGTGTCGAAGATCGATGGACATGGCAGTGACCAGTCAATGATCTCGGACGCTGCGCGCCAGGGCTGTTTGGCCCCGGACAAAACGTCCGGATCGTTCGGCGCGCCGTGGGTCGGCTCCGGCCAGACGATCGGCAGCCCATCACGGCGGGCAATCACAAACAGACGTTTTCGGATCGTCGGTGCGCCGTAATCACAGGCGCGCAGCTCCCGCCACTCGACCTTGTAGCCGAGGCGCTGCAATTCGCGCACCCAGGACCGGAAGGTCTGGCCTGCGCGATCCTTGCAAGGCCGGAGATCGCCGTTTTCATCCGGTACCACCGGACCCCAATCCTGAAACTCCTCGACATTTTCCAGCGCGATGACACGCGGGCGGGCGCGCTTGGCCCAGGTCACCACGGTCCAGCCGAGGTCGCGAATGTTGCGCTTGACCGGGCGGCCGCCCTTGGCCTTGGAGTGGTGCTTGCAGTCAGGCGAGGCCCACAGCAACCCGACCGGGCGGTTCCGGCACACTTCCATCGGATCCACCTGCCAAAGGTTCTTGGAAAGATGCAGCGTGTCCGGATGATTGGCGCGGTGCATGGCCAGAGCTTCCGGGTCATGATTGACCGCAATATCCGGATGCCGGCCAAGCGCCTGATAAATGCCTTCGGACGCTCCGCCGCCGCCGGCGAAACAATCAACGATCAGCTCGCCGCCATGACCGTTTCCCCGGAGCCGCGGAGCATCAGGAAAGGGAAGCATCATGCGGCCCTCCCCTGGTATTCAGCCTGCTCGCGAGCTTTCTTGCGGCGATAGGCATCGGATATGGAGCCCGGTGACGGGATTGGCCGGGTGTTCACACCGCAACACGGGCACCAGCTGCGGACATCCTTCCGGTCCTTCAGCCAGCGCTCGAACTCACGGTTTGCACCGGGAAACTGATGCGCCAAGCGGACAGAGTGTCCGGCATCCAGTGCGGCCTTGATCAAGGGTGTGCCTTTGAAGAGCCCATTGAGATGCTCTGAAACACGCCGGTCCGCAGTCGGATCCGGTGTAAAGCCAATGTAGTGACGGGCGTGTTTGAAAGGCGGATCGATGTGGAGCACATAGACGGTCACGGCACCCTCCGGGCGTCGACCCATTTCGCATAGGCCTGTTTGCTCACCAGCGGAGCCGGAAGGGTGAGGATCAGGGCTTTCCGGCCACCGCGAATGGTTTCAATGCGGTGTTCGATTTCCCCGGTCGGGCAATCATAGGCCGTCCAGCTGTCAATGACCGGCAGCGACAGGCGGAATGTCCCGCCGCCCTTGGTCTTGCCCATTTCCTGCAGCTCGAAACGCCCGTCGGTGTTGCCGACAATGGCAAGCTGCCCTTCGTGCGCGCCCCTGCCAAGCTGCGCATCGACACGCCAGGTCTTGAGACCAAGCTCGACGAGCACGCTTCTCAGGATCAGAACGCGCCCGCGGCGCGGGCCTGTGCCCCTCGCCTGCGTCACCCCGAACCGGACCGGAGCCTTTTTCGCCGCGGCTTTCTGATCCGGTTCCAACGATTCCCAGCTGTCGGTTTGAAAACTGTCCATCACGCGACCTCCTTCTGATCGGAGGCCGGGGCGTTGCTCGCCGGGCTCAGCGCCATCAAGGCTTCATTTCGCAAGCCATTGCCGCCACGCACCGGCATAAGAACTGTCAGTGCCTTGTATGCGTTCGGGACGATCTGAATCGGTGACCGATTGTCAGCGGCGGTCAAGGTGACTTCTTCGGACTGGATGTGCGTTCGGCAGATCTCTTTCAGATATCGGCTGTTTATCGACACGATGCCGTTGTCCATTTTCGACCAATATGCGGCCGTTGCCCCGTCCAGGCGCTCGGAGCATTCTTCGTCATCCTGCGTTTTGGCGGTTATGACGACGGTCTGGCCGGTGGAATCGGCGCAAATGTCGATCACTTGGCCGTTTCTGGAAAGGCCGATCTGCATGCGGTTCAGAACCGCCCGCATCTTGCGCGGGGTGAAGCAGATCTCCGGCGCTTCGCTGGGGATTTGCGGCAAAACCCGGGTCCAGTCCGGGAACGTCCCGTCAATCAGCTTGGTGCGCAGCCGGGCGCCGGGCATACGAAACTCCAGCCGGGTGTCGGTGCGGTAAATTTGCGTCGGTACGGGAAGCCCCAAAAGCGACGGCAGGATGACCCGCGGCAAGATCAGATTGCCCTCGATTCCATGCGCCAACTGATGAACAATCAGCCGGTGCCCGTCCGTCGCAACCACAACGTCATCACCCTCCGGGCTCTTGGAGAAACAGATCCCATTAAGGTAGTAGCGGGTCTCTTCGGTCGAGATGAACGATCGGCATGCGTCCAAAGCTTGAAGGAAATTCTCCGGCGCCTTGCATTTGATCCAGGTGCCCGCCGGGGTTATCTCCGGAAAATCTTCAGCGGCCTGGGACGGCAGCCAATAACGGCCTCCGGAAAAAGTGACATAGACACCATAATCGGAGTTCTCTCGCCCCTTGGCGCGTTCTGCGTCCTGCAAGCGAATGTCAGTATCCGGTGGGAGCGCGCGCACCAGCCTGGAAAGCGGACGGAACGGGATGGCAACCCGCCCGTCAAAACGCCTGGCGGCAAACTTCACCATGATTTCATGATTGAGATCATTTGCCGTCACCCCGCCATCGGCCAACAGCACACAGCCGAGGATTGGGATGGTTTGCCTTGGCTCGATTGCGGGTTTCACCTTGTCGAGCGCCAGGCGCAATTCGCCCGCAGTCGTATCAATCAGCATGCTGTCTCTCCCGTTTTCTGGAGGGTGTTGAACAGCGGACCGCTGTCCTTGAAGGCCTCGGGATCGTCTTGGTGTTTGGCCTTGAGGATTTCCCGGGCACGCTCATCCGGCCCTGCCAGGCAGAGCTTCATGCGGCGGCGAATATCGTCTTGAAAGTCTGGCTCTCTCTCGATCAGAACGGCCTTGAACCCTTCATAGAACGCGGCCTCGCCTGTCGTTCCGGTACCGGCAAAAGCATCCAGAACAGTGCCGCCGGGTGGTGTGACCAAACGGACGAGGTACCGCATCAGATCTATCGGTTTGACTGTCGGATGCTTGGAGCCAATGCGGTCATCAGCATCGGCCTTGGCAGAGTAAAAGAAGCGCGCAGCGGACCCTTCATCGCCATAGGCAACACCCTCTGTGCCAGCCGGGCGGTTTTCCGAGCCATACACGGTGCCGGAGTACCCAACACCGGTTGTCCGCTTAATCGCCCCGCTTCCGCTTTTCAGATTGCCGGGGAAGGCTGCGAGAACCTCATCACTGCCGTCATGAATGACATTCGCCGGCCAGCGACCGAGCCGATTTGCATTTTCTATTGCGGCATCGTGAGCGGCTTGGACCTTTTCCCGATCTTGCATCCATGGCCGAGCCCAACCTTCATGCATGTTGGTATCAAGCTTGGACGATCCGCGAGGTTTAACCTCGCCCCCTCCCTGGATACGGCACCCATCAATGTTTACGGCACCGGTCCCGTGCGTAAGAATGTTCTCTGTGCCATTCAAACCGGCTTCGAATGGCTTCTGTCCCATGAAAACGGGCTCAATCGCCGGTTTCAGGCTTTGACCGCCATAGCGGAAGCCGTCGTATCCATCGGCCTTGATACGGGTCGCCTTCGGTAAGCCGTACCCGAACAACCAGGCAATCTTTGGATGCGGGATAAAACCAGCATCCTCAATGGCGACACCCATGCGCCAAATGCCGCGCGTCGAGGCAAACGCCAACAAATATGCACCCGGTTTCAGAACCCGGTAGATCTCGCACCAGAGTTCCGGGGTGAAGGCGATATCACCACCATCCCATGTCTGACCCATGAACCCGGCAGAGGCCCGTTTAAAGGCTCCGGTCTTTCCGTCTTGGGCCGGCGCCTGATTATTGCCGAACCGTTTCACGATGCTGGTCAGGTGATACGGCGGATCCATTACGCCGCTATCAATGCTGTCGTCAGGGATTTCCTTCAGTCGATCGAGGCAATCACCGCAGTGAAGCGTTACTCTGCCGTCAAGATATGTCTCAACGGCCATCATTAGCGGACTCCCCCGGTGTCCAGATCACGGAGAGCCTGCGCAACGCAACCGGCGGCCCGAACCCGCTTCACCGTCAAGACCACGCGCGGAGCAGAAAGGCCCAGGAAAATCAGTGTGGCGCCGCCAATGGTGGTCGACAGGATGAGGTCGACAAGCCGGTCGAGGATGCTCATGATCCGGCCCTCCAACGCGGATCCGGGAACAGATGCGGGAAGATCCGCACGGCGGTGACCGCATCGAACAGCTCCAGCGCACTCATCCGGCTAAAAACAGTATGGAACGGCTCGGCAGGTTCAAAGACATCTGCAGGCGGCCCGTCCGGATGCGCGGCGCGGAGCGCGGCGAGCGCGCGGTCGCAATCCAGTCGCGTGGCCGGGGTGACGTTTGACATCATCATGCGGGCTCCTCCTGGTCGGTAATGAGCTGCGCCCCGAGATCGGTCAGCGCGTAGGTCTTGGCCGAGCGGCTCAAAAGATCTGCGGAAACGAGGAAATCGAGTGCCCGCAGCACGGTCGGTGTTGCGAAGCCGAACTCATGGGCAAGGCCCGTCAGCCAGATTTCGGCCGGGCCATCGGCGAGATCCCGGCACGCGGCGGATAAAATCCTGCGCTCATGAAAGGTCAGCGGCGGAATGCTGCCCGGCAGCCAGACGAACCGGATCTGACCATCCGGCGCGGTGCGAACCTTCAGGTCCCCGGCATCCGCAGCAGCTGTGATCAGCGCCAGGGTTTGACAGAAGGTCCACTTGTTGCGGGCAGCCAGTTCATAGGGCGTCACACCCTCGGGCAGCTTGCGCTGCAGGATCCGCATGGAAAACCTGTCGGTCAGGGTGGCGAGCTGCTCGGCAAAGGCGCGATCGGCAGCGGTCAGGTCGGGGAGGATTTTCGGCGCGGCGCTCATGCGGCACCTTCCCGGCTCAGAGCGCAACCTGATTCCTGTTCGCACAGGGTCTGGATACGCGCTTTCATCTCCGGTGCGAGATAGAAACCCTCGCCGTATTGCGTCTTGATCGTGATGCCGTCTGGCTTCAGGGCTGCGCGCAACCGGCAAATAAAGACATCAATGATCTTGTCGTGCGGCTACACGCCGCCGCGGCCGCTGGATAGGAGCGCCATGGACACGTCCTTGCTCAACGTCGTTCGGCGCATCAAGCCGCGCAGCAAGGTCCGTTGCGACGGGGACATCGCCCACCGCGCAGGGAAGACGATATCGCGGTCGGCGAGCTGACCGCGGAGGTACTCGATTTCATCGGCAAGAAGGTCGCGCTCGGCACGAACCTGCTCATAAAGGCTGCGGGCTACGGTCTCCATCCCCCGGCCCTCACGCATTCGACGCGGCGCGGACCAGATCCGCGAGCGCGTACCAGAACTTGCCCCACCATTTGCCGAGGAAAACCCCGGCCCGGCCGATCGACCGGAAGAGCGTTTCCAACACGGCGCACAGAACCAAGAACCCGGTCCAGATGACGCCGATCACCAGCCATCCAAGAGCTTGAAGCGGCTTTGATCTGGGTTTGTTCCACCCCTGCATGGCAAGTATCCCCATAGGTCTTGGCAGGCCCGCTGCGGGCCATGCCGTCAGTGGTCGAGTTGGCGCTCCATGCGCGTCAGTTCGTCGATTTCTTCGCGGAGTTTTTCCCGCTGTGCATTGCGGGCAGCTTCAGACACCCAATCGACCTGTTGCGGCAGCAGAACCGCCAGAAATTCAGGCCCATAGGTCAGGATGCCCGTGATGAGATGTGCCGCCCGCGGTGTGGACGGATTGGAGCCGAGCCACCCCTCGACCGTGCGCACGGAGACATTGAGATCAGCGGCAACGGCAGACGCGGTCCCCGTCGGGTAACGTTGGCGGAAAAACCGCGCCAGGCGCTCCATGTTGACACTCCATTCCTGCGGACGATTCCGCAGAATGTGCGTGTCGTTTCCGCAGGACATGGTCATGTCTCATCTCCTATCGTTTTCGGGCTGGCGAGTGATCCGGTCCGCTGTCTCAATTCGGCGATCGCGGCACGCTCCTCGGCAGTGAAGACAAGTTCCTCAAGAGAGAGGTCGCTCCCGCGAATGATTGCCTCGCACCAAATTGCAAAGAAGTTTTTCGGCGGAACGCGCCCATCGGCACCGCCCTTGTCCTTGCTCAACCGCCAACGAAAAACCGTTGAGGTGTCTTTGTTCAAAAGCCGAGCAGCGGCGGCCAGACCACCGACAGCCTTGAGTGCCAGAATTGCGGGATCGTTATTCATGGCCCAACTATTCGTTATTCGAATAATCGAGTCAAGACGCCATGCTTAATAATTATTCGAAAATCGTCAGTGCACTGGCCGCTGATAGTATGCAAAATTCTCCTATGCACGAGAATGACGCACGAAAAACTATTGCAAAATGGCTGGAGGACGCGCTGGACGCGACCGACGTTTCTCAATTGGAATTGAGCCGGCGCATGGAGCATATGAACCTCAGTCAGCCCAAGATCAGCAAGATCATAAAATGCGACAGAGGCATGAGCGCTGCCGAACTACTGGCGGCGGCAGAAGCCCTCGGCGTTCCTCTCCCGTCCCTCAGCCCACACAGCCAGGATTTGCAAGCGGCAGCCGGTGATAGCAATGAAGCCGTAGAACCTGAAATCGCGGAATTGTCCCTTCGGATTACAAAGGAACTGGAGAAGTCAGACTTCGGCGGACACATGCCGGCTGATGACTATATCGAAGCGTCCGCTATTCTTTACACGATGCTGAAGACCACCGGCGCATGGCACCCGGACCTTTGGGAAGCCTCCCGGAAGATGATGGCCAAAGTCAAAATCGATAAGGAATTGACCGAGATGCCATTTCGCGATTACATCAAGTC
>CALDSI010000259.1 GCA_937911395.1 uncultured Labrenzia sp.
CCGCACGCGCGATGCCCGCAAAAAAGCCTGGGCGAGGAACGACCAAATCTGGAAGCTGCGGCGGTCAAGAGCTATTCAAAAAAGCCAGCACATCGGCACTCAACTGCTGAGCTCGTTGTTGCGGATTAATCAGGCATCGAACGAGCTGCAAACGCTGCACTTGATGAAATTCCGTCTTTAAAATCCCGATGGCGGCCACAGCACTCCGTCCGCCATCGCCACCCGCATCAACATGCAGGTTTGACGACCGCTGATACGATAAGAACAAATTCAGTATAAGGGACTTTGTGTGCAATATACATTTTGATTAACACGCTGTTAACCATGTTTTGTGAAGGTCTTCGTGTATCCAGGAGAGATGCGCAATGCCCAAGGTCGGAAACTATGTTCAGCGGGACTATCACAGCCGCTTCAGCTCGAAGCGCACGTCGCGTTGGAAGAGTTACAATGATGGTTGGTCACAAAGGCGCTCAAATTCCCTCCAGAAGTCGCAGGCCTTGAGAACGCAGCTCACAACTTCCATAACGAACATCACGATCTCCTCGGGAACACAGCAAGCCAGGTTCTTCCTCCAGAACGCATCTGCACCACAATCAACCTATGCCAGCCCGACTGCCGTGGCCGCACGGGTCAATGTTCTCATTTGATGGTTTCAGATTGAGCCTATCGTCTTCAGTTTGATCCGAGGGTGGACTTCGCCCTGGCTCATGACCGTTGTATGAGCCCGGAATCGTTCCACAATCGACCGAACGAACGGCCTGGTTTGCGGCGAGGTTAGCAGGACTGGAACCTCACCTTGCTGGGCCGCCTCCTCAAAGGCGTCGCGCACTACCCCAACAAATTCCTGAAGTTTGCTCGGCTGCATCGCGAGTTGACGGTCGTCCCCTTCACCAATGATGGCCTCAAGAAACGCCTGTTCCCATTGAGGTGACATGGCAATGAGCGGAAGATACCCGCCCGCTGCGAGGTTGGCTGCGCAGATCTGCCGGCCGAGCCGCGTGCGGACATGCTCTGCAATCGTATCCGTGTTGCGGGTCATGCCCGTTGCTTCCGAAACACCTTCCAGGATCGTGCCGAGATCGCGCACGGATATCCGCTCGTTTAACAGGGCCTGCAATACGCGCTGAACGCCGGAGACGGTGATTTGTGACGGGATGAGGTCTTCGACCAGCTTGGCCTGCTCGCCCTTGAGTTCCTTTAGAAGTTTCTGGACATCCCCATAGGTCAGCAATTCGCTGATGTTGTTCTTGATGGTCTCTGTAAGATGCGTCGACAAGACGGTCGCCGGGTCCACAACAGTGTAACCGCGCAAGGAAGCATCTTCGCGGTACTGCGCCTCGACCCAAGTCGCAGGCAGTCCAAAGGTCGGTTCTGTAGTGTGGGTGCCCGGGAGTTTGACCTGCCCGCCCGCCGGGTCCATGACCATAAAGTGGTTTGGATAAAGAATGCCACGCCCGGCCTCTACTTCCTTCACCTTGATCACGTAGTCGTTTGCGCCGAGCTGAATATTGTCGAGGATGCGGACCGGCGGCATGATCACGCCCATGTCCCCAGCAATCTGGCGCCGCAAGGCCTTGATCTGCTCGGTCAGGACATCGGAGTCTCCACTGGCCTTTCCATTGATCAACGGCAGCAGTGCATAGCCAAGCTCGATACGCAATTCATCCATCTTCAGCGCATCTGTGATTGGCGGCTCCGGTGGCGGCTGCGGCGCTTCTTCGATGGCCTTGACGACGGCGGCCTTGGCTTCCTCTTTTTTCTTGTTCGCACCGACTTTGAAAGCGAGATACGCAGCGCCGGCAGCAAGGCCAAGAAATGGAATCATTGGCATGCCTGGCAACAGAGCAAGTACCACCATGACAGCCGCCGACATGCCCAGCGCTTTGGGGTAGCCTGTAAACTGGCTTGTGAGCGCCTTGTCGGCGGCTCCATGAACCCCGGCTTTGGAAACAAGCAGGCCGGCGGCAGTGGAGACGATCAGTGCCGGAATTTGGGAAACGAGACCGTCACCAATGGTCAGGAGCGTGTAGTTGTTGGCCGCTTCCGAGAAGGTCAGTTCCATCTGCGCCACACCGATGAAGATGCCGCCCAGAATGTTGATGAATGTGATCAGAAGGCCGGCGATTGCGTCACCGCGGACGAACTTAGAAGCACCGTCCATTGCTCCGAAGAACGAACTTTCATCTTCCAGAGCCTTACGGCGAGCTTTGGCCTCCGATTCATCAATAAGCCCGGCAGACAGATCAGCGTCGATCGCCATCTGCTTGCCCGGCATCGCGTCCAATGTGAAACGGGCTGCGACTTCCGCGATACGGCCCGAACCCTTGGTGATGACGACGAAGTTCACGATCACCAGGATCGCGAAAACGATAATCCCGATGACGAAATTGCCGCCCATCACCAGATTGCCAAACGACTGAATAACATTTCCCGCAGCAGCCGTGCCCTCATGGCCGTTTGCAAGGATCAGCCGGGTCGACGCAATGTTCAGGCCAAGCCGCAACATGGTCGCGATCAGAAGAACCGTTGGGAACGACGAGAACTCAAGCGGTTTTTGAATGAAGAGGCCTGTCATCAAGACGAGGACGGAGAAAATGATCGACACCGCCAGGAACATGTCCAGCATAACCGGTGGCATCGGCAGGATCAGCAGCGTCAGGATTACCAGAATACCGGTCGCAAGGCCGACATCGCCCTTGCGCAGCGTATCAATGATTTCTTGAACGCTCGGAAAACCCGAAACGGCAGCGCCGGATGGCGCTCCAGAAGCACCCTCCTGCCCGGTGTTTGGTCCCGTTGGCCCGCCGCCACCTGCTGCTGTGTCTGACATTTACGACTTAGACTCCATTCCAAACTGACGCGAATTCAGCTGCCTATCGGTCAACTCGCGACCATTTTATCCCCGTGCCTCGCCCGGGCTTGGCACTTGAACGCCCTCATCCGTGTACTGATTCAGTTTGTTGCGAAGTGTCCGGATGGAGATCCCGAGGATTTTGGCTGCGTGGGTCCGGTTTCCCAAACAGTGGTCGAGCGTGTCCAGGATCAGATCCCGCTCCACGTCGGCAACGGTCCGCCCAACAAAGCTCCGGGTGACAGCTTCAGCAGTTTGCGCCGCCCGTTCTGCTGGTCCCCGTGCAGAGCTTAGCGGTGTACCGTCCGGCATGCGAATGGCTTCGACACCGATCTCGGCGCCGCTTGCCAGAAGAATGGCTCGGTGCATGGTGTTTTCCAATTCCCGAACGTTGCCCTGCCATTGATTGGACATCAGGGCCTGCCGCGCTTCCAGAGAAAGCTGGCGGATCGGCACGCCATTGGCTTCCGAATAGTGGGCAATGAAGAACTGCGCCAGCTCCATGATATCGGCAGGGCGCTCCCGCAAGGGTGGCAGCTTTAGATTAACGACATTCAGACGGAAGAGCAGATCTTCCCGGAAGCTTCCAGACCGTACACTTTCGGCAAGATCGCGGTTCGATGTCGCCAGAATGCGAATGTTCACGGGTACAGGGCGCGTGCCGCCAACCCGGTCGATCACACGTTCCTGGATCGCACGCAGCAATTTTGCCTGCAGCCGGACATCCATTTCCGAGATTTCGTCCAGAAGCAGTGTGCCACCATCGGCTTCCTCGAATTTGCCGATCCGGCGGGCAACCGCGCCGGTGAAAGCCCCCTTCTCGTGACCGAACAATTCGGATTCAAGAAGATGTTCTGGAATGGCCGCGCAGTTGATCGATATGAATGGCTTTGACGCCCGGTTCGAGCATTTGTGCACGTGGCGGGCGATCACTTCTTTACCAGTCCCCGATTCCCCCGTGATCAGGACGGACGCCTCGGACGGTGCCACCTGTTCTGCAAGTTTCACAACAGATGCCATCGCGTCATCGCGGTAAATCAGATCGCCGCGATCCTGGGCAACGGCTGCAAGAACGGCTGCGATCAGCTCCGGATCCGGAGGCAACGGGATGTATTCCTTCGCCCCGGCACGAATTGCGGAGACGGCGGCTTGAGCATCTGTTTCGACACCGCAAGCAACCACAGGCACATGAACCCGTTCCGTCTGCAGCTTGGCGATCAGACCTTCGATATCGAGGTGAACTTCAACCATCAGAAGATCAGCGCCACGGCCAGACCGCAGGACTTTCAGTGCTCCTTCGACGTCATCGGCGTGCGTGACCTGAGCACCACGCTGCATAGCGATCTTCGACGCTGCAGTGAGCTGGCCGCCCAGAGTTCCGACAATCAGCAGACGCATACGATCCCTCTTTTATCGATCGGTCTTGATGATTTCCGTCATGGTCACACCGAGTTTGTCCTCCACGAGAACAACCTCTCCACGTGCCACTAGGCGATCATTCACATAAATATCAATGGCTTCCCCGACTTTCCGGTCGAGTTCCAACACCGTTCCTGACGCGAGTTTCAGCAGATCCGAAACATGCATTTTCGAATGACCCAGGACCGCCGAGATCCTGACCGGAACGTCGAAAACCGCTTCAAGGTCTGCCGCTGACTGAGGATTATGGATCTCCTCAGCCTCTCCGACCCGGTCCGGCGCTTCCAATTCATCCAGAGGGATGTTTGTGTCTTGTTCGTCACTCATGCCTCAGTGTCTTTCTCAGATGCTCCATCGGCTTTCGGGGCCGTTTTCGGAGTGCGCCCTGCTTTCAAATACGCGCGGATGCTGCCATCAATTTCAGCTTCAAGAGCTTTGCGGTCCCGCCGAATTCCGCCATCCGCCCACTCGATGTGGCAATCGCCTCTGGCAATCTCCGGCTCGCCAAGAATGACCAGGCGCCCCTCGAAACCCTTTTCATGAATGATGGGATCGACCTTGGCCTTAAGCGCTTCCACATCCCGCTCAGCCACGCGAATGACGAGATGGGGTGCCCGCCGCAAGGGGCCCAAACATTCTGACACCAAAGCAACAGTTTCTGCCAGTGGCTGCCGGGCAATCAGATGTGCGCAGAGGCGTCTAGCCACAAGAAATGCAAGGCCGACAGCATCCTTTTCCTGATTGGCAACGGAATCGTCAATGGTTTCCAGTACCCGGCCAACGGCGCCCACCAGATGTCCGACCTCTTCCGTCAACAAGGTTTCTTGTTTGGTCTGCAAGTCCTTGAGCGCCTGAACCCGGCCTTCTTCAAATGCTTGTGCCTTGGCCTTTTTAAGCTGGGCCTTGTGGTCGGCAACCGGCATCATCGGAATTTCCGGTTCCGGCGGCTCAACAACTTCGGGCTCTTCGGGCTCCGCGAAGTCAGTGTTGAACAGAAATTTAGACGGGTTCGTCATCGTGCCCAATCTCGTATATGTCCCAGCCTCGTGCCGCATTAGTAGATGATCTCTTCATCGCCCTTGGATTTCGAGATCATAATCTCACCCTTGGCAGCCAAATCCTTGGCTTGATTGACCATTCCTGTTTGCGCATCGTCTACATCGCGCAGCCGGACCGGTCCCAAGGCCTCCATGTCGTCCTGCAACAGCTTCGCGGCACGCGAAGACATATTGCCAAAGAAGAATTCGCGTGCTGTGTCCGTCGAGCCCTTGAGGGCGATCGCCAGCTGATCTTTCTCTACATGCCGCAGCAAGGTCTGAGCACTTGCCGCGTCCAGCTTCAGCAGATCATCGAAGGTGAACATTAGGGTCTTGATGCGATCGGCCGCTTCGCGATTGTCCTCTTCCAGAGCGGCCAGGAAACGCGCTTCAGTTTGCCGGTCGAAGTTGTTGAAGATGTCAGCCATCATCTCATGGCTGTCCCGCCGGGACGTGTTCGTCAGGTTGGACATGAACTCCACGCGCAGCGTTTGCTCGACCTTTTCCAGAACTTCCTTCTGAACCGCGTCCATGCGAAGCATCCGGCTGACAACTTCGAGCGCCAACTCCTCAGGCAGGATGCCCAGGACGCGCGCCGCGTGATCGGAATTGATTTTCGACAGGACCACCGCAACGGTTTGCGGATACTCGTTCTTCAGGTAGTTCGCCAGAACGTTTTCCTGAACGTTGGAGAGCTTCTCCCACATGTTCCGGCCTGCAGGACCACGGATCTCCTCCATGATCACCGAGACTTTGTCGCCAGAAAGGAAAGTTGATAGCAACCGCTCCGTCGCATCAACGTTGCCGGTCAGCGCGCCCTTTGAACTGATGCGGCGAACAAAGTCCTTGAAGAGATCCTCCAACATTGTCGGCGTGACCGGTCCGAGGTTTGCCATGGCAGCGGACACTTGCCGGACCTCAATCTCATCCAGTTTGTTCCAGATCGGCGCGCCATGCGATTCACCGAGCGCAAGCAGCAAAACGGCAGCTCGCTCAGCGCCCTTAAGCTCACGGTCGTCCTCATCGACACTAACGGTTAACTGTTGTTGTAGCTGATCGCTTACCATTACGCCGCCTGCTCATCTAGCCAACCACGGACAATGTTCACGGCCTCAGTTGGATGATCCGAAATCATTTCACCAACCTTGGCGATCGAGCTGGCCTGGAGTGCACCTTCCTGTTTCGCCTGTTCCAACCATTCGATTACGAATTCATCTTCTTCCTCTTCTTCCTTCGGCACTTCGCTGTCAGCGACCAACGTACCATCTGGCCCAATCACCAACTCTTGCGGTTGCCGCTCTTCCGGTGTCACGATGCGGCGCAGAAGCGGGCGGACGACGAAGAGGAGGAGCAGAATTGCGATCAGAAACAAAACCCCGAGTTCCGCAAAACGCATGATATCAGAGCGCGTAAACTCAAAGAGCCCGTCCGCCTCAGCAATGTCGAGTTCCGGCGGCAGGGCGAATTGAAGATTGATCACTTCAACAACATCGCCGCGCGCTTCATCGAACCCCACAGCTGAGCGCACCAGCACAGCAATTCGGTCGAGAGCTTCCTGGGAGCGCGGCGTATAGACGGAATTGCCGTCTTCATCAGTCTCGTAAGTGCCATCTACAAGCACTGCGACAGACAGGCGTGTAATGCGCCCTGCTTCAACAACCTCTGTGCGCGTAGACCTAGAAATCTCGTAGTTGACGATTTCTTCGGTCAACGACGACGTATCTTGCTCTTCAGCATCGTTGTTCTGACCGGCATCTGCATTTGGAAGTTCGTTTCCAACCGTGACTTGCCCATCTTGACGTGTGCTGGACGTCGCCTCTTCCTTCGTCTGGGTCGAGCGAACGACCTGCCCTTCCGGATCGAAGGTCTCAGTCGTCTCCGTCAAACGATTGAAATCGATATCGGCGTTGACGCGCACCCGGGCACGGCCGGGCCCGACAACAGAGTTCAGTATTTCCTCAACCTGATTGCGCAGGCGGCTTTCGATGGCAGTCGACCGCTCCTGCAGCCGGGCAGATACCATACCCTCGTCATCGCTGCTTGCGCCCGACGCCAGCAAGCGGCCGGATTCATCGACAATTGACACTTTGTCCGGGTCCAGCCCGTCAACGGCCGTGGCCACGAGGTGCTGAACCGCACGGATTTCGCCGGGGCCCAGTCCCCCGCGCACGTTCAAAACGATTGAAGCAGACGGCGGACGCCGATCACGCTGGAACAGCTGGCGCTCAGGGATCACAAGATGAACACGCGCGGAACGGATCCGGTCGAGGGAGCTGATCGTCCGCGACAGCTCGCCTTCCATTGCGCGGAGGTGATTGATGTTCTGGACGAAGCTGGTCGCGCCGAGTGTATCAGATCGGTCAAAAATCTCGTACCCGATGGATCCGCCTGTCGGGAGGCCTTCGGCGGCGAGTTGCATCCGCAAACGCGCAACTTGCTCCTGCGGCACCATTATGGACGCGCCTTCGCGGGCCAACTTGAACTGCACCCCCTGGCTTTCAAGCTGGGAAACGATCGCTGCGGAGTCTTCAAGCGTCAGCTCGTTGTAAAGCGTCGTCATCTGCGGGGCAGTCACCCGGAAGATGATAAACGCAAAGACACCGACCAGGATCGCTGCAACGGCCCCCATCGCCGCGATCCGCGCTGGCCCCAGTGTTTTTATGAATTCAATAAGTCCGTTCACGAATGCCCGCCCGCATCTTTCGCCTGCCACTTGCCCTTATCGGCAGAGTCGGCAAATCACGCCATGCCTCTGATGGGCAAAATTTGCCGCCCAGAGGGTTAACAAGAAGTTAACAAAACATTATCAATACGGGTGCACTGGCTGATTTCTGCGAAATTCGCTAAGGCATTTTGCAACTGAGGTGGGGAAAAACTGCCCGCCCCATTAACCTTTGGATAAGTCTACCGAAAAAGCGCTCAACAAAAAAGGCCGGCTAAGCCGACCTCGTCGCACCGCCCATAGCGGTCGTTATTATCGCTGGCTGTCAGGCCATCAATTTCGGTATTGCTGGATCCGCGTTGCCCGAAGCCCCGCCAATCCATGTTTTTCGATCGAGCTCTGCCAGGACAGGAACTCTTCGACTGTCAGGGTGTACCTCTGACAGGCTTCCTCAAGGGATAATAGGCCGCCCCGCACTGCTGCTACCACTTCCGCCTTCCGCCGGATAACCCAGCGCTTGGTAGAGGTAGGTGGAAGATCCGCAATCGTGAGCGGGCTCCCATCCGGGCCGATGACATATTTTACACGCGAACGAATTTGTTCGGTCATTGTACTCTCACACTAACCATGACCAAGGTTGAGTTTGAGACTACACAATGACGCTTAACAAACGACTAAAGCAATATTTGACTTTTATTAACTATAATATCTGGAATCTGTGAATGATATTTAGGGATTGATGAATTCATTACTTCAAAAACAAGTGAAACTTATTATCTTTTGTTAACCATAAGCCTGCCGCCATGCAATTTGCAATGCAATGCGCTGAAACGCGCTCAAGATGCAAAAAATGACGGGCGCCAGTATTCATTGGCACCCTGCAAAACCCATAATACCAAGCAAATTACTTAGCCAACGAGATTAGATAGACCGTACGGACTTCACCGCGCTCACCGGAACTGAGAGCTCTCCAATCCTAAGGAACGGAACGGCTCCGCTAAAGTCCACTTCGTCGACGACACCCGAGACCTCGATGGATGCGGGCTCGGCGTTCCCGGCACTGTCACTCACATCCAACTGTATCGTATAGGCGCCCTTGGATGCCGTGCTGCCCAAATCGGTGGTCCCGTCCCATGTGTAAGTGCCACCACCCGCCTTGAGCTCAATTTCCCCGGAGTAGACCGTCTGCCCTGCATCGTTCAGGATCTCGACAGTCCCGGGCGCATCTTCCAGGACATCATACTTCCAGCTCGCCTGACCGTTATCAAACATTGCCGTCCCGCCAGCCGCCGTCACTTCGGTGCCGATGTAATTCACGTAGGCCGAAGACTGATTGCTCGACAGAAGACTGATCATCTCTTCGAGATTCTTGTTCGTTTGAATAGACTGCTCAACATTCGAATACTGAACCAGCTGGTTGGTGTATTCAGCAGAATCCAGCGGATCCAACGGATCCTGATTTTGGATTTGCGTGGTCAGCATACTCAGAAACAATTCATAGTTCGCCGACAAACCGGCTTCACTGGCCTGCGTGCTGGATCCGCTCGACGATTGTGTCGTTCCGCTTGTGCTGCTGGTGTTGCTTGCACTCGGTGAAAAAAAGGTCATCACACTCTCCTCAGGCACTCTTGGTGCCTGTTAAATACTTACATCCAGGCCGCCGCGCTGCTCTGCCAGCGTCATCCTGAGAAGTTGCCCGTCCATGGCCTCATCCGCGGAGGCATCCCCGCTGCCATCCGCGTCAGTATTGGCTGTGCCGGATTGTCCGTTTTGCTGCCCTTGGTCATACTGGGATGCAAACTGTTGTCCCGGCCCTTGTTTCAGCGAAAACTGCAGATCATTTG
>CALDSI010000260.1 GCA_937911395.1 uncultured Labrenzia sp.
GAGGCCGCCCCGGATCTTGAGGTTTTGGTTACGGAGGACAGCAGTGCGACAGTTGATCTGGCGGCGGCTGCGCATGGCGTAGGGCCGGGTCAGATCGCCAAAACGCTCTCGTTCAGGGTCAAGGATGAGGTGTTCTTGCTGGTTGCGCGCGGCGATGCGCGGCTGGACAACAAGAAAGCCAAGGCAGCCTTCGGCGGCAAGGCGAAAATGCTCGGTGCCGAGGACGTGGTCGCACTCACCAGCCACCCGGTCGGCGGCGTCTGCCCGTTCGGCCTGCCCTCACCGCTGAAGATTTACTGCGATGTCTCTCTGAAGGCCTATGCCGTTGTCATTCCGGCGGCAGGCGCGACCAATGCGGCCGTCCGCATCGCACCGGACCGGATGGCGGAGATCACGAGCGCCGAGTGGGTGGACGTCTGTCAACCGCCGGTGACCGTCGGCTGATTTTAATTGAAGTGCGAGTCCCGGCTCGGAGGCCGGGACTGCGGAGTTATTTACTGTGAGGAGGCTGGTCCCGGATCACGTCCGGGACGGCGAAGTTGAATTTCGAAGAGGCAAGAGAGCGCCATATTTCTGAGCGCCGCGCCGGACATTATCCGGGGCCTATCGTGATGGACAGAGCCGTGAGTAAGACCGCTCTAAATCCCGTCACCATCCATACCGAGAACACTCAGGAAGCCGCGCGCGCGCAAGTACGCTACGATCTCATCCGCCACCTCTTCCGGCGGACGGCCGACGTTGTGGATGCGGAGCTCCGGGTTTTCCGGGGCTTCATAGGGGCTGTCGATGCCGGTGAAGTTCTTGATCTCACCCGCTTCCGCCTTGGCATAAAGCCCCTTCGGATCGCGTTTCTGGCATTCCTCGATCGGCGTGTCGACGAACACCTCGATGAACTCGCCCTCGCCCATCAGGTCCCGTGCCATCCGCCGCTCGGAACGGAACGGCGAGATGAAGGAGACCAGCGTGATCAAACCGGCGTCGGCCATGAGCTTGGCAACCTCGCCCACCCGGCGGATGTTCTCCACCCGGTCAGCATCGGTAAAGCCGAGATCCCGGTTGAGCCCGTGACGCACGTTGTCGCCGTCGAGCGTGTAGGTGTGCCGGCCTTCCGCATGCAGGCGCTTTTCAACCAGCGAGGCTATGGTCGACTTGCCGGAGCCGGACAGCCCGGTGAACCACAGAACCGCCGGTTGCTGGCCCATCTTGTCGGCCCGCGCCTTGCGGTCGACGTCGAGCGCCTGCCAGTGAATGTTGGTTGCCCGGCGCAGCGCAAACCACACCATGCCCGCCCCGACCGTCTGATTGGTCATCCGGTCGATCAGGATGAACGATCCCGTTGTCCGGTTGGCCTCGTACGGGTCAAAGGCAACGTCTGACGAAAGGCTCAAGTTGCAGAAGGCAATCTCATTCAGATCCAGCGTCTTGCCAGCTACATGCTCGAACGTGTTGACGTTGATATTGTGCTTGATCTCCGTGACAGTCGCATTGACCGTCTTCGCGCCGATCTTCAAGAGATACGAGCGGCCCGGCAGCAGCGCGTCTTCCGACATCCAGATGAGGTGCGCCGCCATCTGGTCCGCCACATCCGGACGGGCAGACGGCGCGCTGAGAAGATCGCCGCGCGAGATGTCGATCTCGTCCTGAAGGGTCAGCGTAACGGCTTCGCCCGCACGTGCTTCTTCCACCTCGCCGCTCGGCGCTATGATCTGCTTGATCCGGCTGGTTTTGGCAGGGCCTGCGACAACGATCTCATCGCCGACGGCGACCCGCCCACTGGCAATCGTTCCCGAATACCCCCGGAAGTCGAGGTTGGGCCGGTTGACCCATTGCACGGGGAAGCGGAACGGGGCTTCCAGCTCGTGCTCGCCCACCTCGATCGTCTCCAGATGCTCCAGAAGCGTTGGACCGGTGAACCAGTCCATGTTCCCACCCTTGGCCGTGACATTGTCACCAAAGCGGGCGGACATCGGGATCGCCACCAGGCTTTCAAAGTCAAAGCCGCTGGCGAAGGTTTCAAAGTCCTTCCGGATTTCGTCAAAACGCTCTTCCGAATAATCGACGAGATCGATCTTGTTCACCGCCAGCACCACGTGGCGGATGCCGAGCAGCGAGGCAATGAAGGCGTGCCTGCGGGTCTGCACCTGCAGGCCATGGCGGGCATCAACCAGCAGCACAGCCAGATCGGCGGTCGAGGCGCCGGTCGCCATGTTGCGGGTGTATTGCTCGTGGCCCGGTGTGTCGGCGACGATGAACTTGCGCTTGTCGGTCGCAAAGAAGCGGTAGGCGACATCAATCGTGATGCCCTGCTCGCGTTCCGCTTCCAGCCCGTCGACCAGCAGCGCCAGATCAATGTCCTCGCCGACTGTGCCGTGTTTCTTCGAGTCCCGCTCAAGGGCTGCCAGCTGATCCTCGAAGATCAGCTTGGTGTCATACAAGAGCCGGCCGATCAGGGTCGACTTGCCGTCATCGACCGAACCGCAGGTCAGGAACCGCAGCTGGTCCTTCTGCTCCTGGGCTGCCACATAAGCGGCAACCGCTTCGGAGCTCGCCAACGCGCCATCAAGGGTGTCTTCAAGAACGCCCATCAGAAATACCCCTCACGCTTTTTCTTTTCCATCGAGGCGCTTTCGTCCTTGTCGATCAGGCGGCCCTGGCGCTCGGACGTGCGGGCAATCAGCATTTCCTTGACGATGTCGGGCAAGGTCGTGGCATCCGATTCAATCGCGCCCGTCAGCGGGTAACAACCGAGCGTGCGGAAGCGGATCATCTTTTCCTCGACAACCTCGCCGGGCTGCAAGGTCATCCGCTCATCGTCGACCATGATCAGCATGCCGTCGCGTTCAACGACGGGGCGCTTGGCGGCAAGGTAGAGCGGCACCATCGGGATGTTTTCCGTCAGGATGTATTGCCAGATGTCGAGCTCGGTCCAGTTGGAGAGCGGAAACGCGCGAATGCTTTCGCCCTTGGCAACCCGGGCATTGTAAAGGTTCCAGAGTTCCGGCCGCTGGTTCTTCGGGTCCCAGCCGTGAGACGCATTGCGGAACGAGAACACCCGTTCCTTGGCACGGGACTTTTCCTCATCGCGCCGCGCGCCGCCGAAGGCTGCGTCGAAACCATACTTGTCGAGCGCCTGTTTGAGCGCCTCGGTCTTCATGATGTGGGTGTGCACCGACGAGCCGTGATCGAACGGGTTGATGCCCTTCTCCACCCCTTCCTGGTTCGTATGCACCAGAAGTTCCAAACCGAGCTGCTTGGCCGTCTCATCCCGGAAGGTGATCATGTCGCGGAACTTCCAGGTGGTATCCACATGAAGCAGCGGAAACGGCGGTTTGGACGGATAAAACGCCTTCATCGCCAGGTGCAGCATGACGCCACTGTCCTTGCCGATGGAATACAGCATCACCGGATTGGAAAACTCCGCCGCAACCTCGCGGATGATGTGGATGCTCTCAGCCTCCAACCGCCGCAAATTGCTCAAACGCTCCGGCGTCAGGTCTGCCGACATAATATTCATAACCGTTGTTTTCCCAAAACCGGTTTACTGTGACTCTGTCTGATGACTCAAACCAGACGATCATCCGGAAATGCCATCAAACCGGCGGACACGTGAAATGGAGTGGATCAATCCTCCGTTTCTGAGGTGCTCAGCCTTGCAAGTTGCGTCAGACAACTCATTGAAACTTTTCAATTCATGCCCGTTTGTGATGCGCTAGAGATAGAGAATGCGCGGTAATCAATTCAAGGAATGGCATTCCACGATTCCAGCCAATAATAAAATCTGTCTCTTTTTTCCGCGGTGGGGCTCCAGGGGATTTCCGCGGCTTCAGGGCAATCCTCTTGGCAGCGTTCGACCGATTCACCGATTGGAAAGCATTCATTTATAGCATGTCCCGTGATGTGCATGTGATCCTTGAAGTACCGGTTCAATCAGTCTTGTCCGAAGACAAACAGGAACAGGCGCCAGTGAGCGGCCAGGAAACCCGGACGGCAGAAGACCGGCCGCGGCGGACGCGTGTCTTGAAAAAAGGCAAGATCATTTTCCAAGGTGGCCTGAGGTCCTTCCCCTGCATCGTGCGCAATCTCTCTGATGGCGGGGCGATGCTGCAGTTCGAAACCGCCTTTATGGCGCCGCCACAATTCGAGCTGCAGATTGACCTGGAGAACTTCGAGGTCACTTGCGAAAAGCGCTGGGAAGACGGGCTGAAGATGGGCGTACAGTTCATCAGCGAAAAACGCATCGTCGGCGCACAGCGGGCCCAGTCGCTCAAAACGTCAGAAGAAGCGCTGAAGTCCGAAATTGATCTCCTGCACGACAGCCCGGACAATTTCTTCACCCGTCAGCATATGTTGGATGATGGCAATCGTGCTCAGCAGCAGCCCGTCCGGCGTGCCCGTCCGGCTGGCTACGGCTGAGGCCGCCATGACATTGTCGGCGATGATCGGTCCTAGAATGACATCCGCGCCTTGCTCGATTGCGGCTTGTGTCGCGGAACGGGCGCCCTCCGGCGTGCCTTGCGTGTCCAGTACGGTCAGGACCACATCTGGGTTGGGCCGCTCGAACAGGGCAAGCTCGGCAGCCTGGAACATGGCGTTCGCTTCCTCACGCAGGCGAGTGCTTTCGGCCGAAAAGGGCAGGAGCAG
>CALDSI010000261.1 GCA_937911395.1 uncultured Labrenzia sp.
TGACGCGATCTCGAGGGTTCCGAAAGAATCAGATTCCATGCGGACTTGTTTGGACGCGATTTATTTCTTTATCGCAACTGCTTGTAGGGTTTGAATTGGTCGCGCTGGTCAACAGATGCCAGAGACCAAGCAAAATATGATTTTGAGATATGCGTCGGACGACGTTCCACTTAGATCCATTTCATCGCGGCAGCCTTTGACTCAAATGCAGAGAGAGTTTCGGGTACCAGAAGTCCGATAACAACCACTGATACCCGTTCCGTATATTGAATGGTTGCGCTTCGGGGGGTAGTGCTGAAGGCACGCCGTTCTCGAGCATCAACCGAAGGACCTAAATATGGAAAGCTTTGCTGGTGACTTAAGGGAAATGGCCCGAACGCCTCTCCACCAAAGCCATGTCCAAGCGATCCGGGATCTGGGAACGGAAGTCCGCTTTGATGCCGGGAAAATGATCGCCGAAGTTGGCGACTCGATGGACCGGTTTTTCTATATCCTGGAAGGGCGCGTCGAGATAATCGACACCTACACGCGGGAGGCTTACCTGCCGTTTTCGCTTGGACCGGATCAATTTATTGGAGAAATCACGTTTTTGAGTGGCGGGGCTTATACGCTGCCGCTACGCGCAAAGGAAAACACGGTATTAGTCTCTGTCCCCCGAAAAGACATGCTTGCGGCCATGTCACGAATACCCGAAATGTCGGACATCATCATTTCGGTCTTTGCCGCGCGTAGGCGCCGCCAGGTTGAAGAGCAAGACACGTCACTGAAGCTTGTCGGCGCGGATGTTGACCGCGATGTCAGGCGGGTTGCGGAATTTGCTGCGCGGAACAAGATTGCGTTTCAAATGATTGATCTGGGGTCCGAAGACGCGGAAGAAATCGCGCAGAGCTGCAAGCTCAGCGGTCGGCAGCCGGCTGTTGTCTTCGGCAAAAACCGGGTCGTCGACCAACCCACGCCGGCCAAAGTGGCGAAACTCTTGGGACTGGCGCAACACTTTGAATGCCATGAAACCGTGGATGTCCTCATCGTCGGTGGCGGACCGGCAGGCGTTGCAGCCGCCGTATATGCAGGAGCGGAAGGACTTTCTGCCGTGCTTGTCGAGGATCTGGCCATTGGGGGGCAAGCCGGGACATCCAGCCGGATTGAAAATTACATGGGATTTCCGACCGGGATCTCCGGGTCAGATCTCGTTTGGCGGGGCGAAGTGCAAGCGCTCAAATTCGGCACCCGGTTTTTGCGGCCCCGGCGGGCGGAGAAACTGGAACGGCGAGCCGATGGGACATTCTGTGTCACGTTGGACAACGGCAAGGAAATATGTGCCAAGGCCGTTGTTGTTGCATCCGGTGTCCAGTATCGCCGTTTGCCGCTCTACCGGTTGGAAGAATTTGAAGGCACCGGTAGCTACTATGCTGCATCGGATATGGAGGCCCGCTATTGCCGCGGCGCTGATGTGGTCGTGGTGGGAGGCGGCAACTCCGCCGGGCAAGCGGCGATGTACCTGTCCAGAGCAGCATGCCATGTCCACATGTTGATCAGGGGCGAGAGTCTGGCTGAATCCATGTCGGACTACCTTCTTTCAAGGCTCGAAGCTGACCCGTCTGTTACAATTTACTACAAGTCCCAGATCAAGGTACTGGAGGGAGACGCCAAGTTGGAGAAAGTCGTGATCGACCGGAACGGCGAGGACTGGAACCTGGATTGTCCCGCTGCGTTCATCATGGTGGGTGCGGCCCCCAATACAGACTGGCTGTCACAAACCTGCAACCTGGATGAACGCGGCTTCGTACTCACAGGAGATAAAGTTGGCGAACAATCACAATATGCAACATCGTGTCCTGGTCTGTTTGCCGTTGGCGATGTTCGAGCCGGCTCGGTGAAACGTGTTGCTTCGGCCGTTGGTGAAGGATCTGTTGTGATTTCCCACGTGTGGCAACATGTGCAAGGTAATTGAAACGTAGGCCTTTTTTTGGAAAGCTCTTGGAATGCCAAGACGACAGTCGAAACTGTTCAAGATAACATCCGGCCGTGTTCTCGCCGGGTTCGTGCTGCTGTCCGCGATCGTTGCCGTGTTGTCGGAACCCGTCATTGAGACGTATTTTCAAGAACAGGCTGGCTTGCGGGGGCAAGCAACCCTGAAACTGACTGTCGAAGGGTTGAAAGGCGCGTTGCAGCGCTATGAACCCCTGCCCTCGCTGATTGCCGAGCGCCCGAGCCTGGTTGCTCTCCTGAAATCCCCGACAGACCCTGAACTTTTAAAGCGGGTCAACGAAGACCTCCGGCTCTCCGCGTACCGGCTAAAAGCGTCAGATGTCTATGTGATGGATGTCTCCGGCATGACGCTCGCTGCAAGCAGCTATCAAAAGGAACTGTCGTTTGTAGGGCGGAGCTTTGCATACCGGCCCTACTTCACGCAGGCCCTTGAGGGTGGAACCGGCCGCTTCTTTGCACTTGGTACAACATCCGGGGAACGTGGGTATTTCTTTGCAGCTCCCATTGAAGACAATGAGCGTGTCATCGGCGTGATCGCAGTCAAGTTCACAGTTGATGGATTTGAACAAGCCTGGCGCAACGCTGATCATCAGATCATCGTGTCTGACCTGCGCGGTGTCGTCTTCATGGCGAGCCGACCGGATTGGCATTTCCGCACCCTGCGTCAGCTGACAAGAACCGAAATCGCTGAAATTCAGGCGAACCGGCAATACCCGGCGGATGGGCTTGTTCCCCTGGTCAACACGGTTAAACCACTCACGGAGGATCTCAATCTCATCAAGATTGAGGATGAACCAAGTGGCTATCGCTATATCAGCAGCTCGGA
>CALDSI010000262.1 GCA_937911395.1 uncultured Labrenzia sp.
ACTACCGCCAGTGGTGGTACTGGGGCGGCGAAGCGAACCTGCGCGTCAACGGCACTAAGATGGAACTGACATCCATTCCGGACGAAGAGTGGGCAACGGTTGAAGCTGCTGCCATGGTTTTCTGGGATGAGATCGCTGCAGAGTCTCCGACAAAGGCGAAAGTTGTCGAGATCTTCAAGAAGTACAATCAGGACATGCAGAAAGCTGGACGTCCTTACCGCTACACCTAATGCAAGCCCTGGAACCGACCATCTCACCCTTCGGGGTGGCCGGTTCTTGCAACTACCGGTCCGGAAAAATAGAATCCTCCGGACCGGGAATTTTTTTGAATAAGAGCGCTCGTAAACCGCCTAATAGGGACCAGACAACATGCCGGGAAATCTGACCTTTGATGCCCTGAAATCACTCGTGACATCGGGTGAGATCGACACCGTACTTGTTTGCATCGTCGATATGCAGGGACGGCTCATGGGCAAACGCTTTCTGGCCCAGCATTTCGTGGACAGCGCTTACGAAGAAACCCATTGCTGCAACTACCTCCTCGCAACGGACCTTGAGAGGTACACCGTGGAGGGGTATGCCGCGACCAGGTGGGCGGGCGGTTATGGCGACTACGTCATGAAGCCGGATCTCTCCACGATCCGCCGCATTCCGTGGCTCGAAGGCACGGCCATGGTGATCTGCGATGTTCTTGATCACCACACCCACAAGGAAGTGCCGCACTCGCCGCGGGCGATGCTGAAGACCCAGGTTGCGCGCATGAACGCCCTTGGCCTGACACCGATCATGGCAACAGAACTTGAGTTCTTCCTTTTCGAGAAGAGCTTCGATGAGCTGCGCAAGAGCGGTTACCGGGATATGGAGCCAATCTCCGGCTACAACGAAGACTACCACATCCTTCAAACAACGAAGGAAGAGGACGTGATGCGGCCGATCCGCAACGGTCTCTATGCCGCTGGAATTCCGGTCGAGAATACCAAGGGTGAGGCCGAAGCCGGTCAGGAAGAGCTCAATATCAAATACGCACCGGCTCTTGATACCGCCGAGTATCATACGATCTCAAAGCACGCGGTAAAGGAAATCGCATGGGCAAAGGGGCGGTCAGCGACGTTCCTGCCGAAATGGGCGAGTGACAAAGTTGGCTCTTCGTCTCACGTGCATCAGTCACTCTTCGACAAAGACGGCAATAACGTTTTTTGCGATCCTGACGGTGAGTACGGAATGTCGGCGTTGATGCAGCATTATCTCGCTGGCCTGATCAAATACGCGCCCGACTACACCTACTTCCTGGCGCCTTACATCAACAGCTACAAACGCTTCCAAAAAGGGACTTTCGCACCGACCAAAATGGTCTGGTCTGTCGACAACCGCACCGCTGGGTTCCGCTTGTGCGGCGAGGGGACCAAAGCGCTGCGGATCGAGTGCCGCATTGGCGGTTCGGATCTGAACCCATATTTGGCGCTCGCGGTCCAGATCGCAGCGGGCCTCAAGGGCATTGAAGATGAACTGCCGCTCGACAAGCCGACATCGGGCGACGTCTATGAAGCAAAGAAAGCCAAGGAAATCCCGCACACCTTGCGGGATGCACGCGAAACTCTGCGCAAATCAAAATTCCTGCGGGAAGCTTTCTCCGACGCAGTCATTGACCACTATGCCCGCGCAGCGGAATGGGAAATCGAGGAGTTCGACCGGGCTGTCACCGATTATGAAATTGCGAGAGGATTTGAGCGGGCGTAGGACCGACCTCCAGCACCCTGAGTTGCCGGTTCTTCCCTCAAACCATCCATTGCTTCGCATGTTTCTGCAAGGCCGATGCAATTGAGCCGAACAATGACGGCAATACGAAGAGCCACCACTTTCTGAAATCCGCACGAGAGATGCGGTCATGAGAGGTTCAAAATGTCAGAAGTGATCAAGTTGATTTCACCGGTCGACGGGTCGGTGTATGCCGAGCGTCCGGCTCTAGAAGAAGCCGCAGTCGAGAAGGTCATCTCAAGTGCAAGGGCTGCACAACATGCATGGGCTGCAACACCCATCTCCGAACGTGTTGCGTGCTGCCTGCGAGCGCTTGAAGCCCTGAAAGCAATGAACGACGAGGTTGTTCCAGAGCTCGCGTGGCAAATGGGCCGCCCGATCCGCTACGGCGGTGAGATGGGCGGTACGATTGAGCGGACAGAATATTGCGCATCGGTCGCCGATGAGGCTCTTGCCGATATCGAACGGACCGACAAGCCGGGGTTCAAACGCTTCCTGCGCCGTGAGGCACTTGGAATTGTGATGGTCATTGCCCCGTGGAACTATCCGTTCATGACGGCGATCAACACAATCATGCCAGCGCTGATGGCAGGGAACGTGATCGTGCTGAAACATGCTGCACAAACACTTCTTGTCGGCGAGCGGCTAGCGAAGGCGTTCGAGATTGCTGGACTTCCGCAGGGCGTGTTCCAAAACATCGTTCTGACCCATGGCGGCACTGAGAAGCTGCTTGGCTCTGGCGTCATTGATCACGTCAACTTCACAGGGTCTGTTGCCGGTGGTCGTGCTATTGAAAAGGCGCTGGCAGGCACGTTTGCAACATTGGGTCTTGAACTTGGTGGTAAGGATCCAGCTTATGTCCGCTCTGACGCCGATCTCGACTATGCGGTCGCAAACCTTGTCGACGGTGCCTTTTACAACGCCGGCCAGTGCTGCTGCGGCATCGAGCGCGTTTATGTTCACGAGAACCTTTATGACCGGTTCGTCGACGGCTTTGTCGATCTGACCAAACAATACAAGCTCGGCAATCCGCTGGACGAGGCAACCACACTGGGGCCAATGGCACAATCCCGATTTGCTGCTTGGGTGCGTGAGCAAACCCAGGAAGCGCTGCGCAAGGGCGCCAAGGCGCTGGTTGATACGTCAGCCTTTGCCGAAGACAAGGAAGGTACGCCTTATCTCGCGCCGCAGGTGCTGGTCGACGTCAACCACCAGATGTCTGTGATGCGTGAAGAAAGTTTCGGTCCGGTTGTTGGTATCATGAAGGTCAAGGACGACGCCGAAGCACTGCAATTCATGAACGACAGCCCATATGGCCTGACAGCTTCGATCTGGACGGAAGATGTCGATGCGGCTGCGGATCTTGGCGACAAGATCGAAACCGGCACCGTGTTCATGAACCGCTGTGATTATCTTGATCCGGCTCTTGTCTGGACAGGAGTGAAGGATACCGGCAAGGGCGCTGCTCTTTCCGAAATCGGCTTCCACAACCTGACCCGTCCGAAGTCTTTCCACCTCCGCGTCGAACACTGACGCGGATCCTCTCTCTCATTGATTTGGTGCGCATATGAGCTCACTTCCTTCCGCCAATTGGTCGTATCCAACCGCTATGCGATTTGGTGCCGGCCGTATCTCCGAAATCGCGGACGCTTGTAAAGCATCCGGCATTTCGAAGCCCTTGCTTGTGACAGACAAGGGGCTCGCGAGCATGGACATCACCACCAAGACCCTGGACCTGCTGGATGCAGCAGGTCTGGGCCGGGGCCTGTTTTCAGAAGTGGATCCCAACCCCACGGATCTGAACGCCGCCGAAGGCGTCAAGGTCTACCAGGATGGCGGCTATGACGGCGTTGTTGCGTTTGGTGGCGGGTCCGGGCTGGATCTTGCCAAGGTCATTGCCTTCATGGCGGGGCAGACCCGTCCGCTTTGGGATTTTGAAGACATTGGCGACTGGTGGACCCGGGCAAATGCCGATGCGATTGCGCCGATTGTCGCTGTTCCGACAACCGCCGGGACCGGATCCGAAGTCGGCCGGGCCAGCATCATCACCAAGGTCGATACGGCGGAAAAGAAAATCATCTTCCATCCGAAGATGCTGCCGTCCGTGGTAATCTGCGATCCGGAACTGACGGTCGGAATGCCGAAGTTCCTGACCGCTGGAACCGGCCTTGATGCCTTTGCCCACTGTGTGGAAGCCTATTCCAGCCCGCACTACCATCCGATGAGCCAGGGCATTGCGCTGGAAGGCATGCGTCTGGTTGTTGACTACCTGCCGCGGGCCTACGCCGATGGCACGGATCTGGAAGCACGCGGACACATGATGTCGGCGGCTGCCATGGGCGCGACCGCGTTCCAGAAGGGCCTCGGCGCCATTCACGCACTCAGTCATCCGATCGGCGCGGTGCACCACACCCACCATGGCACGACCAACGCTGTGTGCATGCCGGCCGTTCTTCAGTTCAACAAATCCGCAATTGCGGACCGGTTCGACAAGGCGGAGGGCTATCTCGGTGTTTCAGGCGGTTTTGACGGCTTCTGCGCGTTCGTGGATGAGTTCAACGCTTCGATGAACATTCCGAAAACCTTGACCGAACTCGGCGTCAAGGATCCGAATATCGAGGAACTGACTGCGGGGGCTCTTCGCGACCCAAGCACTGGCGGCAACCCGATCGAGATGACCGAGAAGAACACGCGGGCGCTTTTCGAAGAGATCATGTGATCTCAATAAAAGCGAACGATCAGCACGTAAAGGGCGCCAACCGGCGCCCTTTACGATTTTTGCACGGTAGAGAACTTAGTGCCCGCCCATGTCTCCATGCACGGCGACCATGTCGAGCTCTGCCGCCTGGGGCTTGATTGCCGAGAAGCCCTCTCGGAGGCCTTCGTCCGACAGTTCACGCTGGACGGCGAGGAGCGTGTTATCGTCGTGCTCTGCGCACATGGAGGCCATGTAGGACAGCTCTTCGGACGCAACGCCCCTTGCTGCCTCGACAGACGGGGCGCCATAGATGTCGACAAAGTGTTGTGCCAGCCGGTCCACCAGTTGGTTGAACTCCGGCTCCTCAATCGAAGTAACTGCCACAAAGGTCACCCGGCCGAAGGTTTCCAATCCGAGCCAGCCATTGACAAAGGCCTGTCTGGCCTTGCCGGTCAGCTCCGCCTCCGTCCAGTCCGAGAACTCAAAACCGCCGGATAGGCACCATTCGCCAGTCCTAGCTGGCGAAAAATAAACGTTTTGGTCGCTCTCATCGAGATGGATCGCGCGAGCAAGCTTCATTTTGATCCCTCAAGTTGGGTAGACAGCGGAACAAGCTTTGTTTCACCATCCGTCCGCATCAACATACCGAAAAACTCATCAACGCCAACAAATGTCCCGGTTTCACCGTTGAAATCGATGTCCTCGCCGAGGTTTTCTGCAAGGCCGCGCCATTCTGCATGCACCGGACGAGGACCGTCTTCCTGCCATCGGTTGATCCAGTAAAGCGTGTGGCGAACCCAGCTTTCCAGAAGGCGTTCGGGTTCAACTTCGCCGCAGCCCTCTTCAATCAGAGATGTCCTGTCTGGATCGTTGCCAGGGTTTCCCTCAAGGGTATGAACATTGAGCACCAGGCCGATAATCAACCAGTCCGGTGTTTCGGTCGGGTTTGCTCCTGAGGCGCGTGCGCGAAAACGTCCGCAGGTGGCCCCGTTTACGCGAATGCCGCCGGCCCAATCCAAATGAACCGCGACCTCGGGCGGGGCGAGGGCACCAAGAGCTGCCTGAAATCCGAGGCCGCAGACCGGCAGCATGCTCATCGCTTCTTCCAGTGGCACTTCCGGAGCGAAGATCAGGCTTGCCCGTAATGTGCCGCCTTCAAGGTTATAGACAACAGTTCCGGGGTCTGTACCCGCAACAGCAAGGGCGACCGCCCGGTCGAATGGGTCGGCACTGCCGGTGACTGCTTCTCCCTGGAAGAGCGGCGGGAATTGGAGATCGTTCACGCCGGGCTCTCCTGAGCGGCAAGCCGTTCTGTCACTGCTGTCGCCAGCTTCTTGAAGGCTGCCGATTCCGGCGCATCCGGCGCCTTGATCACAGCTGGTGTATCGCCATCTGCCGCAGTGCGGATGTTGAGGTGCAAGGGTATCTCCGCAAGTACTGGAACCCGCAGGTTTGCGGCCTCCTTGGCGACGCCGCCATGACCGAAGATATGCTCCTCGTTTCCGCATTTCGAACAGATATGCGTCGACATGTTCTCCACCATGCCAAGGATCGGCACTTTCATTTCCTGGAACATGTCGATGCCCTTGCGCGCATCCAGCAAGGCAATGTCCTGCGGAGTGGAGACAATCACTGCGCCGTCGACTATGAACTTCTGCGACAATGTCATCTGGACGTCGCCGGTTCCCGGTGGCAGATCGACAATCAGGACATCCAGGGCACCCCATTGAACCTGGGTCATCATCTGTTGCAAAGCGCCCATTAGCATGGGCCCCCGCCAGACAACGGCCTTGTCGCCAGATGTCATCAGGCCGATCGACATCAATGTCACGCCGTGGTTCCGAAGTGGCAAAATGGTCTGGCCATCCGGTGAAGACGGTCGTCCTTTTATGCCGAGCATTTCTGGTTGTGACGGGCCGTAAACGTCCGCATCCAGAAGACCGACCTTTAGACCCTGCGCTGCCAGAGCACAGGCAAGGTTTGAGGCAACAGTCGACTTTCCAACGCCACCCTTGCCTGAAGCGATGGCGATAATCTTCTTGATACCCGGCACATGCTGCGGACCGGAAGTGCCAGGTGCCGCCGGGATCGGTTTGATCGGTTTCAGCTCTTCGGGACCTGCCTGAGGGATTGGGGCAGCAGGTGCCGCCGGAGTTGGTGCAGTTGGTTGATCGGAATGCGATGTCAGGATCACCTGAGCAGACGTGCACTCCGGCAATGCTTCGAGCCTCTGGACGGCATCCTCGCGGAGCCGTTCCATCTCATCAACACGGGTTTGATCGATCTGAAGGACGAACCGCACAGTCCCATCAGCAACCTTGAGACCACGGATCATGCCTGTTGCCGGGAGGTCTTCCCCCGTCACCGGATCCACGATCGCCTTCAGTGTTTCAATAACAGTTTCGCGTGAAAGGGACACGTCTGCCTTACCCCTTGATTTCGCCTTCAACCACATGCTCAAGGCCGAGTTCCTCAATCACGATTTTGGCTTTCACGTTAAAGCTTTTGCCTTCTGATGCGCCAGCTTCGCGAACTGCATTTTCAATGGCTTGTTGCGATGTGACACCAACCTGTTTCAGAAATTTGCGCATGGACATGTTAAAGTCGTCGTTCATTTGGACCTCCCCGTTGTTTTGACATGCATTGACGTATCGGCATTCTCGCTTCTACGCTTAAAGCCTGATGACAGCTGCGTGAAGGAGGAGCGCGTGGCCTGCCGGAAACTATTGATATTCGTTTTTGCGTGCATCTGGATGAGTGTGCCCGAAAGCGCCGCTCGCGCGGCAGAGCCCTTTCGGCTCAGCGTGCCACAGGAACTCAACGACAGCGGATTCCTGAAATACCTGCTGCCCCGTTTTTCCTTAAAAACAAATACCCGTATCGAACTCGTTTCGCCTGAAGATCCAGCCGAGGTACGGCTGATGGATGAAGAAGGTGGAGCACCGGTTTTCGAGGGGTTGGACCGTACATGGTACGCATCTGTTGAACAGGAAACGAGCGGTAGCGTTAGGTTTATGGAGTGGCTTACAGGTGATGTTGGCCGCCGCACCATTGATGGTTTTATGGCTAGAGATGGCATCACTTTTACCGCCGCAGCTCCCGTTGCAAAGGAAGTCGATGACGGCTTGATTGCCGGGGATGCAGGCAAGGGAGAGAAGCTCGCTGTGATCCATTGCGGGCGGTGCCACCGGGTCAATGAGGCAACGCGCATGGCCGGTATCGGGTCCACGCCCTCGTTCGCGATCCTGAGGACACTTACAGACTGGAAGCCGCGGTTTGAGGCGTTTTTCGCGCTCAATCCGCATCCGTCGTTCACCCTTATCGAGGATGTGAGCGAGCCGTTCGATGAAGCACGGCCGCCCCCCATCGTGCCAGTCGAGATGACGCTGGATGATCTGGATGCCATTCTGGCCTTTGTGTCGCGTATCCCGCCCGCTGATTTGGGCGCACCGCTGCAGTACCAGTAATCCGTGGCAGGCCCGATCAATGGTCGCGCCTGATATAATCGTCTGTGGTCCGAACCCGTGGACGTTCGCTGGATGCGAATGGATTGTTTTCGCTGTGGTAAGCCGCATTGACCCGGCAATCGTCACACATCTGGATCATCCGGGCGGCCCCGCCATCTTTGAACATGGAATGTTTGCCGGCGAGCTGCCCCATAATCCGTTCGACTGTTGAGCGAACCCCAAACGGTTTGCCGCACTCGATGCACTCAAACGGGTCTTCCTCTTTCAGCACAATCGGTGCCAAAGCCGCATCGCTCAAGTTCAATTGGGGAGCCAGGGAAAGAGCGCCTTCCGGACAGATGTTTGTGCAGATGCCGCATTGCAAGCAGGCGTCTTCCTGGAAACGGAGCTGCGGCTTGTCCGGGTTTTCCTTCAAGGCTCCGGAAGGGCACAGAGAGACGCATGACAGACACAATGTGCAAGCGTCTTCGTTCATGGCAACGGCGCCATAGGGGGCTCCGGCAGGAAGTTCCAGCACCGCGTCCGGCGCATTCAAGGTCTTCGCGGCTAGGCGCGTCACCTGACGGCGGGATCCAAAAGGAAGAATTGGCGCTTCGATTGCTGTCCGCTCCGCCTCTTCATAAAGAGCGGCTTCCAAATCATCCGGATCCGTTGGTTCGAGCAATCGGATCTGGTTGTTTCCGGAAATGGAGTTTGCGAGATCGACCTGGAAGGGGAGACCGTCCTGTTCTGTCTGAGGTGACACTAGGATGTCGACTGCCGAAAATCCGCATCCAAGGGCTGCGAGAGCCTCTGCGTGACCGAAAGCGGCCAATGCCGATACTTCCAGTGGAATAACGTCAGTCGGCAGGCCGTTGCCGTATCGGGCTGACAGTTGGATTATTTCAAGACCGTAGGCCGCATCATGGACGAGAAGGCGCGGAGGTTCGTTTGCCGCCTTGCGCCAAGTCGCGGCCAGCGTCTCTATCCGCTTGAAGACGTGTTGCGGTGTCGGAGCGTCATAGGAAACAGCGCCGGACGGACACACCGCTGAACACATCCCGCATCCTGCGCAGACCATCGGGTCGATGGTGATGTGATCTCCAGCGGGAGTAATTGCACCGGTTGGGCAAAGGTTCAGGCAGCGGTTGCAGCCTGTTTTCTGTGCTCTGGAGTGTGCACAAAGGTCTTCGTTGACCTTCACATAGATTGGTTTTTCGAACGTCCCGATAAGTTGAGATGCTTCCAGGATAACCTTCGAATAAGCATCCTTGTTGCCGGGATCAGCGCGAAGATATCCCTCGCGCTTATCAGCAGCGGGAAACAGCGGTGCATCCCGGCGCAGGTCTAAGATGATGTCACACGCGCTCCGACCACCGGCTTGCGGCTCCGTCCAGTTGAATGCCCCCCGACCACCTGGAATGCGTTCCTGCAGAGCGTTGAACGCAACCTGGAATCCGCCGAGCGCGCCGGTTGCCGACTTGATGTGACCACGCACAACATCGAACCGGTGATCGTCAGTCACAGGTATCTCGGCATCAGGAGCGACCAGCACAGTCACACTAAGAGTGTCGCAAAGAAGCTTGGCCGCATCGAACGCGATGTCTGGTTCACCAAGAAGCAGGCAGGTCCCTTCCGATGAAACGTCAACGACGCGCTCACCTGGGTCCGGCAACATGGCCTCAGCGATGAGCGCCGCCATTTTTGCCGTTGGTTCAACATCGCTCGAGGTCCACCCCGCCCGATCGCGGATGTCGATAAAATGCGGTTCATTAGCTTCTAGATCTTGCGCGAGCTCCTCGAAGAACGTTCGCTCTTGGGCGCAGGCAACGACAACGTCGCCGCTTTGTAACGCTGATTCGGCCACAGCTGCTTCTGTGTGACACAGGGCTGTATGGACTTTCGAACAAGGCAGTCCGGTATATTTTTCAATCTCTTCTGCGTTTATCGACTGGCTTTTCAAGCAGTCGCACAGCAGCAGCTTTGCTTCTGTCATCGAGCGCGCGTCCTCTCCCCCATGATGCCATTCCAGCGTCTCCCGCGCAGGAAATTGGCTCATTGGTTTCTAATCAAGTGCGAAGCTGTCTTTCCGTCAAGTGGCCTTTGTAAGGACTTGAATTTTCCAGACGTTGCGTCAGCATGGGCGAAAATAGAATTTCCGGCTGGACCGGATGTACGGAGGATGCATGCCTGTGAATACGGAAAGATGCCGTTCGATGCCGGTTGGCGTTGTCGTGCGACGCTTGCCCGGTGTGACGCGCTGGCAGAAATGGTCCTGGCGTGCTGTATCGCTTTTGCCGGGCGCAGGTGATGCAGACTGGAATGTACTGCGCAAGGAAGGAGACGCAGTCGAGTACCATGCGGCCACCCTTCCGCTTGAGCTGCACCGCGCCGAAACCGAGGCCTATCTCACCGCGCTCTCTGACAAAACGCCCTCACTTTATGTCGTGATTCGGCCCGCCGAAGAGCTGGAGCGTGACGTTCCCATGGAGGTGATGCTGATCACCGCTTCAGCTTACGAAGGGCAAGACTATGCGGATACGAGCGACGTTCTCGTTGAAAAGGTTCCGATGCCGCCGGGCCTGATCGCCTGGGTGCGAGAGTTTGCCGAGACCCATCATGAAGACGAAGTCTTTATCAAGCGCCGCCGGGACAAGAAGCGGGTCGATCTGCAAGAGGAAGGAATTGGCGATCCCCGCATTCGCCAGATGACGGATGTTTACCGCTCTCCGCAGCGCAAGCCAAAGGACACCTTGCAATGACCGGCGATGAAAAAGCGGGGATGGATTTCTGGTCGCGGCGAAAAGCGGCAGTGCAGCGGTCCGAAGAGCTGGAACGTGTTCAGGTCGAAGAAGCAGAGGCCGCCAAGGAGCGGGCCGAGCTTGAAACCCAAAGCGATGCTGAGATCCTTGAGGAACTCAACCTTCCGGATCCCGATACGCTCACCGAAAAAGATGACTTTAGTCAATTTTTATCGGCTGCGGTTCCAGAGCGGCTGAAGCGGCGTGCGCTGCGCCGGCTCTGGGGCCTTAATCCGGTTCTTGCCAATCTAGATGGCTTGGTTGATTACGCGGATGACTTCACTGATGCCGCAACAGTGGTCACCAACCTCCAGACCGTCTACCAGGTCGGTAAAGGGATGGTGGAACGGTTTGTTGAGGGCGAGGAAGATCAGGTCGCCGAAGAGGTGGCAGAAGCGATTGTCGAGCCAGGCAAAGCAAATCAAAGAATTGCTGCAGTGCAAGGTGATGAAAATACTGCAAAGCAGCATGATTACGGCGAAGATGAAGAAGCACTTGTGCAATTGACGCAAGGAGCAGCGCTGTTGCAAGATATGCCAATACGTGACGAGTTTGAGTCTTCGGTGGGTGATGCAACCAATGTCGAGGCAGTGCCGCCTCAACGCCCTCGCCGAATGAGGTTCGACTATTCGTGAATATCGAACCCGACTTGTGGGAGCTAAACTCTTTGCGTTTGAGGGAGGTGACGGCGCATGGCCGCTGTTGTTACGGAATATGTGATCGACCCGGAAGACCAGGCGAGAGCAGACCTGTATAATTTTTTGGGGGTGTTGCTGGCAAAGCCGGCGGACAATGACCTCCTCAAGCAAATTGCGGCGCTTTCAGGCGACGACACCCCCTTGGGCACGACCCTTAAAACCCTTGCAAAACTTGCTTCAGTGACACCAGAGCAGGACGCCGAGCGCGAATTCAACGCGTTGTTCATCGGCCTCGGGCGCGGCGAGCTCTTGCCTTATGCAAGTCATTACCTGACAGGTTTTTTGAATGAAAAACCTCTTGCCAACTTGCGGCAGGAGATGGCTGAGCGCGGTATCCAGCGCGCGGAGGGCAAAAAAGAGCCAGAGGACAACATCGCATCGCTCATGGAGATCATGGGCGGGTTGATTGTCGGGCGCTTCGGCAAGGTTACTTCGGTCGCGGACCAGAAGTCCTTTTTCAACGCACATGTAGGCCCTTGGGCCGTGCACTTCTTCAGTGACTTGGAGGCCTCAAGGACGTCGGTCCTTTATTCGGCCGTCGGGTCGCTCGGGCGGCAGTTTATGGAGATCGAAGCAGAAGCATTCGAGATGCTGCCCAATTAGATCTTTCGGCATGACGCGATGCCGGGAAATCTAACATTCACGTTGGCAATTAAGGTGGCGCCGCCGCCTAGAATGAGAGGAGGATTGCAACGATGAAACGACCCGAACAGTCGGGCGCAGGCCTTGAGGCCGGACGCCGTGACTTCCTGAAACTGGCGGCCATTTCGGCCCCGGCCGCAGCTGCTGTGGTCGCGACGGGTACAGCAGCGCAAGCTGCCGAGCCGGATCTTGCTTCTGAGAAGATGCAAGACACGGTGCATACCCGCGCCTATTACGACAGCGCCCGGTTCTAACTGGACCCTGTGAACACACCGGCCGATGGTTGCGTGACGCCCGATGGCCGGTTCACTGACAAACCCAGCCGTACCCGATTTGGGTATAAGCAAGGTAGGGCAACATGCTTAGGAAAAAGACCAATGGGGTTGCGCGACGCCCCCAGGGTGCAAGTATCCTCAGAGACACTGCACATAAATCTGTAGACCGCCGGACATTCCTTAAAGGTTCCGGTGTCGCAGCTGGCGGTTTGGCCGCCATCTCCGCCATGGGCGGTTCTGTTACACAAGCCAAAGCACAAGCAGGCGCCGGTGCTGTGAAGAACGTGAAAACGGTCTGCACACACTGTTCCGTCGGCTGTACGGTAGTGGCTGAAGTTTCCAACGGGGTCTGGGTCGGCCAGGAACCGGGTTGGGACAGCCCATTCAACCTCGGTGCGCATTGCGCCAAGGGGGCAGCCGTTCGTGAGCATGCGCACGGCGAACGCCGCCTGAAATATCCGATGAAAAAAGAAGGCGGCGAGTGGAAGAAAATCAGCTGGGAACAGGCGATCAACGAGATCGGCGACCAGATGATGCAAATCCGCGAAGAAAGCGGCCCGGACAGTGTTTACTGGCTCGGATCAGCCAAGCACAACAATGAGCAGGCGTACCTGTTCCGGAAATTCGCGGCTTATTGGGGAACCAACAACGTTGACCACCAGGCGCGCATCTGCCACTCGACCACGGTAGCCGGCGTAGCAAACACATGGGGCTACGGCGCCATGACGAACAGCTACAACGACATCCACAATTCCCGTGCGATCTTTATCATTGGGGGCAACCCGGCAGAAGCACACCCTGTTTCTTTGCTGCATGTTTTGCGCGCAAAAGAACAGAACAACGCACCGCTAATCGTTTGTGATCCGCGCTTCACCCGCACCGCTGCTCATGCTGACGAGTACGTCCGCTTCCGTCCCGGTTCGGACGTGGCGCTCATCTGGGGCATCCTCTGGCATATCTTCGACAATGGTTGGGAGGACAAAGAGTTCATCCGCACCCGTGTCTGGGGCATGGACCAGATCAAGGAAGAGGTGGCCAAGTGGACCCCTGAAGAGGTCGAGCGTGTGACAGGGGCCCCCGGCTCGCAGTTGCGTCGTGTGGCCCGGACCCTGGCCAACAACCGCCCCGGCACCGTGATCTGGTGCATGGGTGGCACGCAGCACA
>CALDSI010000263.1 GCA_937911395.1 uncultured Labrenzia sp.
CCAAGATCGCGATTGAGTACCGCCAGACCTTTGGTCGCCCGGTCGTGATCGACATGATCTGCTCCCGGCGCTTTGGCCACAACGAAGGTGACGAACCGGCGTTCACGCAGCCGATCATGTACCGCAAGATTCGCAAGCATCAAACAACCTTGCAGCTCTACTCCGACCGCTTGATCAAAGAAGGCGTCATGAGCCAAGATGAAGTCGACCGAATGAAGGCCGACTGGCGCAAGCATCTGGATGGTGAGTTTGATTCCGGTCAAGCATTCAAGCCGAACAAGGCCGATTGGTTGGACGGCAAATGGGCCGGTATGAAACGGGCGGATGATGAAGAAGATCCACGCCGCGGTGAAACCGGTCTTGCAATCGATGAGCTGAAAGACATCGGTCGCAAGCTGACCAAAATCCCGGATGACTTCAACGCGCACCGCACGATCGCTAGGTTCATGAACAATCGTGAGCGGATGATCGAGACCGGTGAAGGCATCGATTGGGCGACCGCGGAAGCGTTGGCGTTTGCGACCTTGCTCAAGGAAGGTCATCCAATTCGTTTGTCCGGTCAGGATTGTGAGCGCGGCACGTTCTCGCAGCGGCATTCAGTGCTCTACGATCAAGAGAACGAAAACCGCTACATTCCGCTGAACCACGTTGGTGAAGGCCAGCAGCGCTACGAGGTCATCAACTCGATGCTCTCCGAAGAAGCGGTGCTCGGTTTTGAATACGGCTACTCGCTCGCCGAGCCACGGGCCCTCACCTTGTGGGAAGCACAGTTTGGTGACTTCGCCAATGGTGCGCAGGTGCTGTTCGATCAGTTCATCTCATCTGGTGAGCGCAAATGGCTGCGTATGTCGGGTCTTGTCTGCCTGCTGCCTCATGGCTATGAAGGTCAGGGGCCAGAGCACTCTTCGGCGCGTCTTGAGCGGTTCTTGCAACTGTGCGCGGAAGATAACATGCAGGTGGCGAATTGCTCGACACCGGCAAACTACTTCCACATCCTACGCCGTCAATTGTGCCGCGATATTCGTAAACCGCTGATCTTAATGACGCCGAAATCGCTTCTGCGTCACAAGAAGGCTGTGTCGAAGATCGAGGAACTTGGACCGGATTCAACATTCCACCGTTTGCTGTGGGACGATGCGGAGTCCAACCCGGCGGCAGAAACCAAGCTGGTGTCTGACGACAAGATCAAGCGTGTCGTGATGTGCTCGGGCAAGGTCTATTACGATCTTTACGAAGAACGCGAAAAGCGTGGCATCGACGATGTCTACTTGATCCGCGTCGAGCAGCTCTATCCGTTCCCGAAAAAGGCACTGATGATGGAGCTGGCCCGTTTCCCGCAAGCGGAAATGGTCTGGTGTCAGGAAGAGCCGAAGAACATGGGCAGTTGGTTCTTCGTCGAGCCTTACATCGAGTGGGTGCTGGAACAGATCGATGCCAAGCACAAACGCCCGCGTTATGCCGGTCGCGCCGCAATGGCGTCCACGGCTACGGGTTTGATGTCCGCACATTTGGCCCAGCTGCAGGCATTCCTCGAAGAGGCACTCGGAAACTGATCACGAAGGGGGCGGTGGCCCCCTTCATCGAAATTGGCCTGGGAAATTTAAGAGAAGGCAACCATGGCAACCGAAATTCGCGTCCCAACGCTTGGGGAATCCGTATCTGAGGCAACCATTGCTCAGTGGTTCAAAAAACCGGGCGACGCCATCAATCAGGATGAGCCACTGGTCGAGCTGGAGACGGACAAGGTAACCGTTGAAGTTCCAGCACCGGCATCCGGCACACTGGAATCCATTGTGGTCAAGGAAGGCGATACCGTCGAGGTTGGCGCTCTGCTTGGTCAAATCACAGAAGGTGCAGGCGCTGCAGCTGCCGCACCGGCGGCCTCCGCACCGGCTCCTGTCAAGACAGAGGCTCCGGCGGCCAAAGCTGAGCGTGTTGACGTTGTTACCCCGAGCGCGGGCGAGAGCGGGACCGAAGCTGAAGTTTGCGAGTGGAGCGTCATGGTTGGCGATACCGTTAAGGCGGACGACACGCTTGTCGAACTGGAAACCGACAAGGCCGCTCAGGAAGTTCCAGCTCCGGTCGCAGGCACGGTCGTCAAGATCGCGGCTGAAACCGGCGCCACCGTCGAGCCGGGCGTTCTGCTGTGTCAGATCGATCCGTCTGGTGCAGGCGCTGCCGCAGCCGCCCCGACTGCAGCAAGTGCACCGGCTCCGGCAGCTGCTGCTCCAGCACCGAGCGCTGGCACTTCCATGCCGCCGGCACCGTCTGCTGCCAAGATGATGGCGGAGAACAATCTTTCTGGTGATCAGGTCGCAGGCTCTGGCAAACGCGGTCAGGTCCTGAAGGGAGACGTTATCAACGCCATTGCTTCCGGCGCGGCATCTGCCTCTGCTCCGGCGCCGTCAGCTGTTGCCCGTGGCCCGGTCGCAGCCGAAGACGAAGTGCGCGAAGAGCGCGTCCGGATGACCAAGCTGCGCCAAACCATTGCGCGCCGCCTGAAAGACGCGCAAAACACCGCTGCTATGCTGACCACCTACAACGAGGTGGACATGGGCCCGGTCATGGAACTGCGCAAGCAGTACAAAGATCTGTTTGAGAAGAAACACGGAGTGAAGCTAGGCTTCATGGGCTTCTTCACAAAAGCTGTAACCCATGCGTTGAAAGAGATACCGGCTGTGAATGCCGAGATCGACGGAACCGACATCATCTACAAGAACTTTGCCCACATCGGCGTTGCCGTCGGTACGGACAAGGGTCTGGTGGTACCAGTTGTCCGGGATGCGGACCAGATGTCGATTGCCGAGATCGAACAGGAAATCGGCAACCTTGGCCGCAAGGCGCGGGACGGCAAGCTCGGCATGGCCGATATGACCGGTGGCACCTTCACAATCTCCAACGGCGGTGTCTATGGCTCGCTGATGTCTTCGCCGATCCTGAACGCGCCGCAGTCCGGCATCCTGGGCATGCACAAGATCCAGGAGCGCCCGATGGCTGTTAACGGTCAGGTGGTCATCCGCCCGATGATGTATCTGGCGCTGTCCTATGACCACCGGATCGTTGACGGCAAAGAAGCCGTGACCTTCCTGGTGCGCGTCAAGGAAAGCCTGGAAGATCCGCAGCGTCTGGTTTTGGATCTTTGATCCGAACCAGTCTTCCTGTCACGCTCAAAGGAGCCGGACAATGAGCCTGGAGTTTTTGATCACCGCCTTGATCGTGGTGCTGGTCCCTGGAACCGGCGTCGTCTACACGGTGGCGGTCGGTCTGGGCAAAGGCCGGCAGGCGGCAATCGCTGCCGCCTTCGGCTGCACGCTAGGGATTATTCCGGCAATCCTGGCATCTGTCATTGGACTGGCCGCGCTGATGCACACCAGCGCGCTGGTCTTCACAGCTGTCAAATACGCTGGTGTTGCGTACCTGCTGTATCTTGCCTGGCAAACGCTGAAAGATAGCGGTCCGCTGGAGTTGAAGGCGGACAAATCCAGCCGCACTAGCATGGTGGCAACGGTGCGAACGGGGTTCTTGATCAATATCCTGAACCCGAAGTTGACCGTGTTTTTCCTGGCATTCCTGCCGCAGTTTGTCAGCCCGCAAGCAGCCAATCCGACTTTGGATATGGCTTTGCTCGGCGGTGTGTTCATGGCGATGACCTTCGCAGTGTTCATCGTCTACGGCATGTTTGCGGCACTTGTCGGGGAGAAGGTGCTACGCAGCGATACGGTCATGCTTTGGATGCGCCGCGCTGTTGCGACAGCCTTTGCAGGTTTCGGCTTACGCCTTGCGCTTGCAGAGCAGTGATGAGGTCTTTGAAAGACCTTCGAATTTCATTCTCCGGTTTCTGTTCTGACAACCGGTTTTAAAGTGTCCGTAAGGGATAGAGAGAAAGAGGCTAAGGCGACCCAAATGTCCCAATATGATCTTGTCGTCATTGGAACCGGCCCGGGCGGCTATGTTTGCGCAATCAAAGCGGCTCAGCTCGGCCTGAAAACCGCAGTTGTCGAAAAAGAAGCGACCCTTGGCGGCACCTGCCTGAACATCGGCTGTATCCCGTCCAAGGCGCTGCTGCATGCATCTGAAATGTTCCATGAAGCTGGCCACGGGTTCGAGTAGCTCGGCATCAAGGTTGCCAAGCCGAAGCTCGATCTGCCGGGTATGATGAAACACAAGAGCGATGTTGTTGATGCCAATGTCAGCGGCGTTTCTTTCCTGATGAAGAAAAACAAGATCGACGTCCACACGGGAATGGGCAAGATCGTGGGTGCCGGCCAAGTCGAAGTCACCGACAACGACGGCAAGGCATCGGTTATCGAAACGAAGAACATCGTGATTGCCACCGGCTCCGATGTGATGCCGCTGCCGGGCGTGGAAATCGACGAAAAGCAGATCGTCTCCTCTACCGGCGCCCTGGACCTTGAAAAAGTCCCTGGCAAGATGATCGTTGTCGGCGGCGGTGTGATTGGTCTGGAACTCGGCTCGGTCTGGAACCGTCTTGGCGCTGAAGTCACCGTTGTCGAGTTCATGCCGAAGATTCTTGGGCCCATGGACGGTGATGTTTCCAAGAACTTCCAGCGGATCCTGAAAAAACAAGGCATGGCGTTCAAGCTGTCTTCCAAGGTCACGGGCGTTGAGAAAAAGGGCAAGGGCCTTGCGGTATCCGTTGAGCCGGCAGCGGGCGGCGATGCGGAAGTGCTTGAAGCCGATATCGTGCTGGTTGCCATTGGCCGCCGCGCGTACACGGAAGGTCTTGGTCTTGACCAGGCTGGCGTTGTTGTCGACGACCGCGGCCGGGTTCAGATCGACAATCACTACAAGACCAATGTCGACGGCATTTACGCAATCGGCGATGTGGTTGTTGGCCCGATGCTCGCGCACAAAGCTGAGGATGAAGGCGTTGCGGTCGCCGAGATCCTCGCGGGCCAGGCTGGCCATGTGAACTACGACGTCATTCCGGGTGTTGTTTACACCCAGCCGGAAGTCGCCTCTGTCGGTAAGACGGAAGAGGAGCTGAAGGCGGCTGGTGTTGAGTACAAGACTGGCAAGTTCAACTTCACGGCCAATGGCCGCGCGCGGGCCATGAACGCAACTGATGGCTTTGCCAAGGTTCTGTCTGACGCAAAGACCGATCAGGTGCTCGGTGTCCACATCGTTGGTTTCGGCGCTGGCGAGATGATCCACGAAGCCTGCGTTGTCATGGAATTCGGCGGCTCCGCGGAAGATCTCGGCCGTACGTGCCACGCACACCCGACCATGTCGGAAGCGGTCAAGGAAGCAGCTATGGGCGCCTTCGCGAAGCCGATCCACTCGTAAGGTCCTGTGGCAGATCAGAAATTGAAAAAGCCCGGGCGAACACCCGGGCTTTTTCTGTCTTGAAAGGTGACTTCCTTCAGATTAATTTGGCACCGGGCCCATGGCGGGGCCTCCGGTCCGCGGAAAGGCGTCCACGCCGCTTTAATCCGGATGTGATTGCATCCAATTTTTTAGACACCCACTCGTTCCGGAGATGCGGACACTGGACCACGACCGAGTTCGGGGGTCTCCATGACTGATACATTGCGCCCTGCGCAGACCATTCCGCTGTTGAGTTCCAGCGATCTATCACTTCAATTTCACATCTTGAAAAAACGGGCCAAAGAGTTCCGGGACGCTGTACGGGCCAAAGATCCGGACGCGCTATTGCGGCTGAGTATTCATCACCCCAGAGCATCAGCCTTAACTTCAGAGGCGCTGAAACTTGCCGATGCCCAATGCGTGATCGCGCGGGAAGCCGGGCTTTCCAGCTGGCCAGCTTTGAAAAAACACTCTGAAGACATGGATCGGGCAAAACAGGAGATCGAAAACGATAACGCGGCTCCAGATTCCGATTTGCCAACGCTTCACATAAGGTGCGGCAACGACATAGAGCAGGCATTGGAGCGCGCCGGTTTCGAAGGTGATTTCCTAACCTATACAGACCCAATCTGTCAGGGTCCTCTTTCCGATCAACCGGATGCCAAACAGCAACGGCTTAGGTTTGTTCTTGAAGAGTATCCCGGTTTGACTGCGGACGAATGCCGTCAACGACAATTGGATGAGGACACGAAACTCTCAAACGCGAAAAAATACGGGCGCATTGTGCTGTGGTTCGAACATGACCCATTCGATCAACTGTTGCTCGTGAAAGTGCTCAATCAGTTGCGCGCCTCAAAAGCTGAGGAGCGGAAGGTCGAACTTGTGTCCTTGGATAGGTTCCCGGGCATCTCCAAATTCATCGGTATAGGACAGCTTTCGCCAACAGCCCTGCGGCATATGTACAAATCCCGGATACCGGTTCCTGAAGCAGCCTATGGGCTTTCGCGGCAGGTTTGGAAGGCGTTAGTCGCATCGAGCCCAGAACGGTTGTTCGCTATGACCGGTAGCCAGCAACCATCACTGCCTTACCTGAGAACGGCGATCCTGCGCTATTTATCGGACTTGCCGTCTGTACATAACGGGTTGTCTTTTTCCGAAAACGCAGCCTTGAAGATCCTTGCGGGCGGAGACAGGTCATGGGGTCAGGTGTTTCGCAAATTCATGACCGAGTTTGATCCGCTGCCCTATCATGGCGATCTTATGTATCTCGGGACGTTGTTAAGGCTTCAAAGCGCCGAGCGTCCGGCTGTCTCCTGCGCCAAGCTGGACCTATCCGATGAAGGTTGGGGCAAATCGGAATTCTCGATAACTGGCATCGGCCAGGAATTGCTCAACAATGAAGTAGATTGGATGGATTGCGGGCCACGTGAGCGCCATCACGGCGGAGTCATTTGCTTTGGCACTCCGGATTGGCGCTGGGATGCGAAGCGGCAAACCGTGATGCAAGTTTAATTGGGACCAATTCAGGGTTTGCTGATCTGATTGGTTTATTTTGAGCTGTTCGAAATCAAAAAGCCCGGGCAATGACTCGGGCTTTTTCCTTTGTAGGCTGATCTTATGCAGTGATCTGGTCGCGGTGTACGAAGAGCACAATTGCGGTCAAGCCACCCAAGACAAGCGCGGGAACCATGGACGGACCCAATATGAAGAGGTGTGCGGCAGCTGCGCCGATCATGGTGCCGACCAAAAGGCCTGCACCAATGGCCTGTTTGCCCGGAACGAAAAGCAAGACAGCTGACACGACTTCAATAAGGCCTGTCAGATAGCGGAACCATTGCCCGACACCGAGCACCTCAAAGGTTTGTACCATCATGGGAGCGCCTAAAAGCTTTGCACCGCCAGCGGCAAGGAAAGCTGCGGCCAGGAGGCCCTTCAGGGCCCAAAAGCCGTATTTCTTCAGTGTCGTCGTCATGTATGTTTCTCCATTCGAACAGATGTTTGTGCCTGTCCGGTAGTGTTTCTTGAAGAAAAATCGCTGGCCGTATCAGGCGGCACGCTCGGCGTCTTGCGCCGCATCCAACAGATCCGACAGTGCCTCGCGCAAGGAATGCTCCAAGCCTTCATCGGCCAATTTGCCAGTTTGAGTGTCGAACTTCTCGTTGAATGGCCCGATCGAGAGGCTGCCCCGAATGTCGGCTCCAAAAAAGCCTGCAGACCCGACCGCTGATTTCAGGACGCTGGCAGCACCGCCTGGTCCCATCGAAGCCGACAGAGCCACCTGCGGCTTGTCCTGAAAGACCTTCATGTTGATACGGGAAGCCCAGTCGAAGACGTTCTTGAAGGCGGCGGTATAAGTGCCGTTGTGTTCGGCGTAAGAGACAATCAAGGCGTCTGCAGCACTAATTTTTTCATGGAACCGCTTGGCTTCTTCCGGAATGCCGCCGTCGGTTTCCCGGTCAATGCTGTAGATCGGCATCTCGTAGTCATTCAGATCGATGATCTCGATTTCAGCATTCTGATCCAGATCCGAGGTAATGATGTCGCCTGCGGCCTGAACCACCTGCTTGTTGATGGACTGGCGGCTGTTTGTTGCAGCGAATGCTAGAATTTTCATGGCTCAACCTCTTTGGTGATGTCGCACTGTCATCGTGTTGAACCCAATCTAATATGTTGTATATTTGCTTTGAAGATATTTAAATCCGCATCTAATGCGCGAAAATATGACATGTAATCATGCAGAACTGGACTGAGATACGAACAGCTGCGCGGGTTGCGCGTTTGGGAACGGTGAGCGCTGCCGCCGAGTCCCTGGGCGTTCACCGGGCAACAATCAATCGCCACGTCGACACCTTAGAGGCGGCACTTGGCGGCAAACTGTTTCAGCGCCATGCAAAGGGCTTTACGCCGACCGATCTCGGGCGTGAGCTGCTTCGCATTGCCGACACCGCCGACGAGCAGTTCGAGGAATTGCATCGCAAGGCGCAAGGGCAGGGAGATGCGCTGAGGGGCGACTTCATCGTGACGTCCATTGCGACCTATGCGCCGACACTGATGCCGATCTTACGGGCCTTTGGCAACAAGCACCCGGGCCTTACTATTCGGTTCATGGTTAGCGACAGCCTCCTGCGCCTCGAGTATGGCGAGGCGCATGTCGCGTTTCGTGCAGGTGGCCGGCCGGAAAATCCGGACAATGTGGTTCGCGAGTTTGAACGAATTGAAATCGGTTTGTTCGCCCATCAAATCTACATTGACCGGTATGGCCTGCCTGATGGGGCAAATGACTTTCCAAAACACCGGTTTGCCGGAACCGCGGATCCGAACACCAGGGCCGGGTTCCAGCGATGGCTGCACGAAAATGTCCCGGCTGAGTGTATTGCCTTTCGCTCCAACTCGATGGGCACGCTGGCGCAAGCTGTTCTCTGCGGTAACGGAATTGGGTTTCTGCCACGTGAGGCCGCTCTTGAACGCGGGGATCTGGTCGAAATTGTTCCCCCGGACCCGGATTGGCTTTCGATGATCTGGATGGTCACCCATGTCGATCTGCACCGCTCGGCGAAAGTGCAGGCGTTTTTGAAGGAACTGGAACATCTGCGGCGGACAGGCGACTGGTTGTAATCGGAACTTCTCAGGCGTGGTCGGGCAGCCCGCTGCCGGATTAACGAAACGCTCGGGAGTTTTCACTAGTCTGGGCAAATGTCTCACAGTGCAATCGATTCTCTGCTTGTCTCGGCCAAACCGGATCTGAACGACCGTATCGCCAAATGGCTGGATCATTTGTCCGACGAACGACGTTTGTCCGACAAGACGCTGATTGCTTATGAGCGGGATCTTCGCCAGTTCTTGCGCTTTCTGACAGATCATTTGGGTGGTGCGCCGGGCATTAAGGATATTGCGGAATTACGCCCGGCAGATTTTCGCGGGTTTTTGGCACAACGCCGCCGCAACAAGGTCCAAAGCCGCTCGCTGGCGCGCGGCCTGGCCGGGATCCGCTCGTTCCTGAAATTTCTGGAACGCCGGGGAGAGATCAACGCGGCCGCCTCGGATGCCGTCCGGCCACCGCGTCAATCTCGTTCTTTGCCCAAACCGGTGTCCGCAAAGGATGCCATCGAGATCACCAGCGGTGATCTCGCGATGGAAACAGAGGCTTGGGTGGAAGCACGCAATGCCGCTGTGCTGACGCTGCTCTATGGCTGCGGGCTCCGCATTTCCGAAGCGCTGTCTCTGACCGGAAAAATGGCCCCGCAGCCCGGTACGAAAACCATGCGAATTCTCGGCAAAGGCCGAAAGGAGCGGATCGTGCCGATCCTGCCCGCGGTTTGCGAGGCTATCGCGCAGTACACAAAGCTCTGCCCTTATGCGATCTCACCAGACGGTCCGTTGTTTCTTGGGGCGCGTGGTGGTCCGCTCAACCCTCGGATGATCCAGCTGTCCATGGCCAAACTGCGCGGCGCACTCGGTCTTCCTGAAACAGCCACACCCCACGCCTTGCGCCATTCTTTCGCGACCCATCTTCTCGCCGGTGGGGGAGATTTACGCACCATTCAGGAACTGCTCGGTCACGCAAGCCTGGCATCCACCCAGATCTATACCGAGATCGACAGCGCTCATTTGCTGGCCGCTTATGACAAGGCGCATCCGCGGCGGTAGTTAGGTTCTTTTGGGATAGGTGGGCGGACGGTCGACACTGCAGAGCCTGCTATTTGTTTGCTTAATCTTGCGGCCCAGCTTTTTAAGGTGGCGGTCTTTTGAGACCGTGCATGGCATTGCACTTGATTGGCAGGCTAGACCCGGCATCATAGGCTGGGGTGAAACGGGATAACTGGAAAGGTTTCGGACAAGGCCGCTGTGATAAACAGCGTCTTGTACTGAAGCAAGCGCAACGCATCATGGAGCGGAGGAGCAGGATGAAAAGAACGCTTTTAGCCGTCGCTTTCGTGGCCGGTCTGGCGGTCTTATCTCTGCCTGCACAGGCACAAACGGGGTCAGGAACCGAAAGAATTTATTGTCCTATCCCAGAGGACGGTGTGTGGGTCAATCCGGATGCAGCTCCCAAGGAAATCAGCCGCGTTGAGGTGGAAAGCCAATGCGAAAATGAGCAGGTATTTGTGCGCGCACGGGCGTTTACCTCCTGTATTCCCCGTGATTGCAAATGGGGATGGACCAAGGGTGAACTTCGCTCCGATGGTGCCGTGCGGGTCCTGTTGATCGGGTTCTTGAGCAGTAAGGACATGACTTTAAAAGCCTTTGGGGATTTGTTGGATGTTCGTGTCGTGAATATCCTTAATGACTTGTCTGAGCCAAACGAAACACAAGTTTACAATCTCCGCCGCAAATAGTTTGGATCTTAACTCTGGCCTAAGTAGCCGGAAGGTTTTTCTTGGTCATCACTTCGATCTGAGTTACGCTAGGTCACGTAAAGGGATTGCATGAGCAAACAGAGGGAACAGACTATGCGTCTATTAACTACTGGTATCGCGGCCCTTGCGGTCAGCACTTTCGCACTTACCCCGGCCTATGCCTGCTCTTGGGGCAAAACAGCAAAAGCGAAAGACATGACCGTTGCCGAAACGACTGTGGCGCCCGAGATCGACACCGATATCTCCATCGCTACAAATGACCTCAGCGATCAAGTGCTTCAGGAGATGACTGTTCCGGAAGTCGAGACCGAGGAACCAGCGGAATAAACGACAGCACTCAATGCTCCAAAGCGCCCGCTGCCATGGCAGCGGGTTTTTTTATTTCTAACGGACAACACCCTGAGGCGTGTTGCCATGTTCGTAGTCCATGCCGGTCCCAGTGTCCGTTTGCCTGTACTCTGCGATCGCCTGTTTGAGGATCTGCACCGCGGAGTTGACGAAGAGGCTCGCCATCAGACCAGCGACGATGAGATCCGGCCAACCAGTCGTTGTTCCCCAGACACCAAGTGCGGCCAGCATGACTGCGACATTGCCGATCGCGTCGTTGCGGGAGCAGAGCCAGACCGAGCGGACATTGGCATCACCATCCTTGTAGCGAACCAGAACCAGGACGCTGATCAGGTTCACAGCCAGGGCCAGGAACCCGATGGCCCCCATGATTTCAGCTTTTGGCGTTCCAAGGACAAGAAACTGGTAAGCGGTCGATCCGCCGACCCATAGACCCATGAGCAACAGGCTTCCTCCTTTGAACAACGCCGCGATTGCCCGGGTTCTTAAAGATGCGCCGATAACGGCCAGCGAAATTCCGTAGGTGATCGCATCGCCGAAAAAGTCGAGCGCATCGGCTTGTAGTGCCTGAGAGCGCGCCGCATGTCCGGCGGCCATTTCCACGACAAACATGGTCGCATTCAGGGCGATCACCAGCCACAGCCGACGTTTGTAATCCTGGGAAACCCCATCGAATTTTGCATTCGATTCGCAACATCCGGCCATTCCACTAAACTCCTTGATTTTTATCTCTTGGTTCTGTGTAATCCCTATAGCGGCTAGAGGTTCAAGAGGGTTTTATGGATTTTTCAATCGGAGAATTGTCAAAGGCGACAGGCGTGAAAGTCCCAACGATCCGCTACTACGAAAAAGAAGGGCTCATCGAAGCCCCGATCCGCACCGAGGGCAATCAGCGGCGCTACCAGGAGCGGGACCTCGACCGGCTTCGGTTTTTGAAACACTGCCGGGATCTTGGTTTGCCGATGGAGGCGATCCGGGAACTGATTGACCTCAGTCTCCATCCGGACCAGCCCTGCAGCAACGCAAACCGGATTGCTGCGGACCAGCTTCAAGCAATCCGCGCGCGCATTGCGCATTTGAAAAAACTGGAGAAGGAACTGGCCCGGATCAGCGCAAGCTGCACCGGCGAGCACCCGGCCGCCGATTGCAACATTTTGAAAGCCTTCGGCGATCATGATCTTTGTTTGTCAGATCACAAGTGATCGCGAAGAAATCATCTGTGCTGATGCGCAAGATCCTCAACCGGCCAATCGGCCTTGACCGCCGCACCGTCATAGACACTGTTGAGGAATGAGAGAATTGCCGCAGCCGGATCGGCGGTCGTGCGCGCATCTTCGTATTTCAGGATCGCCAGTGCACCACCGTTCTTTTCAGCCCAAAAGGCATCAGTTGGTTGCAGTTTAATCTGGTTCATGCCCTGCGGTTCCGGATAGGCATAGCCATAAAACGCTGCTTCGGGAAAGCTATCATCTCCGGGCCAGAACCCAATTGAAATCACCTCGTGGGAGTAGGCCTCGCGATCGGACTGTGTGCCGCCTTCCAAAGGATGTGCCCGCCCGGAGAACCGGGTCACGACCAGGTCAAAGGAATGCCAGTAGAGCTGAACCGGTGTCTGTTTGCCGACAAAGCCCGAGCGGTAAATTTCAAAGGCGCTGGAGATTGAGCAGAGCGCCCGCCAGAAATCGGAAACGGCCTTTCGGTCGTAGGCGCGCGGTGCGGTGTCCTCAGGAAAGGGGACCTTCGACTTGTTGTCATAGGGAACCGCAACGATTTTGACTGAGATGCCCAGCTGCTCAAGCCGGGAGAAAAGCGCTTCATAAAAACCGGCAACAGTGAGACCCGGAGCTGAGAATGATGCGCTTTCGCCATCGTTCCGGCTGATGGTCACTGTGTGATCGAGCATGTCGTAGAGAATTTCAAAGCCGCTGGTGCCATATGGAATGCGCCCGGTCGTAAGGCCGCGCACATGCGGATAGAGCGTCACATGCCACCAGTGGTTCAGCTTCGGATGCACCTTCAGCCGGATCTTGCCGATCATCTGCAAGAAGAGATGCAACGTGTCCTTCGTTTCCGACCAGTCCTGATAGGGAAGTGCGGGCAGCATGCTGATCTCCTGAAAATCAACTTGAACAATGGCGATAGAAGCCCTTCTTGATCGGCATATAGGTGCGTGATCTGCCAAGCCCATCCGGTTCCACCTGAAAATTAAGGCGGGTTGCGCTGGGACGGATCCACGATGTAAGGGCTACTAGCCAACAGCATTTTCAAGCCAACCCGCGACAACGCGGCCAATCTCTGCACCACTGTCTTCCTGGATGAAGTGGCTTCCCTTTACAGTCACCTCTTGCTGGTTTTTCCAGGTCCGGCAGAAGTCGCGTGGGGCATCGAGCAGGAGTGCGCCGGGATCTGCATTGATGAACAGCTTGGGCAAGTCGTTGTCGGCCATCCA
>CALDSI010000264.1 GCA_937911395.1 uncultured Labrenzia sp.
TGTCGAAGCTAATTTCCGCGACCCAGATATTCCTGCGCAATGGACTTGTCCTCAGGCGTTCCAGCCCGCAAATAGGCGTTGATCGCGGCCGAGACGAGGTTCTTGCGTTTCGTTTCCCGCTCCTGCCAATCGTTCGGGTCTTGCAGAATGAGCGCTGTCGACAGTTGAACCCATGGATCGAACCGCGTTGGGTCCAATGCGATCAGCTGGAGGAAGTCAGCCTCTGCCAGAGCGTTGTTGTTGTTGGCAAGCGCGTTTGAACCATTGCGGCGGATTTCATCTGCATCGGTGCTGTTTGGCCGGACCGTCTCTTCGATCCGCTGCAGATAGGTTTCCGCTGCTTCCAAGGTCTCACGGCTTAGGAAATCGAGCTCAGCCTTTCTTTCACCGGTGGTTGCAAACGTCGATCTCTGGACCTCGACCACGCGACCGGCAACCGCCCCGGCAAAACTCTGCATCTGCCCGGCGGACGACTTTAGAAAACACCACCCGGCACTGGTGTTGTAGGTGAAGGCTTGGCACTGGTTGTCGCTCAGACACGCCGACTTGCAGCCATCCAAGTCCACATCCTTGACTGTCTGATAATCACCGCCGAAGAAATCCGCGTCCTCAATGGTGACGATCCGTCTGTCTTGGGCGTCGGCTGTTTCGGAGATCCCACCGAGCACCATTCCGCCGGTCAAGAGTGCTCCAGCGACTAACAAAGAGAATCTGAAAACAGACCTAACTGATTGATTTCGATAAGAATAATTTAAAGAACGCCACATGGCCTGTCCTCCGGGGCCGAATAACTCCAGCTATGAAGGCACCGGAAGATGACGAGGACAAGGCAATTTTTCTGAAATGCAAACCTGGAGCTTGGTTCAGCCGACGCGGGCGACCAGCTCCTCAATCAATAGATTGACTTCCTGAGCAGCTTTGCTGGACGGTGCGTTTTCAGTGACGGACGCTCCCCGGCCCATGGCAGACGCGAAAACGGTCCGGTTACCAAGGCGTGCGCCCAAGGTGTCATAGCCGGATGCGGCAATGGCATCGGCCATTTCGCCGGTCAACGAGGCCCGCGGCGGCACCCGGTTCATGACCAGGAGCGCGGGCGTATCTTCCCGGGCTGCCAGATCGATGGTCTGGGATGTTGCCCAAAGGTCAACAGGCGTTGGCTGGATCGGAACGATCACGAAGTCGGCAGCATCAATTGCGGGCTTGGCATCCGTATCCGTTTTCGGCGGCGTATCGATGATGACATAACCGTGCGAGCGCGCAAGAGACCGGGCTTCCCGGCGGGCACCCCATCCGGAGGCAGTCCGGAATTCCAGACCGGTCTCATCTTCCCCGAGCGTTTCTTCGCGGGCCTCATACCAGGTGCCCAACGAGCCTTGCGGATCCACATCGAGAATCGCGACCGGCTCCCCGGATTTGGCTGCCAGTGCAACAGCAAGATGTGCCGCAAGGGTTGTCTTACCGGACCCGCCTTTTTGTTGTGCAACTGTCAGAATTCGTCCGGACATCAACACCTCCATGCTTCGCCGCCATATTGCGCCGCACTCTTTCGCATTGCAACACGTAGAAAACCGTGTTTCGTTAACCCATACATCATTTGTACCAGTGATAATTATATCCATAGGTTGTGGAACTATTCGGAGATTCAACCTGAAAAGCTTGCAAGCCAAAACATGGGCGCTGCGCTGGAGAAATCCGGCACTTTGCCGGGTTTTGTTGAAGAGAGCCATCGATGCTCGGACAGTGCCGGACCTGGATGGACGGCCGCTGGCCTTCAATCTTTCCTGGCTGGAACGTTGGCGCGGCAACTTCAAATCCGCCGGTGAGCTGGCGGATGCAGCCTTCAAGTCAATGTCCAAACAGTCCGATCCGGAAGGATGGGCCGAACTTCTCGTGGTCAAGGCCGTTTGCGCCTACAGCCTCGGTGATCATAAGCTCGCAGACGAATTCCTGAAGGACGGTTTTGAAACGCTTGGACCGCATGCGGAGAGCGGTGCCGGTATTGAGGTGCTGACCATCCTGGCAACCTTGCGCCAATATTCGGAAAACTATGACGAGGCTCTACCGCATCTTCGCGATGCCTTGCAGATCGCGGAGGACGCCGGTCTTTATTTCGAGCCCGGTCGCGTGTTGCACAATCTTTGCCGCGTCAATTGCCTTGCTGGAAACATTGATGCAGCACTCGATGCTGGACAAAAAAGCGTTGAACAGAACCGGTCGCGGCGGAATGCGATCATGCTGCCTTATGCCGAGGAAGTTTATGCCGGCGCGCTTGTTGCAAGCGGAGACTATGAAAAGGCCCGTGAAGAGGCTGAAAAAGGTCTGACAGCGGCTGTTTTCAGCGATGATCCGCGGGTCACTTGCCAGCTACATTTTGCAATCGGTTCAAGCTACTTGAAGGAGAAACGTCCGGCGGACGCGCTGAAGGTCTTCGAACAGGGCCTTACAGAAGCAACCGCGTTCGATTATCACCTCTGGATCCGGAACTTCCACCTGCACCTCTCCCAGACCCACGAAGCTATCGGCACGTACCAGCAGGCGCTCGCGCATCTCAAGGTCTATGCCGAGATGCAGGCGACCCAGTTCAAAGTTGAAGCACACCGGCAAAGCTATGAATTGCGCAGCCAACTGGAGTACCAGCTCGCTCGCCGCAGCGCGGAGTATGAACGCGAGCTTCGCGATCAAAGCGTCCGGCTGAATACAGAATTGGTCCAGGCCAATGAGACGCTTCAGGTGCTGAACCGGCGCATTGAACACAACGCTCTGCACGATGCGCTGACCGGCATCGGTAACAGGCGCATGATGACCCAGTATTTCGGCCGGGCGGAACAGTCCGATAACAGCGCTAAAGAAATTGCGGCCCTTCTCATCGACCTCGACGGTTTCAAATCCATCAATGACCGGTTTGGTCACGCAACAGGCGATGAAGTCATCAAGGTCATCAGTGAGCGCTTGAGAACGCTTCTGCTTGACCAGGAACTTCTGGTACGCATGGGCGGCGACGAGTTTCTGGTGGCCTCAACGGTAAGAACGGATCAGGGCGAATTGGCAAAACTCGCGCAGGATATCCTGGACCGCATCAACCAGCCGATAGATTTGCCCGGCGATCAAGAGGCGGTCGGTGCGAGTATCGGGATTTCCGTCACCAGGATCCGGCCAAATCTGGAACGCAGCCTCCTTCAGGCAGCGGACGAGGCGATGTATGCCGCCAAACGGTCTGGCCGCAATCAGGCGTTCATGGAACCGCTTCCCGCAAAAACCGGATCATAAAGCTTCCAAGACTTTTTTCTACCGCCCACCGAGTGCGTAATAGACGTTCCAGGAAGGGCGTCCGGTGACGGGCATGTCGTATTTCGCTTCCGCAGCCCGAATACCCTTGCGGGTCATCGGGCCAACCTTGCCGTCCGGTTCTCCGACATTGAACCCGTTCTTGTTCAAGAGCTTTTGCAGCTCAAGACGCTGCGCTCTGGAAAGGCCCGGGTTGTCCGTCGGCCACGGCGTCATGATCGGATCGCCGCCGGATACAAGCTCAGACAGCACCGCGATTGCGAGACCATAAGACGTCGACGCGTTGTAAGATCTGAGCGCCTTGAAATTGCGCGTCACGAGGAAAGCTGGGCCATTCGCACCTGCAGGCCGGATCAACGCCGTGTCCGCCTTGCTTTTGAAGGTGCTGCCGTCGAGATTTCTAAGGCCGCGTTTGGTCCATGTGCTCATGGAGGCATAGTTCTTTCGGCCGGAGGGACCGGAATAGCCCTTAGGCACCTTCACCTCAAAACCCCACAAGCGGCTGTTGCGCCATCCGGCATTTTTCAGAAAGTTCGCCGTCGATGCCAACGCATCCGGAACAGAGTTCACAAGGTCCTTCCGCCCGTCTCCGTCAAAATCGACGGCAAGACTGGCAAACGTTGTCGGCATGAACTGGGTTTGTCCGAATGCGCCCGCCCAAGAACCTTGGAAGTCGTCCATCCGGACATCGCCGCGCGAGGCAATCTGAAGCGTTTTCATCAGCTCGCCGCGAAAATACTTCTGCCGACGTTTGCCGGCACACACCAGATTAGCAAGGGCGTGCGGCGTATAAAAATCGCCGCGGAAATTGCCGTAATCGCTCTCAATTCCCCAGACCGCCAAAACGATGTGCTTGTCAACGCCGTAACGTTTTTCGACAGCATCCAGGGTCCGGGCGTGCTTTTTCAGGTTTGCCTTGCCGTCCTGGATCCGCTGCGGATCAACGAGAAACGCCATGTAGTCCCAGATTTCGGTCTTGAACTCCGGCTGAGCCGTTGAAAAGCGGATGACTTTCTCGTCGTATTTCGCGCCCGATAGCATCTTCTGGGCAACTTCCGGCCGGACGCCTGCCGAAATCGCTTGCTGTTTCAGCGATGCAACACAGCTTTCAATCGCCAAGGCAGGCGTTGCAAGGGTGGCCGCCCCCAAAACTGCCAACATCATGACCGAAGAGAAAACACCTGAAGATCTTCGCCGCATACCCAGTCCCGCCAGCTTTTGAATCACCTTGCGGAAACGCTGCCACGGGACCGCGACCGAAATGCGGCAGGAAAATGAACTTTGGCCGTTTTCAAAAGGGAAACAGCCTTATGTGCCCCCTTTCGAGGCCGATAAACCAAAAATCCCGGCTTGGAGCCGGGATCTTGTTTTCTGCCCTATTGGTCCCGGTTCAAGGCCGGGACTGCAGAGAACCATTATTTGCCTTCGATCAGCTTGCGACGCAGCCAGCTGGAGGTCTGATCCATCAGGATCACGACAACAATGGTCAGAATGATGATGTAGCTGGTGTTCTCCCAGTCGCGGGAGGTTTTCATGGTTTCCACCAGCATCAAGCCAATACCGCCGGCCCCAAGCGCGCCGATAACCGTCGCCGAACGGGTGTTCGATTCCAGGAAGTAGAGCACCTGGGAAACAAACACCGGCAGGATCTGCGGAATAACGCCGAACCGGTACCGCTGGATCTGGTTTGCGCCGGTCGCGCGCACACCTTCAACCTGTTTGTTGTCGATGTTTTCCAAAGCTTCGGAAAAGAGTTTGCCGAGCGTTCCCGTATCCGTGAAAGCAATCGCCAGCGCACCGGTCAACGGTCCAAGACCGAAGGCGCGGATGAAGATCAACGACCAGATCAGCATGTCGATGCCGCGCAGGAAGTCGAAGAGACGGCGGACCCCGAACCGCAGGAACATTGAGGGCGTGAAGTTCCGGGCTGCAAGAAACGCGAGCGGCAGACCAAACAAGGCAGCTGTGATTGTGCCGAGCACCGCCATCATGATCGTCTCGAACAGCGCTACGAAAATTTCACCGTGCTGCCAGTCCGGGTTCTCCAGGAAGTCGTGAACCATGTACCAGAGATTTGAGTAGTCCGGGTTTAACCGATCTGCGCTCAAGGCAAGTGCAAAAAGCTGGCTGAACGACTTGCCGTAAAACTCCGCGTCG
>CALDSI010000265.1 GCA_937911395.1 uncultured Labrenzia sp.
CATTTATGTTAGTCTTCGATGTGTTTACATTTCAAGGCATGTCGACTTGGTCGGGACCATTTCTTATCGGTATTATCCAAATAATCGTATTAATAGTTTTAGGCAGAAAATGGCAAGTTGACCACATTTGGACGCTAACCGAAAAAATTATTGAAAAGTGGAATGGCAAATTAAAAGGGGACTGATTTTACCCTTTCCCCCAGTCGCGTCTGCGGGCAATATCCGCGCCATGTCGACACAAGAATCCTCCGCCGCCCTGACCGCCGATGACCACCTGATTTTGGTTGATGGCTCCACGTTCATTTTCCGCGCCTATCACGCGCTGCCGCCTTTGACGCGCAAGCCCGATGGCTTGCCGGTCGGCGCCGTCTCCGGCTTCTGCAACATGCTGTGGAAGCTGCTGCAGGAAGGCCTGACCCCGGAAGAAGGCGATGAGCCGACCCATTTTGCGGTGATTTTTGACCATTCCGCACAAACGTTCCGGTCCGACATTTATCCGGAATACAAGGCGCAGCGCCCGCCACCGCCGGAAGATCTGGTGCCGCAATTCGGCCTGATCCGGGAAGCGACGCGCGCGTTTTCCACCCATTGCATCGAGCAGGAAGGCTTTGAGGCCGACGATCTGATCGCGACCTATGCCCGGCAAGCCGCGGAACAGGGCGCGCGCGTGACCATTGTCTCCGGCGACAAGGACCTGATGCAGCTGATCGGCCCGAAGATCGGCATGATCGACACGATGAAAAACAAGACTTTTGGGGAGGCGGAAGTCTTTGAAAAGTTTGGCGTTGGCCCGGACAAGGTGATTGAGGTGCAGTCGCTCGCCGGAGACAGCGTCGACAATGTGCCGGGCGTTCCAGGCATCGGCCTGAAGACCGCAGCGCTCTTGATCAACGAATTCGGCGATCTGGAAACGCTTCTGGAACAAGCCGAAACCATCAAGCAGAAGAAGCGCCGCGAAAACCTGATCGAGTTTGCCGATCAGGCGCGCGTCTCCAAACAGCTTGTGACGCTCAAGCAGGACGTGCCGGTCGAAATTCCGGTTGCCGATCTTTCGGTTTGTGACATCGACGGGCCGAAGGCCGTCGGCTTCCTGAAGACGATGGGCTTTTCGACACTCACCAAACGCGTTGCGGAAGTGACCGGAGCGGATCTTGCCAATGTAGAGGCATCGGACCTTGAGGTTCCTGGCTGGGATGTGCCGGACCACAAGGGCCGGATGATGGACCGCCCGGGCGGCATGTCCGCCCCTGATTCTGAAAGCAAGAGTGGAGACAGTCCTGCGCCTGATGGACTGATGGTGCCGCAGACCGTGGCTGATGAACGGGCGGCCAGGATCGGCGCGATGCCGGTTGATTCCAGTGTCTATGAGACCGTCACAACGCTGGACCAGCTGCAGCCCTGGATCGATGCAGCCTATGAAAAGGGCTATGTCGCCTTCGACACGGAAACCACCTCGCTCGATGCCATGCAGGCCGAGCTGGTGGGGATCTCGCTAAGCTCCGAACCCGGCAAGGCCTGCTACATTCCGCTGACCCACAAGGATGGCGAAGGCGATCTTCTCGGCGGCGGTGGACTGCTGCCGGACCAGATCCCGTTGAACGATGCTCTGAAAGTGCTGAAGCCGATGCTGGAGGATCGCGGCGTTCTGAAGATCGCGCAGAACCTCAAATACGACTGGCTGGTGATGACTCGCCATGGCGTTGACGTCGGCCCTTACGACGACACCATGCTGCTCTCCTATACCGTGGATGCGGGCAAAGGCGGCAATGGCATGGACGAGCTGTCGGAGCGCTGGCTCGCTCATAAGCCGATCCCGTTCAAGGAGGTCTGCGGCTCGGGCAAATCGATGATCACCTTCGACAAGGTGGCGATCGACAAGGCAACTGCCTATGCGGCCGAAGATGCTGATGTCACCTTGCGCTTGTGGCTGATCCTGAAACCGCGTCTTGCCAGCGATCACATGGCGACGGTCTACGAGACGCTGGAGCGGCCGATGGTGCCGGTGCTGGCGCGCATGGAAAGGCGCGGCATTTCCGTCGACCGCCAGATGCTCTCCCGCCTGTCCGGCGATTTCGCACAGGGCGCGGCCGCTCTGGAAAGCGAGATCTACGAGCTTGCCGGCGAAACCTTCAACGTCGGTTCACCGAAACAGCTCGGCGATATTCTGTTCGGCAAGATGGGTCTCCCCGGCGGTAAGAAGACCAAGACCGGGGCCTGGTCGACCTCGGCGCAGGTTCTGGAGGATCTTGCAGCCGAAGGTCATCCGCTGCCGTCGAAAATCGTTGAGTGGCGGCAGCTGTCAAAGCTGAAATCCACCTACACAGACGCTCTGCCGGGCTACATCAACCCGGAAACAAAACGGGTGCACACGTCCTATTCACTGGCGGCAACAACGACCGGGCGGCTGTCGTCTTCGGAGCCGAACCTACAAAACATACCGGTTAGAACGGAAGCTGGCCGCAAGATCCGCCAGGCCTTCATTGCTGAAAAGGGTCAGAAGCTGATTTCGGCCGACTACAGTCAGATCGAGTTGCGTGTGCTCGCCCATATGGCGGACATTCCGCAGCTGAAAAAGGCCTTCGAGGACGGGCTCGACATTCACGCGATGACGGCAAGCGAAATGTTCGGGACGCCGATTGAGGGCATGGACCCGATGGTCCGCCGTCAGGCCAAGGCCATCAACTTTGGTATTATCTATGGCATTTCGGCCTTCGGCCTTGCCAATCAGCTGGGAATCTCACGCGGCGAGGCGGGCGACTACATCAAGACCTATTTCGAGCGTTTCCCGGGCATCAAGGAGTACATGGAAGCGGTCAAGAAACAGGTCCACGCGGACGGCTATGTCACCACGATTTTTGGCCGTAAGGCGCATTATCCGGACGTGAACACCAAGAACCCGAACATGCGCAATTTCTATGAACGGGCGGCGATCAACGCACCGATCCAGGGCTCGGCGGCCGATATCCTGCGCCGGGCCATGGTGCGCATGGAAGACCGTCTCACCGCCTCAAAGCTGGACGCGCAGATGTTGCTGCAGGTGCATGATGAACTGATTTTTGAAGTGCCGGAGGATCAGGTTGAGGCGACCATCCCGCTCATCCGGGACGTCATGGAAAACGCTTGTGATCCTGCGCTTAAATTGTCAGTGCCGCTCCAGGTCGATGCCCGCGCCGCCGACAACTGGGACGAGGCGCACTAAACAGACAGGACCGTTCAGCACCGCCATGCCGTCATTGCAAATCTGCACTGCGAACCCTTTGGGTGGAGAGATCTGGTAATTTCTTCACAAATCCGCCATATAAACCGGAATATGGCGATGAAATGCGCCTGGATCTCAACACCCAAAAGATAAAGTGCACCCGGTATGGCGTCTGAAACCAGACCCTTTTTGAAGATGAACGGCCTTGGCAATGATTTCGTGGTCTGGGACGCGCGGGATAAACCGCTGCGCCTGACCAAGGAGCAGATTGTAAAATTGGGCGACCGGGAGCATGGCATCGGCTTTGACCAGATGATCACGGTGGAGCGATCCACGTGCGGTGTCGATGCCTTCATGCGCATTCACAACAGTGATGGCGGACAGGTGGATGCCTGCGGCAACGCAACCCGCTGCATCGGCCGCCTCCTGATGGAAGAAAGCACGAAGGATCTCGTCACCATAGAGACCAATGCAGGGCTTCTGCATGCCTTTGATGCTGCGGGGTCGCGCAACGTCACGGTCGACATGGGCAAGCCGCGCCTCAATTGGGATCAGATCCCGTTGGCTGAAGAGTTTGCCGATACACGGGCGATCGAACTGCAGATCGGGCCGATCGATGACCCCATCCTGCACACGCCGGCCGTGGTCAACATGGGCAATCCGCACGCGATCTTCTGGGTCAAGGACGTCGAAGCTTACGATCTGGCGCGGGTTGGCCCGCTTCTGGAGCGTCATCCGATCTTTCCGGAAGGCGCGAACATCTCTTTGGCGCATATTTTCGATGACAATCAGATCCGTGTGAAGGTCTGGGAACGCGGGGCCGGCTTGACACTTGCCTGCGGCACAGCCGCGTGTGCTGTCGGGGTTGCAGCCGCGCGGGACGACAAGACTGGACGGAAAACCACCATCCATCTGCCCGGCGGTCCGATCCGCATTGAGTGGCGGGAAAGCGATGGTCATGTGCTGATGACCGGGCTGACGGAAGTCGAATTCGAAGGCGAAGTTGATCTTGAGACACTCATCTGGCGCAAGACAGGCGGCGGGGACGCGCCCCTTGAAGCTGGGGCCGCGTCATGACCATCGACGTCGTAACTTTTGGCTGCCGGCTCAATTCCTACGAGTCGGAGGTGATGAAACGTGAAGCCGAAGCCGCGGGTCTCAAGAACGCCATCCTCATCAACACCTGTGCGGTGACGAACGAAGCCGTGCGTCAGGCACGCCAGGCGGTCCGCAAGGCCAAGCGCGACAATCCGGATGCCAAGGTCATTGTTACCGGCTGTGCGGCGCAAACCGAAACTGATACGTTTTCGGAGATGAACGAGGTTGATCTGGTACTCGGCAACACCGAGAAGCTGGAGCGCAAGTCCTACACCGATGTCGCAGCGTTCGGCATCTCAGAAACCGAGAAGGTGCGCGTCAACGACATCATGAGTGTCGAGGAAACGGCCGGTCACCTGATCGATGGCCTGACCGGCCGTGCCCGGGCCTTCGTTCAGGTCCAGAACGGCTGCGATCACCGCTGCACGTTCTGCATCATCCCGTATGGTCGGGGCAATTCCCGTTCCGTGCCGATGGGTGTTGTGATCGACCAGATCAAACGGCTGGTCGGCAATGGTTACAATGAAATCGTGCTGACCGGCGTCGACATTACGTCTTACGGCGCGGATCTGCCGGGTGAACCGAAGCTTGGCACCTTAACCGCAAAGATCCTGAAGATGGTGCCGGACCTCAAGCGGCTGCGCCTGTCCTCGATCGATTCCATTGAGGCGGATGAGGAACTGATGCAGGTGATTGCCGATGACCACCGCTTGATGCCGCATTTTCATCTGTCTTTGCAGGCAGGTGACGACATGATCCTGAAGCGGATGAAGCGCCGCCATTTGCGTGCCGATACGATCAAGTTCTGCGAAGATGTGCGCAAGATGCGCCCGGATGTGGTGTTCGGCGCCGATATCATCGCCGGTTTCCCGACAGAAACCGAAGAGATGTTCTTGAATTCGCTCAAGATCGTCGACGAATGCGGCCTGACCCATCTCCACGTTTTCCCGTTTTCGCCGCGACCGGGAACACCGGCCGCGCGGATGCCGCAGCTTGACCGGAGCATCATCAAGGAACGTGGTGCGCGCTTGCGTGAAAAGGGCGCGCAAGTCCTTGGGCAACACTTGGCGATGGAAGTTGGTAAGGTTCGGCCCGTTCTCATTGAGAAGGAAGGCCTCGGGCGGACAGAACAGTTCACCCAGGTTGAACTTGCGGGCGGAACGGCCGGAGAGATTGTCGAAACGAGAATTATCGGCCATACCGGACGCCATCTGTTGGGCGAAGCCCTTTCCAAGGCGGCATGATCGGCGGCCGAGTTTTTAAGGCGGATTTATGAGCGAGAAGAAGCGCGGTTTTTTTGGGCGGCTTTTTGGCGGCAAGGACGCGCCGGAAGAGCCTGAAACCCCTGCCACAGAGGCACCGGAAGAAGCTTCTCCAACTGCGGAAACGGCCGCAGAAACAGCTGCAGAAACACTGGGCGATTTACCCGCCGCGGTTGAGATGGAAGTCGCACCTGCTGCAGCGTTCGCCATTGAACCTGCGGTGTTGACGGTGCAGACCGGCCCGGATTTGGCGCCGCAAATCGCCCCCACCGTTCCGCCGGTTTTGCCAGAGGTCGATATTTCAGCGGACCTTGGACCGGACACGCAAGAGGTTGATCTCCCGGACGAACCGGTTGAAGTCCCGGCGGACGACGTCGCGGCCGAAGAGCCATCAGACGTTCCGGAACCAGTCGAGACTTTCGAAGAACCGGCAGAGATTGAGCCGGAAGCAGAGCCTTCTGCACCAGCTGTACC
>CALDSI010000266.1 GCA_937911395.1 uncultured Labrenzia sp.
CCTTTCTGATCGCTCTGTTCTCGGGCGGTTTGACGTTTGAAAAGCTGTTCCAAGCAGGACTGAATTGCGCGCGGACCACCGCAATGATCTTCGCGATCATCATCGGTGCGGAGGTCTTCTCCAACTTCATCAGTTATGCCGGGGTTCCTGACGCTCTTCTGGAGTTTGTCCAATCGCTCGACGTAAATGCCTATGTGGTCATTCTCGTTCTGGTTCTGATCTATGTGATCCTTGGCGCGGTTCTGGAAAGCCTGTCGATGATCCTGTTGACCGTGCCGGTTTTCTTTCCGCTCGTCACGTCGTTGGACTTCGGCAGTGGAGCGTTGAGCGATCCGGAGATGGTGCTCATCTGGTTCGGCATAATCGTGGTGGTCGTCACTGAAATCAGCCTGATTTCACCGCCTATCGGCCTTAATGTGTTCGTGCTGCGCTCGGTTCTGACCGATGTTCCGCTGCGCACGATGTTCGCAGGCATCCTGCCCTTCTGGGCAGCCGACATCATGCGCTTGGGCCTGCTCATCGCAGTCCCTGCGCTTTCATTGGCACTTATCTAAAGAAACGTTGGTGGACGCTCAGACGTTTCTGAGCGTCCAGGCCGCAATATCGGCGAACACCTGCTCTGCCGACTGGTTCATGGCTTCAACCGCCTGTTCAACGCCGGAGCTGCCGGACGGAGTTTCCCGCCGGAACACATTGTTAGCAACTGTCCGGCCATTGCGGTCATTGACCACCCGCGCAGCAATCTCAACAACACCGCGGTTTGCGCCTTCGATATTCAGTTCAAAAGCACGGATATCCGTCTGAAGCTGATAGTCGATCAGCAGGCCATCGCCCGGCAGTCCGACGCCGCGCAGCCGCCCCGTGTTTTGGAGGGTTTGCAGCAACTTGTTCTGCACCACATTCGGGAGCGTGTCGGCCCAGGCAACATTTGGAAAGTATGAATAGACCGGACCGCTGTCGACCACGGCTATATAAGTTGTATCGAGCGCCTTGAGCGCGCGAGGCGGTGCTACAAGCACTTGGACACGGCTGGATCGTCCCGCCAAGCCGCCGACATCGGCAGCCTGCAGGCTGTAAAAGGCGGCGGGACCGGAACTGGCGCAACCGGACACCACGGCACCTGCGCCAAGCGCGCTGATAAACGCCCGCCGGCTCAGTCGGCTGTTTGCCTGTGTCATCCCCGTCAGTCCCCTATTCCCTGTACTCACCGGCGGCGCCCGCCTTGATAGGTCGGCACTTCTTCACCACCGAAAATCACGCGGTTCGGCCGTTGTTCAAAGCTCTGCGCAGCCCGCTGGATCGAGACCAGTGTCCGATTGAATTGCGCCAATACGGATGGCAGATCAGCAGACCCCTGGGTCGCAAATTTCGACAGGCCACCCGCTATGGCATCGGCACGGCTCTCGAACGCAACCGCGACCTTCCGGATCGCTTGCGCTGCAAGCGTTGCTTCCTTGATCAAGCCCTCACCGTCACCGTCGACCATTTCGGAGACCTTTTCGACCAAGCTCTCAACCCGGACCGATGTTGAGTTGAGGGTCGCGGTCATCTGCTGCGCATCGGTAATGATCTGATCGACATCCGGTGTGCGTTTGCTCAAGTCCGCCGTCATTTGCTGAACATTGTCCGCTGCCTGACGTGCGCTTTGCAGGATTGCCGGGATCCCATCCTCTCCAGCAAGGCCACTCGCAGCAGTTTCGACCGAGCCGACAATGTTGGCAATCTTTTCCGGATCAACAGCGCGCAGCAGTTCATCGGCAGACTGGAGCGTCGATGCGAACCGTTCTGCGGCGACCTGAACATCTTCAACGAGCGCTGCAATCCGGTCATCCTGACCGCGAACTGTTGCAGAAACCGCTTCAAAATTCTGGATTGTGGACTTTGTCGAAGCGATGATTTCGTTGATCTGGCTCTGCTGATTGTTGAAGTTGTCGACAATGCTCGCAACACTGTCGACGGTCTCGCCAATGGTAGCCGGATCGACGCTCGCAATGATTTCATCCACACGAATAAGAGAGATATTCAATCCTTCGGTGAGTGTGGCCACGGACGCGACAATCTCATCGACGCGCAGGGGATCAATCACCGCGGCAATCTCAACGCCACGTGTAACGATCGCATCCACTTTGCCAACGATATCGCGCGTCCCAGTGATCACGTCATTGATGGTGCCCTCGCGTGCGCGCAGCATCTCTACAATGTTGTTCACGCCCTGCATCGTATTGGCCGTGGCCACGACCAGTTCATCAATGTCACCCGAGCGCTTTTCCAGCACTTCTCCGAGCGCTGCCGCGCCCTTCATGACCTTTTCGATGTCTTCCGGCTTCACCGCCTGAACAATGTTCTGAACGTTGCCGAGACCAGCATTGAGGCGCTCTGTGAACTCGGTCAGTTCCTTGGCCGCGTTTTGTGCATCAGCCATCAAAGTGTCGATATCTTCGCTGGCCTTGCCAAGGCTCCCAGAGAAGGCCTGCAGGTCGTCCACAATAGCCGTGACTTTGTCGGACGGCACCGCAGCCAGAAGCCGTTCCCCTTCATCCACCAAGCCCTCAAGCCGCGCAGATAAGCTTGAAAACGCGTCCGAGGCCTTTCCAATGCTTGCCATGAAATCCTTGACACCATCAGAGTTCGCAGCAAGAGCATCTGAGAACGTCTCAACGTTCTGGATCGTTTTGGAAATCGCCGGACCATTGTCCTGAAGCAGCTGATCGACGGTTTTCATGGTCGAATCTGCGCGTTTCAAAACATCCCGCGCACCGTCAACGATATCGTCAAAAAACGACCGCTCGGCATTGATTAGCGGGATGTTATTCGGATTCTGGCTGCCATCCGGATCCAGCAACAACGGAGAGGAACTTGTTCCGCCGATCAGATCCACATAGGCAACACCGGTCAAGCCGGTGAAATTCAATGTTGCCTTGGTATCTTCCCGAAGCGGCGTGGATGGCCTAATCCGAACCGTCGCCAGAACCTTGGTCGGGTCGCCGGGCGCGAAGTCCAGCGAAGCAACGTCGCCGACCTTGATACCGTTGAACAAAACCTGCCCCCCCACTGGCAAGCCGGTCACCGCACCAGGAAACAGGATTTTGACTTCGACATTCTGACGCGATTCAGCTGTCACAGCGAGCCAATAGATGAACCCGAACGCGCTGATCAGGATCGCGATCATAAAAGAGCCGATCAATATGTAATTCGCGCGGGTTTCCATTCACTCAAACCTCATGTGCGGCGTAGAGCCCGCTCCCCTCGGAAGTAAGACTTAATCCAAGGGTCGTCATTTTTCATCATGTCTTCCATTGGCCCGATCGCAAGAACATGCTTTTGCCCAAGAACTGCGATGCGATCACAGATGGAATGCAAACTGTCGAGGTCGTGAGTAACCATATAAACGGTCAGATCCAGCGTGGAACTCAAATTGCCAATCAACGAATCGAACGCGGCAGCCCCAATAGGATCCAGGCCGGACGTTGGTTCATCCAGAAACACCAAATCCGGGTCGAGTGCAAGGGCGCGGGCAAGGCTTGCCCGTTTCACCATGCCGCCGGAAAGCTCCGAAGGCAGCTTGTCAGCGGCATCCTGCGGCAACCCCACCAGTTCCAGCTTCAAGGTGGCCAGTTCATCCATCAGGCGTTGGGACAATTTTAAGTGCTCGCGCATCGGCACCTGAATGTTCTGCTTTACGGTTAGCGAAGAAAACAACGCACCTTGCTGAAAGAGCACGCCCCATCGGCGTTCGATCATTTTGCGGGTCTTGCCAGACGCACTGGAAAGATCGTGACCGAAAACCGAAATCTGACCGGCCCGCCGGGGAGTCAGCCCCAGGATTGTGCGCATCAATACCGACTTACCGGTGCCGGACCCACCAACAAAACCGAGCACTTCCCCACGGTGCACATCGAGGTCCAGATCCTGCAGGATAATCTTGGAGCCGAAACCGACGGTGATATCGCGAACCGACAGGATGTTCTCCGGCTGGTCTGCCCGCGGGTCCGCAGCATGCTCGGTTTGTTCGATGTCTGACACTGCCATCTCGCCGTTATACCCCAATGGCCGCGAAGAACATTGCGAACAATCCATCGACGACAATCACAAGGAAGATCGCTTTGACCACAGACATGGTGGTGTGCCGGCCGAGCGACTCAGATGACCCTTCCACCTTGAGGCCCTCAACGCAGGCGATCAGGCCGACAATCAAAGCCATGAACGGTGCCTTGATGATGCCAACGACGAAGGTGTTCACGGTAATGGCCGACTGAAGCTGCGTCAAAAATGCTGCTGGCGGAATATCCAGGTACGCCCAGGTAATCAGACCGGCACCAAAAAGCGCCGAAATATCGGCCACAAAAGTCAAAATCGGCAAGGCAATCATCAATGCCAGAATGCGCGGCAGCACCAGAACTTCTGTCACGCTGAGGCCGATGACGTGCAATGCATCGACTTCCTCTTGCATGCGCATGGCGCCCAACTCGGCGGTAAACGCCGACCCGGACCGTCCGGCGACCATAATTGCGGTCAGGATGACGCCGATCTCCCGAAGCACCAGGATGCCTGCCAGATCGACCACGAAAATGTCGGCGCCGAACTGCCTCAGGTAAAATCCGCCCTGCTGGGAAATGATCGCGCCGATCAAAAAGCTCATCAGGGCCACAATCGGGACAGCGCCGATACAGCTGCGGTCGAACTGCACGGCGATCGCGATGCTGCGAAGGCGTTTGGGCTGCAAAAGAACAGTCGACAGGACAATGCCGAGTGACCCGAGTATATGCAGCATCGCGAGGGTGTCTTTATACACCTCAACCATCTGCCGCCCGGTCGCTTCAAGAAAGCCGACAATCGTGAAACCGGACCGGTCCGGCTGCCAGCGCGGCGGATGATGCTTCTCGATCTCGTGAAACAGGCTTTCGCGGATTGGCGTCACCCCGGTCAGCTGCACTTTCCGGCCGCTGAATTCCAGCTGCCCACGGGTCCGATGGATCAGCCAGGCGCCACTGGTGTCCAGATGATCAACTTCTGAAACATCGATACACGTCAGTTTGTCCTTGGCGACGTTCAGCTTGGAGATTTGCTGGTCGGCGTCTGCAAGAGTGCTGACAGTCCAGTCTCCGGATAGAATAAGGGACTGATGTCCCTCGGAATCGGTATCCAGGTGCAATTCCGGCGCTTTGTTTTTTTCCAAGAATGCCATTCCGGAGAGTTGCCCCTTGCCGCTCGTCAACTTCCCCCCGTATACCTGATTGTAAAGATTAACGTCCAGCAGTCAGATGAAAGCATTGCCCATGGAAATTGCCCGCCCTTACCTTTTGTTTCTCGGTGACGTCCCCGATGCCCTGGCCGCCAAGACCGCAACAGGCATTGTAGATTGGCGGAAAGACTGGTGTGTCGGACAGGTCCGGCTCGACGGCTGTGCCGCAGATACCGGTCTGACGGACATGTCGATCTCAGAGGGAACTGCTGCCGGTGCCAAGACGATGGTGATCGGCGCGGTCAATGCCGGCGGACGTTTGCCGGATCATTGGGTTGATTCGGTGGTCGAAGCGTTGAATGCAGGCCTTGATGTTGCCTCTGGTCTCCATGTCAAACTCGGCGATGTTCCGGCAATCAAGGAAGCAGCCGCCAAAAACGGCCGCCAGCTCCACGATGTGCGCCACAACTCCATGACCTTCGCCACCGGAAAAGGCATCAAACGTCTGGGCAAACGTATTTTGACAGTCGGAACAGACTGCTCTGTCGGAAAAAAATACACTGCCCTTGCGATGGACAAGGCGATGAACGAACGCGGCTATACCAGCTCATTCTGCGCGACCGGCCAGACGGGTGTCTTCATTTCCGGCCGCGGTCTGTCTCTCGACGCCGTTGTGGCTGATTTCATCGCCGGCGCTGCCGAGTGGCTTTCCCCGGCAACAGAGGAAGATCACTGGCAAGTGGTGGAAGGCCAAGGCTCTTTGTTCCACCCATCATTTGCCGGCGTGACACTCGGCCTTCTTCATGGCTCCCAGCCAGACGGGTTTATTGTCTGTCATGAGCCTACGCGAACCAAAATGCGCGGCGTTGAAACACCGCTTCCAACCGTCGATCAAGTGATCGATATGACTATTCAATGCGGCAAGCTCACCAATCCCGGCATTCGCTGTGTTGGCATCGCGGTCAACACCCAGGCTCTGGATGACGACGAGGCGCTTGCGCTTCTGGCAAAACTGGGCGAGCGCCATGGCCTTCCGGCAACCGATCCGATCCGATATGGCATGGAAGCCGTGGTCGACAAGGTGTCGGCGGAGTTCGGCACCCCATGAGCCGCAACGTCAGCATTGACCTTGAAAGCTTCGAGATCGCGGGTGGTTTTACAATCTCCCGCGGCAGCCGCACCCATGCCAATGTGCTCGTCACCACTTTGACGGACGGCGATCACACCGGCCGCGGCGAATGTGTGCCCTACGCGCGCTATGGCGAAACCATGGAAAGCGTTCAGGAGCAGATCCAGGAAGTTTCGCCGCTGTTGAAGGATGGCCTGAGCCGCCAAGCGCTGCAAGAGGCCATGCCGGCCGGCGCTGCACGCAACGCGGTGGATTGCGCCCTTTGGGACCTAGAGGCCAAGCAAACCGGTAAATCGGCAGCAGAGATTGCCGGTATCCCGCCACTTTCACCGGTTACTACCGCTTACACGATCAGTGTCGGCACACCGGAAATCATGGCGGAAAAAACGGCTAACGCCGCACATCGCCCCTTGCTCAAGGTAAAACTTGGCGGGGCCGGCGACGATGAGCGAATAGAAGCTGTTCGCAAGGCAGCCCCGGACAGCACCTTGATCGTTGATGCAAATGAAGCCTGGGACGACAGCTGTTTCGAGACGAACATGGCAGCGTGTGAAGCCGCCAGTGTGGCTTTGATTGAACAGCCTTTGCCCTCCAAGGAGGACAGCCGTCTCAAGGATTTCAGCTCGAAGATCACAATCTGTGCGGATGAAAGTCTGCACACGCGGGATGGGCTTGAGGATCTGCGCAGCCGGTATGATGCGATTAACATCAAGCTCGACAAGGCCGGAGGTCTGACAGAAGCCCTGGCGCTTCTGGATCAGGCCAAGGCGCTCGAGTTCAAGATCATGGTCGGTTGCATGCTCGGCACGTCTCTGGCCATGGCCCCCGCGGTCCTCTTGGCGCAGCGGGCTGACTATGTGGATCTCGACGGCCCACTTCTGTTGACGCAGGATCGCGAACCGGGACTGGTTTTCGAAGGCAGCACGCTGTTTCCGCCAAGGCCGGAACTTTGGGGTTAACGCGTAGGGTTTAACGCACCAGGCTTGAAGCCATGCGCTGACGCACCATCGGTGTCAGCGCCAGCATCACAAGCGTTCCGGCCGCCGAAACTGCCGCCATCAGATAAAATGGCAGATCCGGGTCCATCTCGTACAACGCGCCGCAGACACTCAATCCAATGGCCATCTGCAGGCCGATTGATGTGGCAAGCAGGCCCTGGCCAGTCCCAGCCCATTTGCTTGGAACGACTTTTGCCAGAATTGCAATGGCGCCCAGATGGGCAGCGCCGAAAGTGAGCGCGTGCAAAAGCTGGATCGCGACCATCGGCATTAGCGTATCTGCAAACGGGAACAGGCCCCAGCGGGCTATCGCGGCAATCCCGGCAACGATCAGGAAAACCGGCGGGTCGAAACGAAGCGCGATCTTTCCGGCAACTGTGAAAAGCGCGATCTCAGCGATCACGCCGACAGCCCACAAGATGCCGATTGTTTCGTCTGCTATCCCGGCGGCTTGCCAGTAGAGCGTCCCAAAACCGTAAAAAGCTGCATGGGTTGCCTGAAACAGGCCAAGCAGGATGAGCACAGGCCAAAACCAAACCGTTTTGAAGGGCGCCTCCCCGGCCTCCTCGTCCAAGCCTTCGCTTGCCCCGGCTCCGCTTTGGCGCGGAAGTGACAGGACAACACCGCCTGTCAGAAGCGATGCCAAGCCAATCAGAAACAGCATCGCCCAGACGGTGTCTCCGGTCGCCAGAAACCCACCGGCAAGATTGGCAGCAACAAACCCAGCAGATCCCCAAAGACGCATCCGCGCATAATCCGCGCCGGTGTTACGTGCGGCATCCAAGGCATAGGCATCACTAAGCGGCAAAACCGGCGCCTTGAAGACCATGTAGCCGATCACCCCGGCGCCCAGAACGTAAAGACCATTTCCAAGGGCGAAAAGCGCGATGAAGACGGTTCCAAGGAGAGAATAAACAAAGATGGACCACCGGCGCTGACCGGTACGGTCCGCAAGGTTTGTCAACAGCGGGCTTGCGGCAATTCGGGCAACCGTCCCTGCCCCCAGCACAAATCCAATCTCGGCCGCGGAAAACCCCTCGAACTCCAAAATGACCG
>CALDSI010000267.1 GCA_937911395.1 uncultured Labrenzia sp.
GAAGTCGAGCTGAGCGCTGACAATTCGCTGAGGGCTGAACTAGAGTTCAGCGCACCATCGGCGCCTGTCAAAGTGATGGTGGTCTTGCCCCCCGCCAGGTTAAATGCCGAACCGCCGCCGCTGCCTTCTGCAAGATCCGAAAGGTTCAGGCCACTGGATAGGGTGGTGTCGGTGTAGTCAACTGCGGCGATATCAAGTCTGGACGTAGAATCTTCGTTAAAGAGGGTCCGCAGATCGTTGCCGAAACCCGCAAGCAGGTTTTTACCCTTATAGCTAGAGTCCCGAGCGGTATCTTCAATTTGCTCAAGCAGTTCGTTGTATTGTGCAGCAAATTGTTTCCGCTCGTATTGGCTTTGAGTTTGCAAAGCCTGGTTGGCTTTAGCTTTTGCGGATTCGACAAGCTTCGTGATGGCGCTGATGCCGTCATCAGCTGCCTTGATGGTGTTGACTGACTGGCCCATGTCGTCAAGCAGGCTGCTCAAATCGTTTGCACGAGAATTCAAGGCAGATGCTGTGAAGAAAGAGTTCGGGTTGTCCAGCGCTGAATTCACCTTCAGGCCGGTCGCCAGTTTGTTCTGGACGTCTGCGGTCAAGAAGGATGTATTTTGGAGGGTAAGCAGGTTCTGCCGGACGGCAGCCGAAAGCGTAATGCCTGACATCAATAATCCCTTTCCTGGGTCATATGTTCAGCTGCTCTTCCTGAGCAGGTTGGCACCAGAATTCCCTGTTAACCTTAATCAAGGGTTAATTTATTGAAAAATAGGGTAAACGGCCCGTTAACCGACGGCCTCCGATGTTGGATTCCTTAAACTTTCCTGGTTTGAGGTATCGGAGATGTTCACGTAAAAAAGGAATAACCTGCCACTTTCCAACACACACGCAGCGGGGCTTTAGTTGGCGTAGCCGGAATCGTTTCTTCTCGGAGATATGAAATTCAGTCGGATAGAGCGTAGTATTTAGCGCCTGCCAGACTGAAATATAGCTTCCCCTCGGTGCGTGGTGAGACCCGAGCACGTCGCAGTCGAACAAATAGGCAAAGAAAAAGGCGGGCCGGGGCCCGCCTTTCCCAATCTTGATTAAGACATTCTGTCTTAGAAGAGTCGCAGAACGTTCTGGTCTGCCTGAGATTCGAAGGACAGGGAGGTCGATGCCAATGACTGCCGCGTCTGCAGAGCCAGAAGGTTTGCACCTTCTTCATTGGTGTCTGCAAGCGTCAGTTTACCTGCGCCTTCTTCCAAAGTGTTGATCAACGAAGTCGTAAAGTCCTGACGGTTTTCAACAATGGAGAGGTTGGTACCAAACTCCGAAGCCTGAGAACGCAGGTTGGACAATGCGTTGTTCAGCTTGCTGATTGTCCGGTTGATGTCGTTGTCGGTCGCAAAACCGGAATCGTCGCTTGTTGCAATGCTGAAATTGCCACCCGTGGTTGCAGAGTACCCTTGTGAGCCAAAGTCAGTATTGTCAGATCCGTCCCGTTTGCTGTTGATCGTCAAGTCGGTTTCTGATGTCACCGCGACACGACCATTGGCGAACGATGCTGTTACGCCATTGAAGTCGTTGACGAAGTTTACCAGATCATCAACTGTGGTGTCAGCCTCAATTTCCAGAGATCCGAGTTCGTAGTTGTTACCGTCTGTCAGTGTGATGGTGTCGCCGAGAGCGAACGAACCACTGTCGGCCAGAGTTGAGCCGGATGTGAAGTCGCTTGCGTCGACAGCAGCAGTAACAGTCCCAAACGTGAGGGCAGCGGTAGAAGATGAAACGGTGCCATCTCCAAGAACGAGATCTTCGTTGCTGTAGATCGTAAGTTCGCCGTTGCTTTCATCGAACTCCGCACGTACGCCTTCTTGAGAATTCAAGCTGTCAACAAGTTCTTGAACGGAAGCAGTCCGGCTTACTGTAGCAAGGTTGGCACCGCTTGTCGCAGATGTATTAACGATCTCAATGTTTGAAGTCGAGCTGAGCGCTGACAATTCGCTGAGGGCAGAGTTAGAGTTCAGCGCACCATCGGCACCTGTCAAGGTGATGGTGGTTTTACCACCAGACAGGTTAAAACCGGTTCCGCCGCCGCTGCCTTCCGCGAGATCCGAAAGGTTAAGGCCGTTAGACAGTGTGGTGTCGGTGTAGTCAACAGCGGAAACATCCAGTTTGGACGTGGAGTCTTCGTTGAAGATTGTCCGGAGATCGTTACCGGAGCCGGCAAGAAGGTTCTTGCCTTTGTAGCCGGCATCTTTCGCAACGTCTTCGATCTGCGTGAGCAGTTCATTGTACTGCGCAGCAAATTGTTTCCGCTCGTACTGGCTACCAGTCTGAAGCGCCTGGTTGGCTTTAGCTTTTGCGGATTCGACAAGCTTCGTGATGGCGGTGATGCCGTCGTCAGCTGCTTTAATGGTCTGAACCGACTGGCCCATGTCATCAAGCAGGGTGCCCAGGTCGTTTGCACGGGACTGGAGACCGGAAGCCGTGAAGAAGTTGCTCGGATTATCCAGAGCAGAGTTCACCTTTTTACCGGTGGCCAGTTTGTTCTGGACATCGGACATAAAAGATGCGGTCTGCTGAAGGGTATTGAGGTTCGCGCGAACAGCGCTCGAGAGAGTGATATCACCCATTTTGTTTCCTTTCTAGGAACACGAGATACACAGCCCCTTCCTGGGACTGACACGCATTCAACAGCGGAAACTGAAAACGGAGTCTAAACAAACGTGGTTAATGGAAATTAAGCATAATTGCAGGTTAACGTATGGAGGCGGGAACCAGTCTGTGTATTTATAAAATATTCAATATAATCAACGGCGTTGATGAATGTCTTTTGTGCAGTTTTAATATCTGACCGCACAAAAAATTTTTGCTTTGAAGCGGAGGCTTGCAGGCCTCTACATAAGCAACACGACGGGTTGAGGTCGGGCTTCAAATGCCATTGAAATTGGTAACTGTTGAAGTGTCTCGGTTACGCCAGACCGAAATTATCCCAATGCTTTTAACATTTGGATGTAGGTGGGAGCATAAACTGCCGCGCTTGCTGTGACGCGATCAGACAGAGGCAACCGTTCAACCGTGGTTTAGACAGTGCGTTGAACAACTTCGTCTTCAGAGCTTGAGCGCTGCTGTTCTTCGACCTGTGTCCGGTAAGCGGCAACTGTTTCGCTGTAGGCGCGCAGCCTCAGCAAGGTTTCGCTTGGGATCTGACGACTAACATCGACTGTTTCCGTGTTGGTCGCGACGTAGATCAAGCTATCGCTGTCTTCATCGACCACGTTC
>CALDSI010000268.1 GCA_937911395.1 uncultured Labrenzia sp.
GCTTCATCATCGTAGACTTCGTAAAGAAAAACCTCTTCGGGCCGGTTTTCATCGGTGCAGACATCAAATTGCCGGCACCCATCCTCTGTTGCGAATGAGGTCTGCGCATTTTGGACCATCAATGGCAAGAACGCCTCGAACTGATCCGGTTTGATCTGAAATGTGACTGTCACAACAAACATCGATTGATCCTTGCAATTACCTGAACAACCCAACCATACCCATAGTGAAGATCGGGAAATAGGTGACGAGCAGAAGCGCAAAAATCGCAGCCAGATAAAGGTGAAGCATGCGGCGTGCGATCGACAGGACCCCCACGCCGGATATGCGGGAGGCGACATAGAGCGTTGCCCCGACCGGTGGTGTGAAAAGCCCGACGGCCACGTTACAGGTCATGATCACCCCGAGATGCACCGGATCAACCCCAAAGATCTTGGCGGTCGGCAGGAAAAGAGGGGCGGTCAACAAAATCGCCGGGACAGGATCGAGGACCAGTCCAAGGACAAGCAGAACGATGTTCACCAGCAGCAAGAACATCCATGGGCCGGTTGAAAACTCTTGCACGAACCCAACCAGAATCTGAGGCATTTGCTCCAGAGTGATCAGCCAGCCGAGCACTGTGGTGGCTCCGATAACAACCATCACCACAGAGCTGGTGACAAAGGAGTCGATCAGGAGGCGCGGCAGGTCCCTGATGTTGAAATCGCGGTAGACGACTGTTGTCACCAAAAGCCCGTAGATCACGGCAAGCGCCGCAGATTCAGTCGGCGTGACCCAGCCGGTGAAAATGCCCCCCAGGATCAGTACCGGCATGAAGAGCGCTGGGGCTGTTCCGATGAACGAGGAGGTCAGCTCCTTAAGGGTTGTTGTCCGACCGCCGGGGTCGCAATTCGTTGACTTTCCAACATAATAGCAGACGCCCATGAAGAATGCGCCGAACAGAATGCCAGGCACCATGCCGCCAATGAAAAGGTCGGCGACTGAGACATTTCCGACGAAGCCGTAAATCAGCATCGGGATGGATGGTGGAATGATGATTCCGATAGTTCCAGCCGCTGCGACGAGACCGGCAGCGAACGCTTTGTCGTAGCCTTCTCGGGACATGTTCTTGATCATTACCGAACCAATGGCCGCTGAATCTGCAATGGCAGAACCTGAAATGCCGCCAAAAATCATGGAAGCACCGACAACCACCATGCCGAGGCCGCCCGCCATGAACCCGAAGGCGGCTCTTGCAAATCCAATGATTCTTAGCCCGACGCCGCCGCGGCTCATCATTTCGCCCGCAATAATGAAGAGAGGGATTGCCAGGAAATGGTTCGGCTCCACGCCGCCAATGAAGTTCAGGAACAGCGCCTGAAGCGGGTACCCGAGATCGAATACGATTATTGGCAGGACTGCCGTAATCAGGATGGCCCAGACAAGGGGAATTCCAAGAAACACGGTGCTCAGAAAAACCGCGACGACAAACAACAGGATCATAGCAAGGCCTCGCCGCCATCAGAATGGGTGGAGTGGGGCACGACCGGATTCCGGATGTCGAACACCATGTTAAAGAGATGGAAGATCAACGTCAGCGACATGCCGACCGGCATGGACGCGTAAAGCAGGCCGACCGGCCAATAGAGCACCGTTGTTTTTTGCGCCCATGTATGGATGGAGATGTTGTAGCCGGTGTAGATCAGGCTGATCAGAAGGCAGGTGATGATCACATCGATCCCGATCGACAAAACCCGTTGCAAATGCACAGGCAACAGGTTTTCAACGATTTCGGTGACACGCATGTGCGCGCCGCGCGCAATCGCCGCGGCGCATCCGATAAAGGTGCTCCAAAGCAGCAGAAAGCTTGTCACTTCCAACGACCAGGCAAGGTCGAAGCCTGCAAACCCTCGCAAAGAGGCGTTGCAAAAGACCAGGGTGACGATGGCGAAACCGGCAAGCGCCAGGCAAAAGTCCACCATATGGCTGAGCCAGCGCAGCACAGCCGGATAATGATCTCGGTAGTCCAAGGCAAAGTCTTTCAAGAGAGTGCCGGAACCGAAGCAATGTGTGCTTCAAGTTCCGGCCAGTTGACACCCAAATGCTTGATCAGTTTTGGGCGGGAAGGGCTTCGCGGATGGCTGCTGCATCGCCAAGAATGTTGTCGACGGCTTCTGCGCCATAGACGTCCTTGGCCTTGGCATAAACCAATTGTACCGCCTCACGGAACGGGCCGATTTCTGGCACACTCACGGTGGCACCTGCTTCCTGCATTTCCGTCAATTGACTGTCGACCGAGCTTTGAACGAGTTGCCGGCTGAAGGCCGCAGATTCCGTGGCGGCTTTGAGGACCGCTGCCTGATCTTCTTCAGAGAAAGATTGCCAGGTCTTTTCGGCAACGGTTAGCGGAAGCGGGCTGTAAACGTGACGGGTCAAGGTGATGTTTGGCGCCACTTCGTAGAACCGCAGCGATTTGATGGTGTCCACCGGGTTTTCCTGGCCGTTCACAATGCCCTGCTGGATTGCGAGGTAGACATCGGTGATTGGCATCACAACGGTCTGGAAACCGATCGCTTCCATGGACCAGCGGATCATGTCGTTCGGAAAGACCCGCATTTTCATGGATTCGGCATCTTTCGGAGATGTCAGGGGTTCATTTGTCGTGAAGCTGCGGAAGCCGGCTTCCCATGTTGACAAAACGCGGAAACCCTTTTCCGGGAGTTTCTGGAACTCGCCTTGAAGCCACTCTGAGTTGTCATAAAGCTCCCAGCCTTGTTCGTACGTGTCTACGAGGAATGGCATGGCCGTGAGGTTCAGGCTGGGCAAATGAGTTGCGTAACTGCCGGTCGCCGACACTGTGAAATCAATGCCGCCGAGCTGCAGGAGCTCGATTGCCTTCGGATCATTTGCAAGCTGCCCGGACGGATAAATCTGCACTTCGTAGCGGCCATCGGTGTATTCCGCGACTTTCTCAGCAAACAATTCTGCGGCGGCCTGACGAGACCCACCAGGGTTGTCAGTGTGGCTGAAACGCAGCTTTTCTGCGGCTTGGGCGCTGCCCAGTCCGATAGCTGCAACTGCAACGCCAGCCAGTAACCTGCTCAAGAATTTCTTTTCCAACATTTCGGTCTCCTCCCGCGGCTCTACTCAAGCCGTATTGGTTTGCACATTGATTTGCGTATACGCAATGCAATCCCTTGTCAACTTAGCTCGTGTCGACTATCAAAAAATACGGTGTGGCGGAGGTGACGCATTCAGGTGTCAACGTTTCAGTCGCGCTGGGCGGAGTGGATTGACAATGAACCAAAAGAAAAATGAGACGCAGATCCTACGGGTCGCATGCCTGGGTGCTGGGTACTTTGCGCAGTTTCACTACGATGCCTGGCGCCGCACAGACCGCGTTGCTCTTGTCGGTGCTTGCGATCAGGACTTGGAGAAGGCCAAGGAAACGGGGCTTGCAGCGTTTAAAGATCTCGCTGTGATGCTGAAAATGTCGCGTCCGGACCTTCTAGATATCATCACGCCACCTCCAACCCATATGTCGGCCATCAAGGCAGGAATTTCACAGGGCGTGCGTGCAATTATCTGCCAAAAACCATTTTGCAATTCACTTGAAGAGGCTGAAGAGGCAACCCGGCTTGCAGAAAAGGCCGGAGTAACGCTCGTCATTCATGAAAATTTTCGGTTTCAGCCGTGGTACAGGACGTTCAAAAATGCATTGGACAGCGGGGTGCTTGGTGACGTCTTGCAGCTGACCTTCCGCCTTCGGACAGGAGATGGACAAGGCCCGCGCGCCTATCTGGACCGGCAGCCATATTTTCAGGATATGCCTCAGCTTTTGATCCACGAGACAGGTGTCCACTGGGTCGACACTTTTCGGTATCTGCTTGGCGAACCGGAGGCGGTCTATGCTGACCTACGGCGGCTTAATCCCATCATCAAGGGAGAAGATGCCGGGTATTTCGTGTTCGACTATCCGGGCGGCGTGCGGGCAATGTTTGATGGCAACCGTTTGCTGGATCACGCGGCTGAAAACTGCCGGACAACCCTCGGCGAAGCCAGCCTTGAGGGCACGGCCGGAACATTGACGCTGTGTGACACTCCGCCCGTTTGGCAATGTGACGGAAACGGTTCTTCTTCAACCGCAGTCTTGGAAAGGGTTTGGCGGGGATTGCGTTAAGAATCTGGTTACCCATGTCGTTGACGGGGTGCTCGACGGAAAACCACTTGAAAACGAGGCGAGAGACTACCTAAAGGTGATTGCGCTCGAAAAGGCGATCTACGAGGCTGATCGCGAGGGCAGGAAAATCCGAGACGTTGCTTATGCTTGACCCATCGAAACCGAAAACCATCACAACTCAGGCCATGGAGAAGATCCGTCAATTGATCTTCGACGGCGAACTGGCTGCCGGATCCGATCATCTGGAAAGTGAGTTGGCAGGCCGTTTGGGGATGTCTCGGACGCCGGTTCGGGAAGCCACTTTGATGCTCGCGCAGCAGGGGCTGTTGGAAGTGCGCCCGAGAAAGGGCGTGCGGATTTCGACCCTGTCCTTAACAGATATGGAAGAGATCTATGCGGTTTTGACTGAGTTGGAGAGCCTGGCGGCGGAAGAAGCTGCAATGAAGCACTACTCCAAGGCGGATCTGGCTGACCTGAAAGCGTCGATTGAGGCGATGGACAAGGCTTTGAGCGATGAGGATCGTGATGCCTGGGCTGAAGCGGATGACGCTTTCCATACAGAACTTGTGCGTTTGGGCGGGAATTCCCGGGTGCAGAACATCGTTTCAATGATGGCAAACCAGGTGCGCCGGGCGCGGGCGATGACGCTCTACATCCGGCCACTCCCGATCAAGTCAAACCAGGACCACAGGGCAGTCTATGATGCGATTCGGACTGGCGATGCTGTCAACGCCCGCGAACAGCATCGCCTTCACCGGCATCACGCACGAGAAGTCTTGATCGATCTCTTGAAAAAGCACCGGCTGTTTCAGCTTTAAACCACAAGGCAAAGGCGCTGACTTTCTTTCAGCTTTGGTCAACGATCAACTGCGGTTGGATTGCATGTTGGGTTTGCGTTTGAGCCACCAAGACTACTCGCTGTCCGAGACGGTGCTCTCGAGCCATTTCCTGAATGTTTCTGTATCTTCTGATGCACGGTTGGTTTCAACGAAATAGGCTTCATTGGCATCGATGGTGATTGGGCTGACTGGAACAACAGACCCGGATTGAACAGCGTGTTGGGCGAGGGTTTCGTTTACGAGGCATATGCCGGTTCCGTTGCTGGAAAGATCCAGAGCGGCTCCGTAGGAATCCACATAAATGGACGGGTCACCGCAGCTTATGCCGGTTGCCGTCCTCCACTTGGACCAACCACCTGAAATCCCGACTGTGTCGATGACCGGGCTCGTGTTCCAT
>CALDSI010000269.1 GCA_937911395.1 uncultured Labrenzia sp.
CCGGTTCTTGCATCAGCCAATGGGCAAGGCGCCTCAGCAGTGGCACATGCGGGCCACCGCCCTCAAACCCACGCGCCCATAGCCAGACATGATCTGAGAGCAACATGGCAACCCGGCCTTCGCCTTCCCGGTTCAGAACCAGAAGTGGCGTCTCGCTAGGACCGGACATCAAGGTTTGGCCGCCGTCCAACTCGGTATCGACCACGCGGAACCAGCGGCTCCATCCTGGAGGATCTTGTTCGGCGCCCGGCAGGCCACGGGTCACCGGATGCCGTTCACCGAGGTTGGCAAGGGTTGCGTAAAAAGGCTCTTCCAAAATGGCACCCGTTGGCCGAGCCGGAAGGATGGGGGCAAGCGGCGTTCGATAGAGACTACCGCCCTCCGCGTAATCAGGACCACCGGCCAACAGGACAGCACCTCCGTCACGCACGTACCGCGTGATGTTGTCGAAATAGAGCATCGGCAACACACCGCGCCGGACATAACGGTCGAAGATGATCAGATCGAACTCATCAATCTTGACCGAAAACAGCTCCCGGGTCGGAAAGGCGATCAGGGACAGCTGGTTGATCGGTGTGCCGTCCTGCTTTTCAGGCGGGCGCAAAATGGTGAAATGCACGAGATCAACAGAGGCGTCGGATTTCAGGAGGTTCCGCCAGGTACGTTCTCCGGCATGCGGAGAACCGGACACCAGCAGCACCCTCAGGTTCTCCCGGATCCCATCCACGGTTACGACAGCCCGATTGTTTAGCGTCGTGAGCTCGCCGGGCAGGGCCTCTGCCTCGATTTCGAAGATGTTGTCGCCGCCATGGGCGATCTCAACCGGAATATCGATCTTCTCCCCGGTCCGAGCGGTGCGCAGGGTTACGACATCACCATCCCGTTTGATTGTCAGGTTCACCTGATCTCCGGGGCCGGTTCCCAACCCCTGATCGACCACAGTGAGGCTGATGGTCTGTTCAGAACCGACCAGGCCGAAGCGCGGAGCCGTGTCCAGTACAATTCGGCGGTCGCGTTCATCCGCAGTCCCGGTGATGAGGCCGTGAACAGGGGCATCGAAGCCGAGCGCTTCTGCGTTTTCCGGGATATCGTGGATTTGCCCGTCGGTGATGATGATTGCGCCGCCAACCCGTTCCGGTGGAACATCTGCAAGTCCGTTTGCGAGGGTCTGGAAGACTTCCGTCCCGTCCCCTGAACCTGAGTTTCGGGCTTCGAGCAGTCGGAGGTCAAACCCCTCCAGCTCCGTGATGCGTGACTGAATTTCTTCAGCAGCTGCAGATGTTGTTTCTTCTCGGTCAGCAAGCCTTTGGCTTTGGCTCCGATCGACCACAAGCGCCACGACGCTGGACAAGGGCTCTCTGTCTTCGCGTTCCACAGCCGGGTTGGCCAGAGCAAGCACGAGCAATGCCATGGCCAACGCCCGCAGCACCCAGCCGCGCACGTTGATGATGCCGAGAAGGGCGGCAACCACCTCAGCTATCGCACCGGCGGATATCAGAACCCATTGCGGCACGAGCGGGTCGAATGAAATAGACCAGTCCATCAAACCTCCTATTGCCCCAGCCGTTCCAGAAGAGCCGGAATATGGACCTGGTCAGCCTTGTAATTTCCAGTCAGGCTGTACATCACGATATTAACGCCAGATCGGAACGCGTAGTCGCGCTGGATCGGGTTGTTTGGCACAGTCGGGAACATGAACTCACCCGTCGGTGTTATCGCCCAAGCCGATGCGAAATCATTCCCGGTAATCATCAGCGGGGAAACACCGTCCCCGGCACGAACTGGCCGGTCACCGCGGGCATTTACTTCATCAAGACTTTCCACCCATAACGGGCTGGTTGAATAACGGCCCGGAAATGTGTCGAGCAGATAGAACGCTTTCGTGAGCACGTGATCCGGCGGGACAGGTTCCAATGGAGGAACATCAAGATCTTCCAGGATCTCCCGAAGTTTCAAAGTTGCAGGTGTCGATCCGAAACCGGTTGTCGACGCGTTGATATGATCCCGTGTGTCGAACAGGATCGTGCCGCCGTTCCGCATGAACGTGTCGATCCGTGCGATCGTCTGGTCACTCGGTTTGTCAGCTGAAGGATCTATCGGCCAGTAAAGCAGCGAATAGAAGGCCAGTTCGTCACGGGCAATGTCGATGGCGACCGGAGCGCCGGGTTCCAGCGCGGTGCGCTCTGACAAAAACTGCGTCAGGCCGGCAAGACCGGCGGCACTTGTATCATCGACCTCTGGGATGCCCGTCAAAACATAGGCTAGCCGGGTTTCGAGGGTGGATTCCTATGCTCTCATGTCATAAGACGAATACTGCGCTTATGCTTCTTGATTACCTGCTGTGACGACGAGGGCTGCTGTCAACGCTAACGTACCGATGACACTTGCCATCCGGGTTTTCAGGCGTAGACGGTTCAGGCCGCCCGCAAGCACAAACACGGCAATTGCGTCTGCAATGATCAGCAAAAAGGCCAAAGTGAAGAAGATTGCTCTCAAGTCCAGTGGATCAGTCGCGGGATAAGGCGCTGTTTCCGCGTCTGGCCCTAGCGCCTCAATGTTCAGGGGGTGCAGCGTATTCTCAGCGCGCATCAGATTAAGTGCTCTGAACCCATCCTCGCTGCCGTATAGACCTGGCGGCGTGCGGCGGCTCGCAGAGGCCTCTCGAAAATTGGCGGCGCTCACTGGTGTGACATCGACAGGCGGCGCGCCGAAACGGCCATAGCCGTCAAGGAGCCGCAGAGGCGGCAGAACGCTGCGGGCCGGCTGGCCGTCTTCGGCTGTCTCTGATGCTTGAGCCACATTGGAGACTGACAGGATACGTCGCAACATGTTCAGGAAAACGCCGGAGAGTGGAAGGTTGGACCAGGAGGAATCTGCAGTTACATGGAACAAAACAATGCTGCCGTCACCAGATTGAGCTGCGGTAACCAACGGAGTGCCGTCTTCCAGCATTGCCCAGGTGCGTTTTGGCAGGTCCGATGTTGGCTCTGCAAGAACCTGTCGGTTCACCGTCACCTCAGCAGGGACCTTCAACCCTGAAAATGGAGAGGCATCCGGAAAGGGTGCCAAATGTTGAGGCTGTTTCCAGGAGAGTGATCCGCCGAGTGACCGGTCACCAGACCTCAGGCGGACAGGGATCAGCTCGTCCGTACCGCCTGCTGTTCTGGGGCCTGCAAAGCGGACAAGAGTGCCTCCGCTTTGGACCCACTCGCCGAGTTCGATCGCCGTTGTGTCTGGAAGTCTGCCGACATCCGCAAGGATGAGAACGGAAATTCCCTGGTCAATCAGTGAAGGCACGGCCGCTGCAATATCGCTGTCCCGCGGTCGGCGGATATCGGAAAACGGAGCGAGCGCCCGTTCAAGATAATAAAGAGGCGAGAGAAGCGGTTGATCAAGGTCACCGGATTGTCCGGAGATCAAGCCGACGGTTCGGCGGCGCCAGCTGTCGTCAACAAGCTGCACGGCTCCGGCCGCTTGTTCTCCAGCGATTTCGACACGGGCGATGTCATTGCGGAGCTCGCTTGGGAGTTCGAACCGGGCTTCGGTCTCAACATCACCGCTCGCAAACGTCGCAGTCGATTCCGCAAGCACCAGGCCTTTCAGATCGAGAGCCCGCACATTGATGACCGATGTCGTATTCTCAGGGTGACGGACCACATCGACGCTCAGCGCTTCAGTATCGTTGGCCAGACCCTTGAGCCCAAGCGGTGTCTGAAGTCCGGTCAACACGGTCACCGGGACGCCTTCTGTCAGGGACGCCAGAGTTTCCAAAAACGCATCATTGGTGGCTGTGCCATCTGAAAGCCATACGACGGTGCCCGGAGGTGTATCCTGTGCGGCCTTTCTGAGGCCAATGCCCAGCTCACTGCGCAGAGGCGGATAGGGGCGCGGTTCGAGTGCACGCAGAGTTTCAAGCGCGGCCGTGGGACTTTCGGGAACAAAGCTTTGGTTCGGACCTTCTGCGGTGGCGGCAAACATCACCGGCTGTCCGTTTTGCTCTGCCTCGGTCAGAATGTTTTCAGCGGTTCGAACCTGATCCTCCCAAGAGGTCGCTGAGGTCCAGCCGTTGTCGATCAGAAGCCACATAACGCCGTCCCGGCTCGCAACTGGTTCCTGCGCGCGCCAGACTGGCCCGGCAAGCGCAAAAATCAGGATTGCCGCCAAGAGCAACCGCAGCAAGGTCAGCCACCATGGGCTGCGCTGCGGTGTTTCGTCGTGCTCATCAATGTCCAGCAATAGCCGGGTGGGCGGAAACGCGATCTGTTGCGGCCGTGGGGGCGTCAAGCGCAACAGCCACCAAATCACGGGCAGCAATGCCAGTGCGGTCAAAACCCACGGGGCGGTAAAAGTCAGTGGCAAACTGGCAAACACGGATCAGACGCCCCCCCGCGGCATTGTATCGAGGTTGCCAGAAAGCGCGCTATGGAGGACCAGCAGTGGCTCGGCGGCTGAGTGGTCTGTGTGATGCAGGACGTATGACCACCCTGCGCGCCGGGCCATGTCACGGATTTCCGCGCGATGTGCTTCAAGCCGTCTATGATATTCCTCCCGCCAGGTTTCGGCGCGCCCTGCAGTTAAGCGAATGCCGGCTTCCGGGTCGTTGAATTCAACACGGCCGTCGAACGGAAAGGTCTCTTCTATCGGGTCCAGAACCTGAACGACGTGCCCACGTGCGCCGGTCCCTGCGACTTGGGCGATCCAGGCAGCTATATCTTGAAGCGGATCCAGGAAATCGGAGATCAGGACAACGTCGGCAAAGCGCTTGACGTCAGTTGGGTCGGGCAAGGCTACGGGCTTGGACAGGTGCGTTAAGGCGTCTGCAAGCCGTTCAGCTGCTCTGCGATCGGAAAATGGCCGTGTCACACCGGTCAAACCAATGCGCTCACCAGTTTCTGCGAGCATATCCGCCAATGCCAGCATCAGGACCAGTGCGCGGTCCCGCTTGGTCACCTGGGACAATCGGGATTGAAATTCCATTGACGAGGACAGATCCGCCCATAACCAAACGGTGTGCGCTGCTTCCCACTCCCGTTCGCGGACATAAAGATGGTCGTCCCGGGCAGACCGGCGCCAGTCAATGCGTTTGGCCGGCTCTCCCATATTGAAGGGACGGAATTGCCAGAAGCTCTCACCGGGTCCGGCTCTCCGCCGCCCATGCCATCCTGCGATAATCGAACTTGCCACATGGCTTGCTTCAACAAGAAGATCAGGGAGTGCATCGGCAACAGATCGGGCGTTGCCGATGATGTTCGGCCAGTTTTCCTGGTCTAGATTCACACTCTCCGTTGATGATGCCATGATGTTGGGCAGCTCCCTCGCGATGGAATTTCGAATTATGCGATTGTTTCTTTCACCCGCTGGATCACGTCCCGCACGGTATGCCCATCGGCCCGGGCAGCAAAGGTGAGGGCCATCCTGTGCTGTAGGATTGGTTCCGCAAGAGCCAGAACGTCATCAACAGATGGGGCGAGGCGTCCGTCAACAAGTGCGCGGGCCCGGACGGTCAACATCAGGGCCTGACTGGCGCGGGGCCCTGGTCCCCATGCAATCAGGTTTGTGAGATCGGAATTTTCGTCCGAGCCGCCCGGTCGGGCCGAGCGGACAAGCTTCAAGATGCTTTCAACCACCGATTCACCCACCGGCATGCGGCGGACGAGTTGCTGGAATTCCATGAGTTCCTGAGCAGTAATCGCGCTGTGTGCGGTGGTCTGTTCTGCTCCGGTCGTTTCAAGGAGAATGCGGCGCTCGGCTTCCAGGTCCGGATAATGCACATCAATCTGCATCAAGAACCGGTCGAGCTGTGCCTCCGGCAATGGATATGTGCCTTCCTGTTCCAACGGGTTTTGTGTCGCGAGAACATGGAACGGGCGTGGGAGATCATGCGGATGACCTGCGACGGTCACATGATACTCCTGCATCGCCTGAAGGAGGGCTGATTGGGTTCGCGGGCTGGCGCGGTTGATTTCGTCGGCCATCAGCAACTGTGAGAAGACAGGGCCAGGAATAAATCTGAAAGATCGTCCGCCGCTGGTATCTTGCTCCATGACTTCTGCGCCAAGGATATCTGAAGGCATCAGGTCTGGCGTAAATTGGATCCGCCGGGCATCCAGTCCCAGAACTGTTCCCAGCGTTTCGACCAGTTTGGTCTTCGCAAGACCCGGCACACCGACGAGCAGCCCATGTCCGCCGGCGAGGATCGTCACAAGTGTTTGTTCAACGACGTTTTCCTGACCGAAGATAATCTTTGCGATATCGGCCTTAACCTCTGAAATGCGCTCAACGGCCCGTTCGGCGCTTTCGGCAACAGCAGCGAGATCTTCTTCAGAAGGGTTTGCGGGAGAAACGACGCTCATTGATCACCTGTCCTGTTGCTTATCTTGCTGATGCCTGCCGGGTAGCTCGGTGGGCGGCCAATTTTTTTTAAGTTAACCCAGTCTGACACCATATAATTCAGTAGATAAGGCACAATTGTGCGCCATACAGTGGATAGGTCCAAGATTCTTTTCTTCGCTGCGGCATAAACGCAAAAAGTGCGATTGTTGTGCCAGTTGGGATTGGCGTTCGTTTAGACGCGGACTAGGTAAGATTCCGGATCACAGATTCGGACGTCTGTTGGGACGGGGAGTGAAATGACATCGCAAGCCAAACCAGAGGCTGCTTTACCGGATGGCCTCAAAGCTTTGATGAGCCGAGCTGGTTCGAAAGACAAGGCGCCGCCGCCCGTGGACAAGTGGAACCCGCCTTTTTGCGGCGATTTGGATATCCGGATTGCGCGCGACGGGACCTGGTTCTATCTCGGCTCACCAATTGGGCGGAAGCCACTGGTCGAGCTGTTTGCATCCGTCCTGCGCAAGGATGAAGATGGCAAACACTATCTTGTAACCCCCGTTGAAAAAATCGGTATCACGGTCGACGATGCTCCGCTGCTGGCTGTGGAAATGGTTGTGGAAAGTAAAGGCGCGGACCAGCAACTCACCGTGCGCACAAATCTCGGTGATCTGGTCCGCGTAGGATCGGATCGGCCATTGCGTTTTGAAAAGGAACCGGACAGCGGCGGGATAAAGCCTTATGTTGTTGTCCGCGGACGCATTGAAGCGCTGTTCACGCGCGCACTCACGTATCAGCTGGTTGACCACATGGTCGAACGTCAAGGAGAAGCCGGTTTAGAAACAGGAATTTGGAGCGGTGGTCAGTTTTTTGCCGTTGACCCTGACCTTCTGTAATCGCCCTTTTTCATCCAATTGCCGATTTGACGAAAGCACCCCATATCAAGCGCAATGACCGCTCCAACTGATACATCCGCAACCAAATTGACTGACTGGTCCCAGCATCTGGAAGAACGGCTTGCATTGGCCGCGGGCGTGCCCACTGAACGGGAAACAGGCGACCACATATTGAATCCGGATGTCGGGCCTTACGCCTTTTGGAAGGGACCTCCGAGGGAGGCTGCCGTCTTGATCGGTATCCGTAACACCGCAGCCGGCCCGAGCGTAGTTTTGACCCAGCGCACACCGCATCTCAAATCCCATGCCGGACAGGTGGCGTTTCCAGGCGGCAAAATTGATCCGGACGACAACGGACCGGTCGAGGCAGCTTTGAGAGAAGCGCAGGAAGAGATCGGTCTGGATCCCGCCCAGGCACAGCCGCTTGGACATTTGGCGCCTTATTTGACTGGATCGGGATACCGGGTCACGCCAATCGTTGCGGAGGTCCGGGATCCCGTTCAGTTCGTTCCGAACCCGGACGAAGTTGAAGATGTTTTCGAAGTTCCCTTCGAGTTTCTTATGAACCCGGCCAACCATCAAAAGCTGAGCCGCGAGTGGCAGGGGAAACGACGTTACTTCTATGCAATGCCTTTTGCCGGACGTCACATCTGGGGCGTTACAGCAGGCATTATCCGCTCATTATATGACACGGTGTACCGCTGATGCTTCGCATTATTCTGACACAACTCTTCCTGTTTTTGCTGCCGTTTGCTTGTTACGCGTGCTATCTCTGGCTGTCTAAAAAGGGTGATAATCCGGAAAGCTGGTCACGCGGACCGGTCGCCTGGTTGACCGTCGCAGGCCTCTTTTTAACGATTTCCGGGTTTGTTGCCGTGGCGCAATTCAATAGGGCTCCAGAAGGTACGCAGTACAGGCCGGCAGAATTCCGCGACGGCGTACTCATTCCGGGGCGGTTCGAATAAGTTCATGAAAGACAGAGCTGAAGACATTCTCGCTGCGGCCAATTGGTTGCGGTCGCCCGGCATTCAGGCTGTGTTTTCGGCACTTAATCGCGACAATGATAGCGCGCGTGTTGTGGGTGGCGCCATTCGCAACACGCTGTTGGGACATCCAGTACCCGACATCGATATCGCCACGACTGCCACGCCGCAGGCCGTCATGCAACGGGCGGCCGATGCAGGATTGAAACCCATCGGCACAGGGATTGATCACGGCACCATCACTGTGATCAGTGATGGGTTTCCTTACGAAGTCACCACGCTGCGCGAAGATGTTGAAACCTATGGCCGGCAGGCAAAAGTGGTGTTCGGGCGTGACTGGAAAAAGGATGCCCTGCGGCGCGACTTCACAATGAACGCGCTTTATGTGGACAGCCTCGGGAAACTGCACGACCCGCTCGGTGGTCTGGAGGATTGTCTTGCCAGGCGTGTCCGGTTCATCGGTGATCCTGACATGCGGCTGCGCGAAGATTATCTTCGAATCCTGCGCTTTTTCAGGATCTATGCAGCCTATGGCGATGGCGACATGGATACCGAAGGCCTTGGTGCCTGCCTGCGCCAGCGCGATGGCTTGCGCCACCTTTCGGCCGAACGCATTGGTCACGAAATGCGCCGTCTCGTCTCTGCTCCGAAGGCGGCAATTGCGGTGCGGATGATGAACGATTGCGGCCTTTGGGAAATCGCGACCGGCGGTCTGGCAAAAATTGAGGACTTTGAAGTACTTCGCAAACTTGATGCACTCGCGCCCGAAACTCAGGACCCGGAAGTAGGATTGACCGTGCTGTCAGGTTTTGTCCGCGAAGATGTGGATCGGGGTGCTGAGCGGCTGCGGCTGTCCAAT
>CALDSI010000270.1 GCA_937911395.1 uncultured Labrenzia sp.
GGTCTCGACAACTTTCAGGTCAGCGTCGCGGCAAAGCTCAATACCGACCGGAAGATGATTGCTGAAACCATCTTTGATCCGGATTCGCGGATCGAACGGTCTGTCCGTACAATTCGTGAAAACGAAAATGCGGAAAACTCCAGCGCGGCAACGCCAGTGACTGCGGAACAAAACCTGCCAGATGAAAATGTCGAAGCGGATGGCGGAGAACGGTCTCTGGAGGAGGCGGAACGGCGCGAAGAGACCGTCAATTATGAAATCTCGTCCAAACGGATCGAAACATCGCAGGACGGTTACCGCGTTGACCGCTTGTCCATTGCCGTGCTTGTCGACCGTGCACGCTTGGCGGCTTCTCTTGGCGGATCACCGACTCAATCCCAGATCGAAGAACAGGTTCGTGAAATCGAAGCGCTGGTGGCATCTTCCGCAGGGGTTGCCGAAGATCGGGGCGATCTTGTCAAAGTCTCCGTCGTCGACTTCGTTGATGGCGGCCGGGACCTGGAACCGATCCCGCCGATCGGTGTCACCGAATATCTGCTCCGCCAATCTGGCAACATCATCAACGCACTGGCGATCCTGACGGTTTCCATGCTGGTTATCTGGTTCGGATTGCGTCCGGCTGTTGCTGCCCTCGTTCCGCAAGTGAGCAGCGAGCAGGCCGAAATGGCAGAGATCGGTCTCTTGCCGGAAGGTGCAGAAGATGCCGCAGATCCCTTGGATGGCGAAACTGGTTTCCTCATGCCGCCGGACCATTCCGATCTGCTTCAGGATCTCAACAGCAAGCGGAACAAATCCGCCCTGAAGAAGCTGGAATCCCTTCTGGAGTTCAACGAAGAGCAGTCTGCCGCGATCCTGCGCCAGTGGCTCTATGACACGGAGCGCACCTGATGACCGCATCTGCAGCTGCCCATATTCCGGTTTTTTCGGCCCCGACTTTCAAGTCTTTTGATCCTGAAGACGCCCTGATGGTTGACGTGATCATGCCGGATCACGAACCGGAACCCATCTTGAGCGAGGAAGAGCTCCGGCGCGCGGAATATGAGCGTGGATTGAGTGAGGGAGACGAGCGTACCCGTCATCACTACGAGGCCCTCCTTGAACAGGAGCGCGAGAAACATGCAAGGGATCTGGAGGAAGAGCAGATCCGCTTTGAGATGAGGGAATCTGCAAATGTCGCAGCCGCGATCGATGGTTTTCTCGAGATAACGGAAAAACGCCTATCCTACTCCGTTTCCAAGCTTCTGATGCCTTTCCTGAAGCAAAACGTAGTCGACCAGCTGGTCAGGGCCTTCGCCGAGCAACTGACACAACTGGCAGAGGTGCCTGGTGGAACCTCTATCCGTATGCGTGGACCGGAAACACTCGTGGCACAGGTGCTCCAGCAGTTGCCGGACTTGAAAGACCGGATTGAGGTTCAGCCAGCCGATCAGGTCGAGTTGGAAGCGATATTCGATGAGACCGTTATCGCAACCCGGCTGGGAGCCTGGTTGGGCCAGCTCGACACGTTGCACCTTGAGGAGACGGTCTGATGGACAACATGCCGAATGAAATTGTGATTGTCCGGCGCCGGAACAACTGGGACGATGACGAAAAGCCCCATGGCGTTTGGAAAATTGCCTATGCGGACTTCATGACGGCATTGATGGCGTTTTTCCTGGTCATGTGGCTGATCAACGTGACCGACGAAAGCGTCCGCCGCGGTGTCGCGCAATATTTCAATCCGGTCAAACTGGCCTCGACAGCTCCCAACCGGAAGGGTCTCAATGATCCGATCGTCAATGGCGACACGAACGAAAACGGCACCAAACTGTTTACAGGAAAGCTCGGTGGAACGGATGAACAGGAAAGTACCCTGGAACGGTCCGGTGAAGCGGACGTAGAAACGGAAGGCGTGAATGCAGCGGATGCTGATGAGATAAAAGCGACGGCGGGCGCTCAGTCAACTTCTGGAGAATTCACTCAATCTCATCCAGAGTCCATTCTGTTCACTGATCCATACGCGGTGCTCGATACGCTCGCCCAGAAAATCAATGTCGCCCGGACTGTGGAATCCAATCCGGAGGGCATTGGTTCCGGCCTGGAGAAGGAACAAGGCGCCCTCGGCGGTGAGGCCTACCGGGATCCTTTCGACCCGCAGTTCTGGCAATTCCGTCCAGGGCGCGGTGTTGACGGCGCAGCTGCCGAAACAGCCGGTTTGCCGACACGGCCGGACACCGGGAACGGAGCGGGACAAAGCGGCGAACAAACAGACGGTGACAAGTCCTGGAGTGCGCCGTTCGACACCGATGGCACCACAGAGTTGACCCAATCTGAAAGCGGAACCGGACCCACTAGCGAAACCGGAACAGCATCTGGCGATGGTCCTTCCGAACTTGCCGCAACTTCACAGAACCAGATCGTTGCGCATGTCAGCAGGAGAGATCTGGAAACCGCGGTTGCGACCGGGGCCGAAGGTGGAGCGGTTGAAGCCGAGAGTGTGCCCGGAGCTCGTTTGGTCGCCGAACTGATGACAGTCCTTGAGGCTGCGGAGGGCACATTGCTTGAAAACACCGCTGCTCAGATCACAGTTGTCCGGCAAGACGATGGCGCGTTGATCAGTCTGACCGATGATCAGAACTTCGGCATGTTTGCCATAGGCTCAGCTGAGCCGCGTCCGGAACTGGTCAGCTTGCTTGAGCGCCTTGGCAAGGTGATTTCCAAAACTGAAGCGCAGATTGTCATAACCGGCCATACAGATGCCCGACAGTTCAAAAGCAAGACCTATGACAATTGGCGGCTGTCTTCGGCGCGGGCCCACATGGCGCTGTATATGCTGTCGCGCGGCGGGGTTGGATCGGACCGGTTCGTGCGTATTGAAGGCGCTGCCGATCGGCACTTAAAAAATGCGGATGATCCGTTTTCGGCGAGCAACCGGCGGGTGGAAATCTACTTGCTGGAGGAGGCTGCGGAATGAACCGGTACAATTGGTCAACTCAGTTTCGCTGGATAAAGCATACTACAGCGACCGTCGTCGCGATCCTTGGAGCTTGTGTGATCTCCGCGGGCCAGGCAACAGCAAACCCAACTGCCAAGGAGCCGTTTGAGATGGTGCGCGCGCTCCAAAGCGCACAGGAGCAGGTTGCCTCGGGCAGTGATTCAGCTGCGGCCATGCAGCGGGCCTTGCTCGAAAAAATGGATGAGGCATTTCTGCAGTTGCCGCCAGAAGCCTGGCAGGATCCTCGCAATGCCCGGGCATCGGTCATTCATCTTCTGAGCGGCGGTAATCCGGAGGTTATACGTCATTTGCTGACGTTGACCCCGGCGCCAGTCATAGACTTGAACTTGATGGAAGCGTCCTTGGCCTATGTGGAAGGCCGCGAAGAGGACATGCTCACCCGCCTTGCCGATGTCGACCCATTGAATCTTCCGCCGAGCCTTGGTGGGCATATAGCTTTGGTAAAAGCGGTCCCCTACATCCAGACCGATCCGGTCAGGGCGATGGAGCTTTTGCAGATCGCGAGCCTTTTGATGCCAGGAACGCTGGTTGAGGAAGCTGCGCTTAGACGCGAGGTCTTGGTCGCCGGTCTGGTCGGGGACATTGAACGCTTCCGGACGCTTTCGATCCGGTATCTGCGCCGGTATCGGGCCTCGGTCTATTCAGGTGATTTCCGGCGCCGGTTCGCCATTGCCCTCGACACGCTCGGTTTCGTGGAAGACCAGGACAAGTTTGATCTGCTTTACGGCGTGCTTGAAGAGTTCGAGGACGACAGCCGACGCGGACTTTACATGCGGCTTGCGCGCTCGGCCTTGTTGGGCGGAAACCTTCAGATCGCTTCGAAGGCGACCGATCAGGCTCAAATGCTGGCCGTTGTAGGAACGGCGGAATACGAACTTTTAAAAATCTATCAGGTTGCCACCCGGTTGAACCGTGAGGCGGTCAAACCCAATCGCGATCTCTTATGGACAGTGAACAAAGCTGCGTTAACGCCTGAGGATTTGGATTTTCTGTATGCGGTGAACACCGTTCTGAATTCGATCCGCCATTTCCCGGATCCTCCCGACAACTTCATTGGAGCCTTCAATTCCGGCGGACCACTGCGGCCTCCCGCGGAACGTGACTGGCTCACGGCCGACATGGAACTTGCGGAATTGTTGTTGCGCCGCACCGAAACAATGCTGGCGCAGGCTGGAGACGTGAAGAAATGACTGTAACAACCCAAGCGATGATCCGCACACCCTCCAAGGCTCCGGTCGGCGGAGACGGGCACCAGGGCGAAGGCGGCAAGAACACAGGAAAAGATGTCGCGGATCAGTTTCGGGCCATGATGTCGGATTTGAAGGCTGTCGATGGCAATGCAAAGGATGGCGATCGGAAAGCGGTAACCACTCAGGGTGCGGAGCAGACAGACACGGCGACAAACGAAGAAACTGCAAACACTGTCAAATCAGATGCCGCTGGCAAGCCGGAACCATCATCGTTCAGGGTGGCCAATTTGACGGATGCCATCCGAAAGGCGTCCCAGACAGTCTTGGGTGCCCAACCCGCCGGAAAAGAAGGCGCTCGAGGACAAGACGCTGCCGAAACCAAGTCCACTCAGCACTCCATGCCGGCTGCGGCCGCATTGCCTCTTGGAACCGTCCTTGCTACGCGTGCCGGGCAGGGGACACCGCAAACAGCGCAGTCCAATTTTCCGGGAACGGCACCGCAGAATACGGCTGGTCAGCAAACAATGTTGGCTCAAAATGCAGCGAACGGCACACAGGTCGCTGCTGGTGAAGGTGCAAAGACCGGGACATCATCGCTTTTCGCTCAGTTCGGTATCGAACCCGAACGTGTTGGCGAGGGGGCAACAGGTTCGGCCGCAGCCCGCAATGCTTTGCCGGAAGAAGCCGCCGGAACGGTCAAGGTCCTGCGCCAGGAAACGCATTTTGCGCCGAACATGCGGCTTTCACCTGCACAACAGGTGGGTGAGCAGATCGCAACTGCCCTCAAGGACATTCCGGTCGACACCGGACGTACTCAAGGTGGGCTGACCCACAAAGCGGAAGGGCCGGTTCTGAAGACATTGGAAATCCAGCTGACCCCGCATGAGCTTGGCACAGTTAAAGTCTCGCTTCGTATGGTCGGCGAGAATGTTGAAGTAACCTTGGCAACCAGCAAAGCACAGACAGCCGAGCTCTTGAAACAAGATAGGCAACTGCTGGATCAGATGCTTCGAACCACAGGCTTTAAAGCCGACACGATCACGATCCAGGCCGCCGATGACCGTGCCACTGTGACGACCAATGTCTCCAACTCCAACACCAGCTCCACGCAAGGTCAGCAAGGCACAACCGGTGGCGCGTTCGGGGATCAGCAGAACCAGAACGCACCCGGGAATGGCACAGGCGGCCGCGGCGACCAAGCTGGCGGCAACGATGAAAGCAGTGCTTTCCCCGGCTTTGAACCGGCACGGGAGCAAAGTGTTGATGACGGCTCTGGCATCGGCCTTTCTAACGGCATCTATATGTAGTGCAGCACTCGTCCGCCCGATACCGGCGTTCGCGGAAATTCAAAACGTCTGCGAACGCGAAATGGTGGCAGCATCACGCAAGTATCAGGTCCCGCTCGGGATTCTCTACGCTGTGGGTCTGACCGAGACAGGCCGGCGCAACTCCCTTTATCCGCATGCCTTGAATATCGAAGGCAAATCCGTGTTTCCGCCGAGCCGGACAGCAGCGCGGCGGGATATTGAGGCTGCGCGCAAGAACGGCAAGAAGCTGATCGATATCGGCTGCATGCAGATCAATCATCATTATCATTCGGATCAGTTCCGTTCCGTGGATCACATGCTCGATCCGCGGGCGAACGTGCAATATGCCGCCCGATTTTTGAAAGAACTGCGTGGCCGCCAAGGCTCATGGACCATGGCGGTTGCCCGCTATCATGCCGGTCCATACAATGATCCCGCCCAGCAGCGCTATGTCTGCACGGTGATCCGCAACATGGTTGCATCGGGTTTCGGCAACTGGACCAAAAACTCCAAAGCGTTCTGCGGCGCTTGAACGTTAAAAACCGTCGCTACGAGCGCCCTGTGGTCCGGTTCGTGATCCCGATACTTAAAGTTTAAGATAAATAAGTTTCTGTAATAATTGATAAAACCGATCCTGGGCTACAGCTTCGCGCAAGCTGGATCGGTTTGACTGTCACCAGTTGAATTGAAAACTGGAGACATTCCATGGGTCTTTCTGGGATTATGCGCACCGGTGTGTCCGGCATGAACGCGCAATCGAGCAAGCTCGGCGCGGTCGCCGACAACATCGCGAACTCAAGCACCACCGGATATAAGCGGGCGGAAACCGAATTCGCATCCCAGGTACTCGCCCAAGGTGGTGGATCGTACAATTCCGGCGGCGTTCAAGCGCACACCAAACATGCAATTTCCGATCAGGGTTCCATGAGCTTCACATCCTCGAAGCTTGATCTGGCAGTTGACGGAAATGGGTTTTTCATCGTGTCCGACAGCACCGGTGCCGGAGCGTCCCAGGCCCTGACGCGCGCAGGGTCGTTTGTTCCGGACGGCCAAGGATATCTGGTCAATACGGCTGGCATGTATCTGCAGGGCTATCCGATTACCAACGGCAATGCACCGTCCGTGGTCGCAAATGGTCTTGGCGGGCTGGAACCGGTCAACATCACACAAAATCAGCTCGAAGCAACTCCGACGAGCACGGCGACCTTGCATGCCAACGTTGATGAAGATTCTGCAATTGTTGCGGCTGCCAACTTGCCGTCCGCGAACGCTGCGACCGCCGAGTATTCTCACAAGACTTCCTTGGTCGTGTACGACAATCTCGGCAATGAGGTAACGTTGGACGTCTATTACACCAAGACGACGGACACGCCGCCGACAACCGATTGGGAAGTGACCGTTTACAATGCGGCTGACAGGGATCCGGCCACTGGCGGTTTTCCATATGGTGCCGCCAACATCGGGACAAGCACCATCCAGTTTGACACAACGACCGGTCAACGGACCGGCGCGGTGACTGCAGTCAACATTACGGTGCCGAATGGTGGCACCTATGACATTGACTTGACCAACTCTACCTACACCGATGCAGGATTCACAGTGACCAATGTGGATGCTGACGGGAACGCACCGAGCTCCGTTGAGAAGGTGGAATTCGGCGAAGACGGGACCTTGTACTCGATCTATACCAACGGCGACCGTCGGCCGATCTACAAGATCCCGCTCGCCGATGTACCGAGCCCGGACAAACTGGATCCGGTGTCCGGCAACATCTACCGCCCGTCGATTGACTCAGGTGATGTCCGGGTGGGTTTCCCGGGTGACGGCGGTCTCGGCGAGTTGGCTGTTGGCGCGCTCGAAGGCTCTAACGTTGATCTCGCCAACGAACTCACATCGATGATCGAATCCCAGCGCACCTACACGGCCAATTCCCAGGTCTTCAAGGCCGGCTCCGACCTGATGCAGGAACTGGTGAACCTGGTCCGCTGATGCCATTCAGCATTGAAACTTGAAAGTAATAAGTCATGAGTTTGTCCGTCGCCCTGCAGGTGGCCCAGTCAGCGCTGGCTGCCCGTCAGACAGAATCCTCTGTGATCGCCCGCAACATTGCGGGCGCGCAGGAGCCGGGATTTTCGAAAAAATCCGTGCAATTGAGCACGATGTACACCTCATCTGGTCAAGCCGGTGGGTTGAGGGTCAACGGAATTGCTCGCCTTTCCGACAGCGCTTTGTATTCATCACTTCTGTCATCAACGTCGGTTGGAACGTCTCAGCAAACAGTCCTGGACGGAATGACTCGGCTTGCCGAAACAATCGGTGATACCGAACTGGAAACGTCTCCTGCGGCAAAGCTCGGGCAGTTGAAACTGTCTTTGCAGAACTACGCGTCAGATCCGAACAACGTTGTGATGGCTCAAGACGCGCTGTTGAACGCCAAGAATATGGCAGACAGCCTCCGCTCGAGCACGGAACTGGTCCAAGATGTTCGGGCAACGGCGGATGCTGACATGGCGACGTCTGTCCGCGAAATAAACTCACTGCTCGGAAAGCTCGAAGACCTCAACTCTGTGATCGTGAAGGGGACACAGAGCGGAGCAGATGTGACCGATGCACTGGATAGGCGGGACCAGGTTCTGTTGTCCTTGTCGGAAGAGATCGGCATCAGCACGCTGAGCCGGGCGAACGGGGATGTCGTCGTCTACACAGACAGTGGCGTTACGCTGTTCGAGACCACCGCGCGGTCGGTGACTTTCGCGCCTACCATCACCTATGACGCCAACACATCGGGAAATGCTGTCATCGTTGATGGCGTTCCGGTTGCTGGACCGGGCGCAGTCATGCCGATTTCTTCTGGCCGATTGCATGGTTTGGCTGAACTTCGAGACGACACGGCCGTCACCTATCAAGACCAACTGGATGAAATCGCTCGCGGCCTGATTGAAGCTTTCCAGGAAGAAGATCAAACAACTCCTGGTGTTTTCCAGCAAGGGCTGTTTCTGGGGACCGGGACACCGATCCCGCCAAGCACTGTGCCCAGCGGAATTGCAGCTGATATCAGAGTGAATCCAAACGCAGATCCGGATCAGGGCGGCAGCCTTGATGCCATCCGGGATGGTGGGTTGGCGGGCGCGGCGTTCAACTACAACCCGGCAGGCAATGCTGGGTTCTCCGACCGCCTCCAGGAACTTGTAACGGCGTTCGACACACCGCGGACTTTCGCGTCTTCCGTCGAGCTTGATCCGGATGCCAGCCTATCCTCTTTCGCCGCATCTTCAGTGAGTTGGCTGGAGAGTGGCCGCAAGACCATGACCAGCAATGTTGAAATCCAGTCCGTCATTGTCGGCCGGACAGCGGAAAACCTCAACAACACCACAGGTGTCAACATTGATGAAGAAATGACGCTGCTGCTCGAAATCGAGCGCGCTTATTCGGCGGCATCGCGTCTGATCACTGCAGTTGATTCCATGCTCGACGATCTCTTGATGGCCACGAGGTAACAGCCATGAAAACCACCTTTATCTCTACCTTCACACTGGCAGATTCGTCGCGGCGCAACATCCTGAGCCAGTCCAATCTG
>CALDSI010000271.1 GCA_937911395.1 uncultured Labrenzia sp.
CGGCTGAATGTCTCGATCCGAAACCTCCTGAAAACGTCCGCCCTGGAAGGTGAAATCACCCGGATCCAGAAGAAGGCTTCCGGAACCCTGACCTTTGCCGACATCATCACCCATTCGCCGGCAATGGAGAGGGTGATTAATCTGGGCAAGCGGGCTGCTGCCTCCAACATCCCCATTCTAATCGAAGGGGAGAGCGGTGTTGGTAAGGAAATGATCGCAAGCGCGATCCAAGGATCCAGTGACCGCAAGTCAAAACCGTTGATCACGGTCAACTGCGGTGCCATCCCCGACAATCTGGTGGAATCAATCCTTTTCGGCCACGAAAAAGGCGCTTTCACCGGAGCGGTCGACAAGCATGTCGGCAAATTCCAGGAAGCACATGGCGGCACCCTTTTTCTAGATGAAGTGGGTGAGTTGCCACAAGATGTGCAGGTCAAGCTGCTCCGAGCCATACAGGAAAACGAGATTGATCCGATCGGGTCTCGCCGGCCGGTCAAAGTGGATTTCAGGCTCATTTCTGCAACGAATCGCAGGCTCATTGACCAAGTCAAAGACGGCGCGTTCCGTGAAGACCTTTACTACCGCCTGAACGTTTTCCCCATTTGGATCCCGCCATTGCGAGACCGTCGGGAAGACATCCCAGCCCTCGTGCGGCATTTCCTGGCACGCTTTGCGGCTGAAGAAGGTAAGCCCCAAGTGTCTGGTGTTGCCCAAGACGCATTGGCCATGCTTCAGGAGTACACATGGCCCGGCAACATTCGGCAATTGCAGAACACCGTTTTCCGGGCCGTTGTCTTATGTGATGGAGCTCAGCTGACCATCGACGATTTTCCGCAAATTGCAGCCGCAATCGAGCACCCTGGTAGCCAGTCCAGCGTTGTGCACCCAAGCGCTCCAGCTCCCTTTGCCGCAGCTCCGCAAGACCCGGGCTACATAACGCCGCCACCTGCACAACATGGTGCGCCGACAGTAACGACCACCTCAACACCGGCCGGATTTGAGGGCTCAGCACCCTTTGGCTTCATGCGGAACCTTGACCCGGAAGGACATGTCAGAAAACTGACTGATATTGAGGAAGAGCTGATCAGGGCCGCCATCAAACACTATTCCGGGCGTATGACAGAAGTTGCCAAGCGGCTGGGCATTGGCCGCTCCACCCTCTATCGCAAGCTCAAAGAATACGGTTTGGACGATGGCGGCACGGATGCAGCTGCCTAATTTCAGAACACTTTAAGGCGCCCACTCGGCTTTGGCCGATTTTTGGACACATTCGGGCGGTACGGGATGCCCTTTGGTTATTGCGCGCAATCCATTGCGGATAACCGCCCAACAAGTTGCAATTTTACCACGATTTCTGCAGAACTGAGATTAGGGTAAAAACTTCTTAACCTGCGGCATGTAAAACTCGGGTTCTGCTGGGGAGCACGGGATGGGTGCAAGCCACCACAAAACGGCGGGATAGAAATTGCGTAAACGGTCTGTTGGTTTCGACGCCGTCGCCTGGATGAAACGCGCCGCGATTTCAGCGGCAGCGATCGTGGCGCTTGCCATGACATTTGCAGGCACGGTTCAAGCAGAAACCAGAACCTTGAAGCTATACAACACGCATACCAAAGAGCGTGTTTCGATCACTTTCAAGAAGAACGGCCGGTATATTCCGTCCGGTCTGCGGGAAGCCAATCGGTTTCTGCGCGACTGGCGGCGCAACGAAATCACAAAAATTGATCCGGAACTGCTCGACCTTGTTTGGGAAGTCTACCAAAAGGTACGGGCCAGAGATTACATTCACGTTGTATCCAGCTACCGGTCGCCTGCAACGAACAACATGTTGCGCAAGCGCTCCAAAGGCGTTGCCAGAAACAGCCAGCACACGCTCGGCAAAGCCATGGATTTCTATATTCCTGGCGTGAACATCAGAAAGCTGCGTGAAACCGGCTTGCGCAAGCAGATTGGCGGTGTCGGGTATTATCCGCGCTCGGGATCGCCATTTGTCCATCTGGATACAGGTAGCGTTCGCCATTGGCCGAAGATGAGCCGGTCGCAGCTTGCCCGGGTATTCCCGAACGGCAAGACTTTGCATATCCCCTCCGACGGCAAGCCGATGAAGGGCTACAAGATCGCCCTCGCGGAATCAAAATCCGGCCGGCGGAGTTCAACACGGCCGACCATTGTCGCATCAAACGACACTTCAGCCGCGCGGAACATCAATGATCGGGATCAAGGTGCACGGACGCTTACGACCCGGAACCAGAGTGTCCGCAGTGCGCCAGCACCCACACCTCCGGCGAATGTTACGCGTGAAGCGCCTGAGGGCGGTGGTAACTTGTTTGCCAGCCTGTTTGGTGGCGGCGAGCGCGCTGGAAACTCCGATGCCACCCGGCCCGGCGCAGTCGGAGGCCGCCAAACCGCATCACAAGCCGACGCTGTCTCACCTGTCGTAGCCAATCCTCCTGTACCTACTCGCAAGATCATAGACACGCCTGAGGAGGCTCCCGTCATTGCAGTGGCAAGTGCAGCTCCAGAGTTGAAGCCAATCGACGAGCAGCCAGTTCAAATTGCAAGTGCGGCATCTGTTCCAACACCCGCACCCAACACGCTTGATGGTCAACGGGCAGCTTTGAATGCTGGCCAGCCTTCGGCTGCAAGCGAACCGCTCGACGCACGGTTCCAGATTGCAAGGGCTCCGGCACAAAAGCCGGCAGCGAGCCTCCAAGCAGCTGCACAAGCCGCAGCAGAGAAAATTGGTGGCTCTGAGGGAACAACGGTTGACGATCCGGTGGCGGCAATTGCTGCTGCAACGGGAACTGCAATCCCTTCACCAGCCCCTGCCCCGCGCTCAGATACCACACTTGCCTATGCATCGGCGGCACCGACACCGCCCGAGTTGACACGGTCACTACGGCCTGGCACCGCCACGAACCAACAAGCCGCAGCGCCGCGTCCGACGGCTGTACCTGCAGCAGCCACCGCACGGCCATCGGTATCCGGACGCATTCCAAAAGACCAGATTGTTGATCCACTTGCTGGATTCGCAAGCCTGCCGGACCGGTCCGAACCACTTCTGCTGACTGGCGCAGGCACAGCCCGCCACCAGACATTTGCGTGGCTGAGCCATCCAAATCAGCGGCAACTGAACAATGTCATGAAGCCGGGCAACCGGTTTGTGGCTGCAAGCTTCCAGCAAGATCCTTATGGCAATCTGCGCACAGACCGATTTGACGGACCCGCGATCGTAGTGCTGCCTGTCCGGTTTGCCAGATAGCGAGATTTCAGAACGCAGCGACATCAAAAAAAACGCCGGGACAAATGCCCGGCGTTTTTAGTTTTCGCAATTAGCTTAGCCCTCGGACGGCCCGGCCCCTGCCATGCCAAGCGCATGCAGGTAGAGGTCGAGCACAGCTTCCTCTTCCTCTCGCTCATGCGGCTGCTTCTTGCGAAGAGAGACAACCTTGCGCAGAATCTTCACGTCGTAGCCATTGCCCTTGGCTTCGGCGTAAACGTCCTTGATGTCATCCGAGATGACCTTCTTTTCTTCTTCCAGACGTTCAATACGTTCAATGAAAGCGCGCAGCTGGTCTGCGGCCACTCCACCCGGATCGGACATTCGAGTGTTTCTCCTTGGTTAGTTGTGTTCTTCTTCTGCGTTGACGTTACGGATGGTGTCACAACACCAGTCCACGTTAATTCCGGCCGGTGCCCTGCCAGACTTCAAGAGGCACGTCAAGCGGACCAGACCAGCGCCCTCAATGCTCAGGCTTGTTTTTGTCAAAAACGGCTTTCTGCTCGGCTGTGGCCTCGGTTTGATACTTTGCCTTCCAATCACCGTAGGGCATTCCGTAAACAATCTCGCGAGCTGCGTCCTTGTCCAGGTTCATGTCCTTTTCTGCAGCCGCATCCGCATACCAATTGGACAGGCAATTGCGGCAAAAGCCTGCAAGGTTCATCATGTCAATGTTCTGAACATCGGTTCGCCCACGCAGGTGTTCGACCAACCGGCGGAAAACGGCAGCTTCCAGCTCAATTTTCGTTTGATCATCCATCAACTCATCTCCCTCAACTCTGCTCCTGAAACCAAGCGGTCATTTGCTGCCACATCGCGACACATAGTGTCGAACCTGACGGCATTCCGGTGATTGTGCGAGTTCTTTCAGTAAAAGCTCCAACCGATCGGCCCACTCCATCGCCCCTCGGGTATCTCCGATTAGATCTTGCCGGATCTCCAGAAGAGCCTGAGACAGGCCCCGCTTGGTTGCGTGCCGATACATCGTGTCGTTTTCAAGGGCGCCATCGTAGGGTTCGTTGTCTCCGACAACCAGATCGGCTTGTGCCCTCAAACCTGCCAGCATCGGATCGACAGCGCGCGGATCGCTGTCCCAGAGCACCGTGACATGCCAAGGTCTCGCGACGCCCCGCCAGACTGGCGTGAAACTATGGATCGAAATGATCACTGGCGCCGACGCAACCGCCATCATCCGATCCAGCGTTGCATCGATCAGGTCATGATACGGCTTGTGAAAAAGATCAATCCGCCGCTGCCTCTCAGTCGCATCAACTGCCGCATTCCCAGGGACAACGGCACCGTCCGATACGCGCATGATCAGGGTTGGGTCATCTTCGCCCCGATTGGGATCAATCAACAATCTTGAGTATGTCGACAAGCACGCCGGGGCATTGAGACGACGCGCCAGTTCCAGTGTGAGCGCTCGCGCTCCAATATCGTAACCAATGTGCCGCTCGAACTGAGCGGCAGGAACCCCGAGATCACCATACTCATCCGGGACCGTGTTCCGTGCATGATCACACAACAGCAGGATGCCTGCGGTCTCGTCACCGTGAACATATTCAAACGGCTGAAAGGACGTGTCCGGCATAGGGACAGGATCGGTCATCTTGATCTTCTTGATTTCAAATACAGCTGTGGTGGCGAGGCGCCAGATTTACGACAAAGGCTCAAGGGAACCAAGCCCAATTCCAAGGACCCGCTAGATAATCGCAGCGGTGAGCAATCAACAACATAGGTTTTTGATGTGGATGAAAGTGTTTGGTTACCCTTTTTTGACGGCTAACGGCTACCCACGGAGGTACGGTCATGTTCCCGCCCCAATTATAACTTCATAGGATAGCTTGGTTTCATCTGGGTGGGCCCAAGAGATGGAAGCGATGGATGTCAAGGGGTTTTCCTCCCGCACATATCTTGTTAACGACGTTGACAAGACACTCCTGTCCACGCAAAAAGCCAATGTCTGTAAAGCAGCAAAGTGAACGACTGCGTATGTTGAAGGTAGGGGAACGGCACCGGGGCTGGTCGCAAACGTGGATGCGTGCATCCATTCAGACCTTCTGCGCCTTAAGTCTGGCCGTCTTCCTGAACATCGTTTTCAGCGACAACGCACACGCTGATCTCCGTCTATGCAACAAGACGGACAGCCAGGTTGGTGTGGCTATTGGGTACAAGGATAAGTCCGACTGGATCACTGAAGGTTGGTGGAATCTTGCGTCCAACAGCTGTGAAACACTGGTCCCGGGCGCTTTGGTGTCACGCTACTATTACATCTATGCAGTGGATTACGATCAGTTCGGCGAATGGGGCGGACGCGCCTTCATGTGCACCCGAGAAAAAGAATTCACCATTCGCGGAATTGAAGATTGCGTTGCTCGGGGTTTCGAGCGGACAGGCTTTTTTGAAATCGACACGGGAGAACAAAGCAGCTGGACAGTCCAGCTCACAGAACCCGTGCAACAAGGGACAGGTGGGCGATGAGGCGAAACCGACGAGTTAAAATTCTAGCAACTCTCGGACCCTCCTCCTCAGAACAAGACATCATCGAAAAATTGTATGTAGCTGGTGCTGATGTGTTTCGCATCAACATGAGCCATACCGATCATGATCGTCTCAAGATGCTGGTCAGCCGCATCCGTGCTGTGGAGGAAGTAACAGGAAGACCGATTGGGATTCTTGCCGACTTACAGGGACCAAAACTGCGCGTAGGCACATTCGGCAATGGCCCGGTGATGCTTGAAAACGGAGCAGTCTTTACATTGGATGCAGATACGTCGCCAGGCGATGTTCATCGAGTGCACCTTCCTCACCCGGAAATCTTGAAGGCATTGGAACCAGGTCATCGGTTGCTTCTTGACGATGGAAAGATCCAACTGCGGGTAACAGAAGCGAATCCGACGAAAGCTCAGACCGAAGTTATCGTGGGCGGCAAGCTCTCTGACCGAAAGGGCGTTAGTGTTCCAGACTCTGAAATTGCGACCAGCGCGATGACGGAAAAGGACCATAAGGATCTGATTGCCGCACTTGAGCAGAACGTAGACTGGGTTGCACTGTCCTTCGTTCAACGCCCGGACGATCTTGCAGAAGTGCGCAAAATCACTCGCGGCCGCGCTGGTGTGCTTGCAAAGATTGAAAAGCCGCAAGCGATCGGTCGCCTTGATGAAATCATCGAGCTGTCAGACGCGATCATGGTGGCTCGTGGCGACCTTGGCGTTGAAATGCCGCTGGAACAGGTTCCAGGTCTGCAGAAGCGGATCACACGCGCCTGCCGGCGCGCAGGAAAGCCGGTGGTTATCGCAACCCAAATGCTTGAGTCCATGATCACCGCACCGGTACCAACCCGTGCAGAGGTTTCTGACGTCGCGACTGCGGTCTTTGAAGGCGCTGATGCAGTTATGCTCTCCGCGGAATCAGCAGCGGGCGACTTTCCGATCGAGGCCGTGTCCACAATGGACAGGATCGCTCAACAGGTGGAACAGGATCCGAACTACAGGACCATCATCTACGCCCAGCGTACCGAACCGGAAGCGACCGGTTCTGATGCGATCTCTGCGGCGGCACGCCAAATTGCGGAAACGCTTAATCTGGCTGCAGTGGTTTGCTACACGACATCCGGCGCCACGGGTTTGCGCGCTTCACGGGAACGCCCGTCCAGCCCGATCATCGTATTGTCACCCGTCATGGCAACGGCCCGCCGGCTGTCGCTCGGTTGGGGTCTCCACTGTGTGGTCAGCGAAGACGCTGCCAACGAAGAGGATATGATCGATCGCGCCTGCCGGATTTCTCATTCTGAAGGATGGGCAAAACCGGGTCAGCGGATCATCATTACGGCCGGCGTCCCGTTCGGCACACCAGGATCCACCAATATGTTGCGGATTGCGTTTGTTGGCACAGACGGCCAGGGCGGCATTTGACGATCTAATCGGTTGAAATTTCCAGAAGGGCGGCAACTGGCCGCCCTTTTTTATGCGATGCTTCGGCAATCCAATACGCTTGCATTCTCGACCCGGAGAACAAGCTGGTCCAAAGCCTCGACAATTGCATCAGTTCGGGTGTGATGCGGCATGTGCCCCGCCCCCTCCAAAACCACAAGCTCGGCATTTGGAAGATCGCGCAGCAAACCTTCGCTGTGAATGGATGGCCACACGACCGTGTCTTCTGTGCCGGTTAAGATGACAGTGGGCTGCTCCAGATCACCATAGTCCTTGGACTGCGCTATCACGTGAGGCTTCAAGCGAGCGATATCCGTGGCATTTGAGCGGAAAGCGTCCGGCAAAAAGAGCAATGGCAATCGTGTTGCCTGATTGTAGTTCTCTGGTTGCGGCTCTGGATGAAAAACGTGCTGGATGGACCGTGGCGCCAAATACTCGGCAACGGGAAGCGTCAAGATCCGGCAGAACAACCACCCGATTACCGGCGCCGCTGCCACATGATTGTACCATGCGACACCGCCAGGCCAAGGATGTGTTGCAGGCGCTAAAAACGCCAAACCGCATATCCGGTCCGGCGCCCTCAGACCAAGTGCAGCGGTGACAGACGCGCCGAGTGAGTGACCTATGGCAATACACCGATCAATGCCCAATTCACGAAGCAGTCCGTCAATCAGCTCCGCCTGACGCGCGGGCGAGTTCTTTCCATCCGGGATTGTACCGGAAAAACCCAAACCGGGCCGGTCCAAAAAAAGCAGCGGATAACGCCCTTTCAGCGGCTTTAAAAACGCGAGTTGAGAATCATAGGCATTTCCGCTCGCACCATGCAGGAAGACCAAGGTCGGCGTATCTGGACCCGCGTTTTCCGCTGAAAAAAAATGATAGTGGAGTTGGACACCGTCTACGGTGCACATTTCCCCATCAGGTCGGATCGAGCGTCTGATCTGATGAAACCGCAAGGCCGAGTAACCGGCAAGCGATGCGAGTACAACAAGGATTGCGAGCAGAACTGAGAGCATGTTGAGGGACTGAAACCGTATAGTTGGAACGCTTCATACGGATTAAGTGGCACAGAATCTGCGCGTTTCCATCAAACGGGCTCGCCCTCTGCTTCCTTTTCAAGAGATTCGACTGCTTCGCTTGCATTTTCGAGACCTGGATGGATTTCCAATGCCCGCCGGAACGTGGACAGCGCTTGATCTTCAAATCCCAATCGGCGCTGGATGATCGCAAGGCCTGATAATGCGCCCCAATGCCGAGGTTCCAAAGCCAAGGTCCGCTCAATATCGACAAGTGACTTGCCGAAATCTTCCTTCATGTAGTGCACGGTCGCCCTGCGGTTCCACCCTTCAGCAAAGGACGGCTCAAGGACGACAACGACGTCGAGAAGATCAAGCGCAAGCCCGTGATCCTCGGCCTGGATGGCGCGCCCAGCGCGCGCCATCAAAAGATCGACGGTATCAGAACCTGAGTCCATCCAAATGCGCCGAATGTCGCGTGCAACGCGTTGGCGCGCAGCCGGATCTTCGGCACCTGCGAGATCTTCATAAAGACTATCGAGCTTGGATAGAGTTTCACCAGGGTCGGTTTCTTCCACGACCACCTGCCCGCTTTCGTCTGGCTCAGCATCCGGCAAGGCATCAAAATCATCAATGGATGGCGTGTCTGTCTCTGGACCGAGATCAGGCACAGGTTGGGCAAGACCCACAACCGGAGACAGAAAAAGAAAGGTGGCAAACACAAAAATCCGCATACAACGATTATGGGTCGTTGAATGCGGCGGTCAATCCCGAAAACTCACACGTTCACACAAACGCGACTTAGGTACATTGTTATCCAGCGCCCTTCTAAGGCGAGCACCTGACAATGCCTGTTGCGTGACGCTGCCAAAAGCAGCGTCAGAACACTTAGCCCTGACGTGCCTTGAAGCGCGGGTTTTTCTTGTTGATGATATAAACGCGGCCCTTACGGCGAACCATGCGGTTTTCCCGGTGACGGGTCATCAACGCTTTGAGCGAATTCTTGATCTTCATGTCATTGTCCCCGTGGGGTCGTCTGTTTAGCTTCAAACTAAATGAGCGCCCGAGGCGCCCATTCTTCTCAGTCGTTTTTGCCGGAAGTCGCTGCAGATATCTGCGCCGGTCTTCCAAGCTAGAGCGCGTCACGGATTTGATCTGCGCAATAATGGTGGGCGTGACAGGGATTGAACCTGTGACCCCTTCGATGTCAACGAAGTGCTCTCCCGCTGAGCTACACGCCCGAATTTCTTCGGCCATCGGCGCCCCAACGCCGTAGTGGGGTGCGATATAGCGGGGATCCAAAGTCTGTGCAACCCCCTTTTCACCGTACTGTCAAAAATTCCTTTTTCGCTCTTTAACCTGTTGAAAATGACGATTAGGCAGCAAGCATTCGCTCCACTTCCTGCACCAAGTCTTTGAGGTGGAAGGGCTTTGAAAGAACCTTTGCGTCCTTCGGCGCATCCGATTCAGGGTTAAGCGCAACGGCTGCAAACCCGGTAATGAACATCACCTTCAGATCAGGGTCGAGCTGCGTTGCACGCCGCGCGAGCTCTATGCCGTCCATCTCCGGCATCACAATATCGGTCAGGAGCAGGGAAAACGGTTCTTCGCGCAGTCTCTCATATGCGCTTTTGCCGTTATCAAATGACACGACGTCATACCCGGCATTTTCCAGAGCCTTCGCCAGGAACCGGCGCATGTCGTTATCGTCTTCGGCAAGCAGAATACGCGGCATAGTTTGCAACCAATTTCCTTCGCATTACGGAGCATTGAAGTCTTTCGCCGGTTATAGCCCGAAATCAACAGAAAGATAGGGTGAATTGGTTCTCCTAAGCTTTTGCGCGCTCGACTGTGGACTGCGTGTTGATTCCTTGGCACGATAGGCGATCGCCGCAAACGGGACACATATATTGACAAGTTCAACGCCCAGCGCCCCAAACAGCCAATTCGAAGTCGATTTCAACGGCTTTCCTGCATTTGATGTTTTGTCCCCTGCTGATCAACGGCTGCCATTTGTTTTCAACTCTCCTCATTCGGGACGTCAATATCCAGAGAGTTTTCTGGCTGTCTCACGGCTTGATGCGCGCTCGATCCGGCGGTCTGAAGATGCTTATGTAGATGAGCTCTTTTCGCATGTGGTGCCGCTTGGTGCCCCCCTTCTGCGGGCACACTTCCCGCGCGCTTATCTGGATGTAAACAGGGAACCTTATGAGCTCGATCCGAAGATGTATGACGGCCGGCTGCCGTCTTATGCAAACATCCGCTCGATCCGTGTGGCGGGTGGCCTTGGAACCGTCGCGCGCATTGTAAGCGAAAACCATGAGATCTACCGGCACAGGCTGCCTGTTGAAGAAGCGCTCAACCGCATCGAGACGATCTATAAGCCGTACCACTCAACACTGAGGCGCCTGCTGGCGCAAACGCACGTGACTTTTGGGCATGCAGTTTTGATTGACTGCCACTCAATGCCATCAACAGTGAAATGTCAGACTACAGATACACGGCCCGATTTCATTCTTGGCGATCGCTATGGCACCAGCTGTAACAGCGACCTCACCGACTTTGCGTTCGAAATATTGCGGAGCAAAGGTTACAGCGTGAGTCGCAATAAGCCGTATGCGGGCGGCTTCATAACGGAGCATTACGGGCGGCCGTCCAGTGGCCTGCACGCGCTTCAAATCGAAATAAATCGCGGCCTGTATATGGACGAAGCGACCCATGAGCCGACGGCCCATTTCGGACAATTGTTCCACGATCTGAAAGACTTCGTCCGGGAATTGACTGCAATGCCGGACGCCGGTCTCGTCGCGGATTCAATCGCGGCCGAATAATCCCTGAATTAAATCGAATTAAAAAAAAGGCCGCACTCAAACGAGGCGGCCGAAGTCTAGGGAGGAAACGCCCAAGGAGGGCGGTACGACAGAAAGCTCTATCGCACCGCAATAAGATTGCACCGCACCGCACAAAATGCAACCCCAGCAGCGGTTGTTTCATGCTCAAAATATGAGCATCTATTCAGGTATTCCGAATTCTTTTTTTGCAAATCAGGTTATAAGACAGCCACCTGCGGTCGTACTGACCGAAAAGCAACACATCCAACTGGAGGCCATATGTCCATGCCGCTCGCAGCCAGTGCAAACCCGCTGGCTACCTTTCTCGATCGCCTGGCGGATGCTTCCAGCGCAGCAATCATGCCTCACTTCCGGCAGGGCTTTTCAGTCGACAACAAGTTGGAAAGCGGTTTCGACCCGGTCACAATCGCCGATAAGAATGGCGAAACAGCCATGCGGGCGCTGATCAATGAGCACTACCCTGACCATGGAATCCTGGGTGAGGAACATGGACCGGAAAACCTTGATTCTGATCATGTTTGGGTTCTGGATCCGATCGATGGCACACGGGCCTTTATTACGGGCCTCCCAACTTGGGGATCGCTGATCGGCCTCCGGTCGAACGGCAAACCGAGCCTTGGGATGATGGTCCAGCCATATATCGGCGAGCGCTACAGCGGCGATTGTGAACGCGCTTGGTATCATGGCCCGCTCGGCCAAAAGGATCTGAAGACCCGGGCTTGTGCTTCACTCGGCACAGCGACCTTGTTTACGACGACACCAGCGCTTTTTAACACCAGCGAACGGCCTGTCTTTGATCAACTGGAGGCAAAGGCACAGCTGACGAGATATGGAACGGATTGTTACGCTTATTGCATGGTGGCAGCAGGTCACGGCGACGCTGTCATTGAATCCGGGCTACAGGCCTATGACATCGTCGCATTGGTCCCGATTATTGAAGGTGCCGGCGGCGTTGTGACGACATGGACAGGCGGCTCACCGGCAGATGGCGGCCAGATCGTTGCATCCGGCGACAAACGCCTTCATGACATCCTGCTTACCGAACTGGCGAAGGCTGCCGTGTGACGTCTGTCTCAAAAATCCGGCCAGGCATTGTGTCGGTGAGGCTCAATCAGCGCCCGCCTGGTCCAACACTAAATCTGCTTCCAATCCTGGCACAAACGCATCGAAGGCAGCCCAGACCTGGTCCCGGTATCTGTCGGCTTCCATAAGGAGCTCGTGTTCCGCGCCCGAGATCTCGATATACGATGCGTTTTTTGTCCGGGAGACGAACTCTTCAATTGCAGGCGTGGAAACAATTCTGTCCCGGCCAGCGCCAAGTATCAGGCAGGGCAAGCGCATTTCAGGTCCGGCGCGGCGCTGACGCATCGACTTCATGGCCGTGGCGGCTGCGTTCAACCAACCCATCGTCGGCGATCCGATACCGATTTCCGGGTGTTCTTCCAGAACCTTGGAAAACCTTCGATAGCGCTGACGGTCAGTTGTCTGACGGTTTTCTTCGAAGGGGAGCGTAAGCTTCCCGTTTCCACCTGGAACGTAGAGCCGGCCCAAAAAGGTCCAGGCGCAAATTAGGGCAAGGCCAAAACCGAGTGTCTCGGTCAACCGGGAAGTGGCGGGGCGGGTCGCCCTGAGCTGAGGTCTTCCAAACAGCCCCAAGGTCAAAATACGGAGCAGCTTTCGCAAACCGGCTGTCAGATTGCTCTCCCATTCCCTTGGCGCGATCGCCAGTAGCGGCGCTGTGATAACCGCCCGGTCCAGCATCGTCCGCAGTCGCTGTGAACATGACATCAAAATGAGGCCACCCGTTGAGTGCGCCAACGCAAAATGCGGCCCCGGGTAGGTTGCAAGGGAAACGTTTTTCAGGATCGCCAGCAGATCCTGCTGATATCTTTTGAAGTTCGTGACGTGCCCCCGCGCCGGGCTTCGGGTCAAGCGCGTCGAACCACCCTGCCCGCGCCAATCGAAGGCAACAACAGCATATCCTCGCGAACGCAGGTCGGAGACAACTTCATAGTATTTTTCGATAAACTCAGCGCGTCCTTGGAGGATGGTGACAGTGCCCCGACACGACTTGCCCGCCGCGGCAGGCCAATGCGCATAGCGCAGCCTGACCCGGCCATTCATCTCCAAAAACCCGGAAACAGCCCCATCCGGGATCGGATTATTCTTGGTGTCAATCAGGCTCATCTTGGTCCGATTCGCTTGTCGCAGCGATCAGTGATAGCCGCCTGAGCCCCAGCTCTCAATATACTTTGGGCCGACCCCGCAGGACCGGCTCCAAAAGTGACCAGAATTACCACCGGCTGTGCCAGTTGTACCGTGGGCCCAGAGGTCGGCTGCGCACGATATCTGCATTGCGGGAATCGACGACAAGTCTGACAGGAAAATCACGCCAACCACGTGCTTTGATGATGTACATCGGGCCGCGGCGATCAATGATTTTAATCCGGTGAAACCCGCGATGGCGCAAGCTGCGGCGAATTTGCCTCGGCCCCAACTCGTATTGATGTCGACCGTGCCCACGATCCCAACCGCGTCCAGGCCCTCCTCGGTGATCAACTGTAATCGTCATGCCGCTGACTACCGGTGCCTTTGCACCGAAACCTGAGACAGGAGCAGCCTGCGCTTGCGTTGCTGCACCGGCAGCCAAGAGCAAAACCGCTCCTGCAATCGGGGCAGACACTTTCGTGGAAATGCGCTTCATGAGTGACATCGACATTGTGTGATCTCCTTGTTCCGCCAGCCCCGTGCTGGCGATAACCGGAGAATGCTGAAAAGCGTTTGAACAGGACCGGAAGGCCCTATTCATCTTCAGTTCATCGCCGATGTTTCCACTTGTCCACGACCTCTTGAATTCAAAAATCAGAATTCCCATCTCGATCAATGCAGGCGCCAAAACGGGTCTGCGCAGCGTTCCAGTCTCGCCAAGGATGGGGGACAGGAGATCGCAAAAATCAGAAGTAACAGTTGCTCAAAGAGAGGACAGACTATGCGTCACTTCGACTTTACCCCACTTCACCGTTCCACAATCGGTTTTGACCGCCTTTTTTCCATGCTGGATGCAGCTGGTAATGAAGCCCCCAGCTATCCGCCGTACAACATTGAGCGGACCGGCGAAAACTCCTACCGGATTACCATGGCTGTTGCAGGCTTCAGCGATGCGGAACTGTCCGTTGAAGCAAAAGAACATGTTTTGACGATCAAGGGCGAAAAGGCAGAAGAATCTGCTGATCGCGAAATCCTTTATCGCGGTATCGCATCCCGGACATTTGAACGCCGCTTCCAGATCGCGGAATACGTCCGTGTTGATGGTGCGAGCCTCGAAAACGGCCTTCTACACGTCGACCTGGTCCGTGAACTGCCCGAGGCCATGAAGCCCCGCAAGATCGAGATCACATCCGGCGGGACCAAACAGATTGAAAGCACCGCTCACTAACCGGCAGCTTCTCCCCTGAGCTGAAGCGGTATGGAGGCGCCTGTCAAACAGGCGCCTCTCTTCGTATCTGCCGCAGCCTCAAGATATCTCGGAAAGCGCACCCAAGAACGCTGCCACGTCGTCTTCGGTCGTAGCAAAGCTACAGACCATGCGTACGCATACTTCATCATCCTGCGGAGCATGGTCCTCTGGCAGATCTTTCGCCGGCCATTCGTAAATCTTTGCGCCCCTCGCTTCCAATTGCTCCAATTGCCGGCGCTTCAGGATTGGAAACAGCTCATTGGCTTCAACAGGCCAGGCTGTTCTTCCACCAGCGGACCGAATGCCTTCGGCAAGTTTTAGTGCCATAGCATTGGCGTGTGCTGCCGTATTCAGCCAGCTGTCTTCACTGAGATATCCGTCAAACTGAGCCGCCACAAACCGGCTCTTGGAAAAAAGATGCCCGCCGCGCTTACGGAAATACTCAAATCCCTTGGCAGCTTTGAGGTCGAAGAACACGACTGCCTCCGCGCACCAGCACCCATTTTTGGTGGCACCAAAGGAAAGAACATCCACTCCAGACTTCCAGGTCATGTCGGCGGGTGAACATCCAAGTGTTACGAGCGCATTTGCAAAACGAGCGCCGTCCATGTGCAAGGGAACGGACCGGGAAGCAGCGACGTCCTTGATCGCAGCAATCTCTTCCAGTGTGTAGACTGTTCCGCTTTCGGTTGCCTGGCTGATCGAAACGCTTGCGACCTGCCCGTGATGCACAACGCCATCGGGGAAAGCGGACATGGCCTCGATCAAGCCACTTGCGTCAAATTTCCCACTTGCCCCCGGAACACTGACAAGCTTGCCACCGCTCGTCATGAACTCCGGACAATTGCACTCATCGACCTGAATGTGCGAGTCGCGGTGGCAGAAAATGGCGCCACCCGGTTTCCCGTATGCTGCAAGGGCGAGCGAGTTTGCAGCCGTCCCCGTTGCAACAAAAAAGACGGCCACTCCCGTTCAAACAACTCGTTGAACTTGTTGGAGACGCTTTCGGTGAGA
>CALDSI010000272.1 GCA_937911395.1 uncultured Labrenzia sp.
CCCTTGTAAAGATCCTTCCGCAAAGAGCGGAGCGCCTTGTCGGCCTCCGGGTTTTTTAAAGCCTGATAGACCCCGGTAATTTCAAGGCCGCCCATCACCGCGGGCTGAACGCACATTTCCCAATTGCCACTGTGAAACGACACGAACAGCGCGGCCTGTTCCCCGCGGAGAACCGCCTGCGTGATCTCGTCGGCATCGGCCTTGAACCGATGATCTTCATGCAGGAGCCGGTCGATATGGAAGGTCTCGGCAGCGACTCGGCCGAGATTATCCCACATCCCCAAAACGATTTTTTCCCGTTCTTTGAGTGGCATGTCCGGAAAAGCGTTTTCCAGATGCGTCAGCGCCCGTTTGTGACGCGCATTCAAAGGAGCAATCCAGCGCCAGCAACGTCCCATCAGCCAAGACGCAAAATCCACCGGGAACAACCGGAAAAGGCCAATCGCTGCGGAAAGCAGTAGGCTTTCAAGGTGGTTTCGAAACGTCATAGAAGCTGTGCTGGTCACTGATGGTGGACAGTCCCAGTCCACACGGCCTGAATTGGTCTCACCGTTCCGCCAAAAGCACACGGGACAAGCGGCATACGGAACGTTATGGCCTTGCGGTTCACCTCAAGACCTGTTTGGAATGCGATCCGGCGCGCCGTCTTGCATGTTGGGGTCCTTATCGAAGGCAGCACGATTATGCAAGCGCTCAGCCGCGTATCACCGCAACCGGCCTGCCAAACGCAAGTATTTTGAACTCACTATGCAGAACGCCATCTCGCTTACTCTACCGTTTTTCGGGCTGACTTTCCTGTGCTACGCGGCCGGCAAAATCAAACAGATCCCCGAAGCCGGTTTGAGCTGGATGAACTTCTTTGTCGTCTATCTGGCTCTGCCCGCATTGTTTTTTAGGCTGTTATCCGGAACCCCTTTTGAGGAACTGGCTAATTTCGCGTTCATCGCGGCCACGACCTTCACCACTTACATCGTGTTCGCGGTGGCCTTCTGCATCGGGGTGGTCGCCACACGGGGCAGCATCGCCGAATCGACGATACTCGGGATCGCAGGCGCGTATTCCAACGTCGGCTATATGGGGCCGGGCCTGACGCTCGCGGTCCTCGGAGAAGAGGCGACAGTGCCGACGGCTCTCATCCTGTCGTTTGACAACGCCCTGATGTTCATTCTGGCGCCAATGATGATGGCAGTCGCGGGTGCCGAAGACCAAAGCATCGCAGATACTGTCAAAAGCATTCTTTGGCGGATTTTCAGCCATCCTTTTATTCTGGCGACCATCGCAGGGGTGTTGGCCGCTGCCTTTGAGTTGCAGCAGCCTCAGGCGTTTTCGACACTTTTGACTTATTTGAGCAACGCGGCCGCGCCCTGCGCGCTTTTCGCAATGGGGGTCAGCATAGCCATCCGGCCAATTGGCCGGATCCCGATCGAACTGCCGATTGTTCTGGCGGTGAAACTGATCGTGCACCCGTTGCTGATTTTCATGCTGTTGATGTGGCTTGGCAATATCGACCCGGTATGGATCGCGACGGCGGTCCTGATGGCATGTTTGCCACCGGCGACAAACGTGTTCGTCATCGCCCAGCATTACGGGACTTATGTGCAGCGTGCCTCGAGCTTCGTCCTGATTGGCACTCTTGTTTCAATTGTCACTGTGACCACCTTCATTTGGGCCATCACCACAGGCGCGCTGCCGACCGGGTTCGCGGAAGTCATGCTGGGAGGGTGATGTGCCGGGCAATGCCACACTGTCACTGATTGAACAGGAACCACCTGAGATCCGCGAAGGGTTGCTTAAGCTCCGCCGCCTGATCCTCGAGACGGCCGCGGAGACAGACGGCACCGGTGAAATTGTAGAAACGCTCAAATGGGGTCAGCCGAGCTATCTGACGGAAAAACCAAAATCCGGAACAACGATCCGCATTGCAAAAGATGGTTCTGAGTTGGGCGATATTGCCCTTTATGTTTCGTGCAACACAAGTCTTGTGTCGGAATGGCGGGGTCTTTTCCCAAACCTCATCTTCGGCGGAGACCGCAGTCTGCACCTTTCCCTCGCAAAACCCATGCCTCTGCCGGAGTTGCGGCAGATGATTGAAATGGCCTTGACATACCACAGCAGAAAGGCGTCGCGCTGAAGCACCTCCAATGAGGCAAGAATTATGGGCGCAGCGGAAACCCGGTTCCCGGCGCCATCCCTTCGCGCATGAGCAAACGCCGAAAGGGGCCAATTTTGCCGGCCAGATACATGCCCGCGCTTCGGGCGGCTTGAACGGGAAGGAAATCTGTCAAAAGGGACCGGTTCAGCATATCGACAGCATTGGTCCGAGAGCGGATATCGGCCATCCGCTTGTGCTCAAAAGTTCTCAGGGCTTCCGTGCTACCGATGTCCAGTCCTTTGGCCTTAGCCGCAGCCACAGCCGATATCAAATCCGCAATATCGCGCATGGACAGGTTCAGGCCCTGCGCGCCAACTGGTGGAAAGACATGCGCCGTTTCCCCGACCAAAGCCAAACGATTTGAAATCACCGACTGAGCGGTCATGCCAGACAGGGGGAAGGTTTGTGGTTCGGAAATCACCGTGAACTTGCCGAGAATGGAGTGTGCCCGGTCTTCCAACTCCCGGGCGAGCAGTTTCTTGTCCATGGTTTTCAACCGGTCCGCGGTTTCTGCCGTCTCGACACAGACCAAAGAGGATTGTCGGCCGGGCAGCGGAACCAGCGTGAACGGTCCGGTTGGTGTGTGGAATTCGGTCGAGATGCCGCGGTGCGGCAGCGTGTGCTCGAGATTGAGAACAAGCGCAGTCTGTGGATAGGACCAGCGCTTGACTTCTATCTCGGCCGAAGTCCGCAGAAGCGAGTTGCGGCCATCGGCTGCAACAGCGAGATCTGCAGAAACGGTTGTCCCGGTTTTTGTCGTGATCTCGGCTGCTCTTACGGAAAACGCAGCATCTTCAGCGAAGTCATCGACGCACGTGAGGTTGTCTTCAGCGGAACAGGCGGCGGCCAGCACCTTGTTCAGTTCGGCGTTGATGATGTTGTAGCCAAACTCGTCAACGCCGAGTTCTGCGCTTTCAAAAAGGGTTTCGGGCGAGCGGATCAACCGTTTGGATCCGTCGATCATACGCATCGTGTTCAAGGGTTCTGCCGTTGGCAGAATGTCGTCCCAGATGCCAAGGTCCTTAAGAAGGTCGATCGATTTTTGCCAGAGCGCTGTCGTCCGAGCATCTGGAGGCGCGTCAACAGGTGCGATCAAAGCTGTTTTGATACCGGTCTTCGCGAGCGCGAGCGCGGTGATCCGCCCAGACGGGCCACCACCGACAACAATTGCATCACACGTGATTTGTTTCTTCGCCCGGGCCATGGTCGTATCCGCACTTAAAGACTTGTTGCAACTTGTCTGGTGATGTTGGGCTATACCTCAGAAAGATCAACGGGACCAAATCACGCAGGTTGGCAAGTCGATCCTCAATGCGCCCGACTACTGGTCTGCTCCATGAGAAATATCAATTCGTTGGGCTGAAATCCGCGATAAGTTTTGCTCGAAATTGCAATGAGACCGGCCCAAGACAACACATATGACTGTTTTGCATTCTCCTGATGGCTTGAAACCGCGGATCGGCGAACCGAATCGGGGATGGCCGCTTGTACTTTTAATCGTTGCGGCGCTGACAGTGAGCGGCTGGTCCTATTTGATTGTTATGGTCGCGGCTATGGTTCCAAGCATGGACATGGCTGAAACCGGGCCGGGAATGATTCTGTTCAATCAGTTCAATTTCATGCGCGGTTTGCCGG
>CALDSI010000273.1 GCA_937911395.1 uncultured Labrenzia sp.
TCTGGAAATACTTGTCGAACCCCGACACCATCAGCAGCTGCTTGAACTGCTGCGGAGCCTGCGGCAGGGCGTAGAACTTGCCCGGATGCAGACGGGACGGCACCAGGAAGTCGCGCGCACCTTCCGGAGAAGACGCCGTGATGATCGGGGTCTGGAACTCGTTGAAGCCAATCGCCCACATGCGGTCGCGGATATCGCGCACGACATTGGAGCGCAGGATCATGTTGTTGTGCAGCTTTTCGCGGCGCAGATCCAGGAAGCGGTATTTCAGGCGAACCTCTTCCGGGTACTCCTGTTCACCGAAGACCGGCAGCGGCAATTCCTTGGCGGAGCCAAGAACTTCCATATCCCGGATAAAGACTTCGATCTCGCCGGTCGGAAGGTCAGGATTGATGGTCTCTTCGGTCCGTTTCTTCACGGTCGCATCGATACGGATACACCATTCTGAGCGCACGGTTTCAGCCAGACCGAAAGCCGCAGAATCAGGATCGACCACGCATTGTGTCATGCCGTAGTGATCGCGCAGATCGATAAACAGCACCCCGCCATGATCTCGGACCCGGTGGACCCAGCCGGAAAGACGGATGGTCTGGCCTTCGTCGGACAGACGCAGATCACCGCAAGTATGGCTACGGTAGGGATGCATTCTCGTTCCTCAATTCTTGTTCAGATGTGCCGTGCGCCTCAAACAGCCAATCGCAATGTCGAGACACAGAAAACCGTTACGGCCCGCAGAACGCAGGCCGTGCGCGCTGCACAAGCCATGCCCAGCGCGGAATGTCAAGGGAACGGGAAGCAATGATCAGAACGAAAGGCGGGAAAACAGGACAGAGGCCCAACCCTCCTAACGGATCATGTCCTCCGGCTTTTCCTCCTGGCCCGTTCCATTGGCCGGCAGCTCGGCATGGACCCCAAGGATGCTGCGGATTTGACCGCTTTTTTGAAGGTCGGTGATCCGGGTGTTTACCGCAGCGATGAAAGCCCGGCCCGGCTCATTGTCGTGGCACACGAATGATATGGGCAGACTCATGTTATGCAGTGTAATCGGGCCGACACGCAGGACATCCGGCTTACCCAGTTCCTCCAAGGCCAACGCGGTGTCCGGATGGTGCCCCAGGAACGCATCCAGTCTGCCGAGACTGAGCATTTCTATAAGTTGTTCTTCGGACGGTATCGGATAAAACTTCTCCGCGTTTGGCAGACCGTGAATACTCCCGGAGCCTTCGATGTAGCCGACCCTATGAGGGTCAAAATCTTCAAGGGACGTAAAAGACGCACCGTTCCCGGTGGTATACACCCGCAGCGATACGATATCGACGGGCTGAGAGGCAATCAGCGTTGTTGATTGATCACCGGCATCAAGCCCCATGACGTTTGTCGGAAAAAGACAACTCGCAGTATCACCGAGAAAGAAGGCCCTTGCGCGGTTTAGCGGAGCGGCCCCCCTTGGCACTTGAGCGAGCCTGCCTGATAGCGCAACGTTCAGGAAAAGATCGTACTGCTTGCCGCTGGTTTCCGTCAGCCGGTGCGGGAGATAGTTCATGTAGAGCTTAACGGTATCGGGCTGCTGCGAGCCTGGAAAGCCTGGCGACAGAATGAATGACGCAAGGAACAAAAGTCCGACATGGCCAAGTCTAAGTCTCTTGCAGGTCATGATGTATTCTGTCTTTGCAATGCATTTATATCAAGCCTAACCCTCATCGAGTACCCCGTGGTGACCGTTCTCCGTCAGAACGGAACGTTAAAACGTCATTCTCACTGAGAGACTTGGGCGCCAATGGCATCTTCAGCATCAGTCGGGAGATTGGCGTGTGGACCAAGCACCCGGCGAATCTTTCCATCCTGGTGGAGCTGCCGGATCCGCGCATTCACCACTTCTATGAAATGCCTCCCGTCCGCCGTGTCATGGCAGACAAAGGAAATTGGAAAACGCACATTGCTCACTGTTATCGGACTGACACGCAACAAGCCCGGTCTGTTCAAATCTTCCAAAGCCAAGGCAGTGTCCGGATGGTGACCTAGGAACGCATCGAGACGTCCGAGTTCCAGCATCCGTATAAGCTGTTCTTCAGACGGAATGGGCATGAAGAGTTTATGCTTGGGGCCGAGGCCTTGCACAGTCCCGGACCCAGCGATGTACCCGACCCGTCTTGGATCAAAATCATCGACAGATGTGAAGGCCTTCTCTGTATCTCCGGTCGGTGTGTAAAGCCGCAGGGAAACGATGTCGATCAGTTCAGAGGACACAATCGCGTCCGGCTCGGCGACTGCTTGAAGCGCCTTGACTCTAATCGGAAAGAGGCAGCTGTCACGGTCAGACAAGAACAGCGTCAACGCGCGTTTCATGGGGGACGCTTCGCGGGCAACCGTTAGCTCTGTGCCGGCGAAAATCTCGTCCAGCAGGCGGTCGTACTGTTTGTCGCTGGATTCTGTCAGCCGGTGCGGAAGATAGATCAGATGAAGGTTCGTTTCGGCAGCAGATACAGCTCCGAGGCCAAACAGCTTCATGCCCATCGCCAAAAAGACGATGGCAATTCGACACCTGGCATTTCTGTATAGCGTATGCATTACCGCTCTCGACCCAGTGACCT
>CALDSI010000274.1 GCA_937911395.1 uncultured Labrenzia sp.
CAGTGACTGAGTTCAGACGTGTGCTCTTCCGATCTGTTTGCCAGCGGTTGGCGCGAAGGGTCTGCGCTGCCTCTTCCATGGACGGCGAGACGCCCTCGACCACGCCTATGAGAACCAGAAACGCAATCGGCGTGAATGCTAGTGTCTGTGCACTCAGCACACCGGGCAGCCCGTAGAGCCACCTTGTCGGTTGTGCGCCGAACAGGTCGGCAATGAATACCGTGACCGTGCCGGACAAACCAAACAGCAGAATGAGGGCGAGGCCGATAACGAAAGGCGGTGTGATGATCGGCAGCACCGTCATGGCCCGTATGAGACGCTTGTAGCGGAAGCCGGAGCGCGTCACGACAAGGGCAAATGCGAGCCCAAGGGCGGTCGTGATCAAACCGACCAGAATGGCGAGAAAGAGCGAGTTCCAGGCAGCCCCGCAGCGGGACCCTGCAAGGCAGCCTAATCCCCAGATGCGGTCGTCGAAGAACTTGTTGAAAAAGACCAGAAACGAGTAGGTGCCGTCATCAGTTACGAATGCGGCGAACAGCATCTTGGCGATGGGGAAGAACACAAACGCTGTGACAATCACGATCACGCCGCCAATCGCGCTGACGACAAAGACGTCGCCGTTGACAGCGCCGCGTGCGGCAATTCCCTGGGTCAATAGGAACAAAAATGCCGAGGCACAGACCATTGCCCCATAGCCCATCCCGAACTGGCGGTCGCCAAGGGGGCCGAAGACGTCGTTCATCCAGGCAAAATTGTAGCCGCGGATGCCGATGGAAAACCCCTGAATGATCATCCAGGAAAACCCGAGGGCCCCGGCCAAAACAAGAAGGCGGGCATAGGCGGTATCCGACTTTGAATACCGGACCGCAAACAAACAGATCCCAAGTGGAATGAGCAGCGGAGCCAGCCAAAGCTTTTCTCCCTTGGCGATCAGGAATGCCGCCGGGGCGTAATCTTCGTCATAGGGATAGCCGCCGACCAGCCAATCGAACGACCAGAAACCGTCCTCGATGCCATACCACGGCAGAAGGCCGAACCCGGCCCACCCGGCAATGATCCAGAAGATCAGAACCGGGGGAACGGTGTTTTTCGAAATCACAGGCACTTACTGAGGCAATGTCGAAACGTCTTCATCCCATTTCTGCAGCAGGCGCTTGCGCTCGTCAGACGATCCATATTTCTTGAAATCGTAGTCAATCAGCTTGATCTGGCTCATGTCGGGCGCGCTCTCGGAAGTCTGTGCTCCCGTGTTGGACGGCACCTGGAACGCATTGACCTGCAACGCAAGATTTTGAGCATCCGTGCTCAATGCCCAGTCATAGAACTTCTTGGCTTCGTCCATGTTCCGGGCGCCTTCGATGATCGACATCGAGCCGATTTCATACCCCGTGCCCTCACAAGGAGCGACGACCTTGATCGGGAAGCCGGAGACTGCCTGTTTCACCGCATCATGCATGAAGACGATGCCGATGGTGTTTTCACCGCGGCCAGCCGCCTTGATCGGAGCGGAACCGGACTTTGTGTACTGGTTGATGTTGGCATGAAGGCCCTTCATGAAATCAAAGCCTTCGTCATCGCCAAAGAACTGAACAATGGATGCAAGGGTGGTGTAGGCCGTGCCGGACGAGTTTGGGTTGGCCATCTGCACATGCCCTTTGTATTCGGGCTTCAAGAGGTCCTTCCAGCAGGACGGCTCGGGCAAATTGTTCGCCGCCAGCAAGTCCGTGTTAAAGCCATATCCAAGTGCGCCGGAATAGATCCCGATGGTACGGTTGCCGGCGCTTTCCGCCTGGCTGATGGCCCAATCATGAAGCTGATCCCGCATGGGCGACAGGTATTCGGCGGTCAGGCCTTCTTCGGCCGCCTGAAGATGCGGATCGCCCGTGCCTCCCCACCACACGTCCCCCTTGGGATTGGATGATTCAGCGCGGATTTGCGCAAAGGTCTCGCCGGACGATTTCCGGGTCATGTTGACATCGATGCCGGTCGCATCTTCGAAGCTGCGCGCCATCAATTGGCACCAGTCTTCCTGCGCGCTGCAATAAAGTGTCAGTTTGTCAGCTTGAGCAAATGAAACGCTGGCGGCAAGCGCCAGAAGTGACCCTGCTAGGGTTGTGGTGGTTCTTTTCATATCAGTTCCTCCCTGAATGTTCGTCCCGGGCCGGTTGACCGGCATATTATTGGATCCCGGACTTCTGTCTGAAGTTTCTTGGGGGATCAGGTCAGCACTTTGCGTTGAGGCAACAGCACTCATGAGGGCCGCTGGCCCTGTGAGTGACGGCCTGTTCCAGGCCACTTGCAAAGCTAAAAGGTCAGAGATCCTTTGCATGAATGTGGGGCTCTTTGTTTAGGCCCCGATTATCAGCACCAGCTCGTGGGAAATGCAATAACAATCGATTAAAATACTGATTGAGAGAAATAAATTTATTTAGTGAGCTAATTGAAGAGGCGTCTGGAAATAAGTTGAAATTGTCTTGGTGTTCGCCCCGTGGACAGGCCGAGGGGCGTTTGCCGGGGGGCTTGGAAGACATACCAAGCAAATCGCAACACATGTCATGATCGACCTCTCTTGCTGAATTTTTGGATTGCAATCGCTTGAACGCAAACATTGCTAGAGAAAAGGCTTTGACAAATTGATCGTTGTCCCGGTTCCTTCCATAATTTCAAGAATATCAAAGGTTTCAATTGCGCGTTGCCTTTCGAGGCGCGACGAAACAATGTCTAATTTCAGCCGATTTGGAACCTGAGTGATGGCAGCCGGTATTGGACTGTTGCCGGAGGCTTGATTGAATTGAGGCGGGGCGTAGGTGGTCATCTTGCGTTCTTTTTTTGCAGGTTTCGTTTTCAGACTGAGAGGCTTGTCCAGAACCGCAACAATGGCGATCACAGCTGCCGCGACTTTGGTCATTTCAAGCCCGCATACGATCGAAGTAGATCTCGCAACCAAAAAAGCAGCGCCGGCAAAAATGGTTGAGGCGCTTGTTGATCCCTAGTCGGTTATCTTCATGTGTGACGTGGTCAACGAATTTAAAAGGGCGGTAACGCTGTGAAGATCTGCGGATCTGTCAATGCGAAGAACTGGTTTGGCGGGCGTGCCAAGCAACAGCTGCTCAAGGCAAGCTGCCGGTCCGAACGGTACTTGGTTTTTTCAAGGAGAGAGTTGTGCAGCTGTGAGTTCAGGCAGCCGATGTTTGGCCGGTTTTGCAAGTTTGGATTTCGAATTTGGCCTTCCTAGGTTTTCGTTTTTTGCTTTTTGGTTTCAGGAGCGCTTGCTTGATGGATTTCAAACAGTCAATGTTAGTCATTAGGCGACTAAAAAGGTCGGTTTGAATGAGACAATTGGACAAGTCGCCTTTTTGAGAAAAATCGTTCTGGGAGGAACTTATATGAAACAGATTGCAACACTTCTTGCATCGGCTGCGGCTGCCGCGATGTTTTCATTCGCGGGTGTTGCGCAGGCGGAGGAATGCCCTCGCGGCGATCTCGATAAACGCTTCTGCGACGTTGATGGTGATCTGATTGCTGATATTCCGACTGATCCTGCTCAGCAGGTAGATCCGGATACGCTGATCTTTGCTTATACGCCTGTGGAAGATCCGGCTGTTTACAAGGAAGCGTGGTCGGACTTCCTTACCCATTTGGAAAAAGAAACTGGCAAGCAAGTTGTTTTCTTCCCGGTTCAGTCAAACGCAGCTCAGATCGAAGCCATGCGTTCCGGCCGTCTCCACATTGCCGGTTTCAACACAGGCTCCAACCCGCTGGCTGTGAATTGCGCCGGTTTTCGCCCCTTCACGATCATGGCTTCGAAAGATGGAAACTTTGGCTACGAGATGGAAATCTTGACCTATCCGGGGTCCGGTATCGAAAAAGTCGAGGACATCAAGGGCAAGCAACTCGCGTTTACGTCGCCAACATCCAACTCCGGTTTCAAGGCGCCTTCTGCGATCCTGAAAGCAGACTTCGATATGGAAGCAGAGCGGGATTTTGAACCGGTTTATTCCGGCAAGCATGACAACTCCATCCTTGGTGTGGCCAACAAGGACTATCCGGCAGCGTCCATCGCGAATTCTGTTCTTTCGCGCATGATCAGCCGGGATGTGATCAAGCCGGACCAGGTTATTTCAATCTACAAATCACAGACGTTCCCGACGACCGGTTTTGGCACCGCTCACAACCTCACACCGGACCTTCAGGACAAGATCCGCAACGCGTTCTTCAACTTCGAATGGGAAGGCACCAGCCTCCAGGCCGAATTTGAAAAGTCGAATGAAGGTCAGTTCCTGGAAATGACCTACCAGGAGTTCTGGGAAGTTATCCGCAAGATCGATGCTGCCAACGGCGTTAGCTACGCTTGCAAATAACGAATATAACAGGCGGCCTTTGAACGAGGGCGCCTGTTTTTCTTTTTTGAGTTTTTGAAGGGTAGGGTGCTGCATGCTGCGGCTCAAGAAGCTTGTTAAGACTTACAAGACTGGGGACCAGGCACTTAAAGCGGTCGACTTGGAAATCCCACAGGGCCAGGTCCTGGCCCTTATCGGCCCATCGGGGGCTGGAAAATCCACCATGATTCGTTGCATCAACCGACTGGTGGAGCCAAGCAGTGGCGAAGTGTGGTTGGAAGATACCGAACTCACCGGTCTTTCCTCAGGCGGATTGCGCCGGAAGCGCCGTGAGATGGGGATGATTTTCCAGGAATATGCGTTGGTTGAGCGTCTGACGGTGATGGAAAACGTCCTTTCCGGTCGTCTCGGATATGTCGGTTTCTGGCGCAGTTTTACACGGCGCTATCCTCAGGAAAGCGTCGATGAAGCCTTCCGCCTGCTCGATCGCGTTGGACTGCTCGCCATGGCGGACAAACGCGCCGATGAATTGTCCGGCGGTCAACGCCAAAGGGTCGGGATCTGCCGGGCGCTGATTCAAAACCCGAAACTGCTTCTGGTTGATGAACCGACAGCGTCACTCGATCCGAAAACCTCCCGTCAGATCATGCGCCTCATTTGCGAGTTGTGCGAAGAACGTGGCCTTGCTGCGATCATCAACATCCACGATGTGGCGCTGGCCAAGATGTTTGTTCAGCGTGTGGTCGGTTTGCGGTTTGGTGCCATTGAGTTTGACGGCCGTCCAGAAGAACTGACACCGGATGTCCTGACCACGATCTACGGTGAAGAAGATTGGGAAGCGACCATTGAAAAGGTCGATGATGAGGATGACGAACAGTCTGATACCAGCCTAGGGAAAGCTGCAGAGGTTGCTGCGCTATGAGCACAGAACTTGATGCGCTCCTCGGGCAAAAGTGGAGAAAGCCCCCACTTGTCAAACGCGCTTGGCTTCGCTGGGCCCTTGGAATTGGGTTCACCGCCTATCTGATCGCGGCCTTCATGACGATCGATGTCAACTGGAGCCGGGTCTACGAAGGACTTGATCGTGGGGCTGCGTTCATTCTGGCCTTTACATCGCCGGACTTTGTTTCACGCGCTTCCGATATCTGGGATGGGATACTTGAGAGTATCATCATGACCGTCGCTGCTTCGGTGGTCGGAATTGTAATCTCCATTCCGATTGGATTGGGGGCCGCCCGCAATATCGCGCCCTTGCCTGTCTATCTGGTGTGTCGTGGCATAGTGGCCATCAGCCGTGCGCTGCAGGAAATTATCGTTGCGATCCTTCTGGTGGCGATTTTTGGTTTTGGCCCGCTGGCGGGGTTCCTGACCTTGAGTTTTGCAACAATCGGTTTTCTATCAAAACTTTTGGCAGAAGACATTGAAAGCATGGATCGGGTCCAAGCCGAGGCGATCAAAGCCTCTGGTGCGCGCTGGCTGCAATGGATCAACTACGGGGTTCAGCCGCAGGTGATGCCTCGCCTTGTCGGATTGAGTATGTACCGCATCGATATCAACTTCCGGGAAAGCGCCATTCTTGGGCTCGTCGGGGCGGGCGGTATTGGAGCAACGCTCAACACAGCGTTCGACCGGTACGAATATGATACCGCAGCCGCAATCCTGATCATCATCATTTTGATCGTCATGGCGCTGGAATATCTGTCCGGCATCATCCGAGCAAAGGTACAATAATGCCAGTACTTGAGAAAAACGGCCTGAAGGTCTGGCAGCGCCGGACCCAGGCTGAAAGCCTGATGCGCTGGGCGGCCTGGCTGACGGGCACAGCAGTGTTCGTCTATTGCTGGCAGCAGATATCTGAGTCCACCACATGGTTCTTTGTCTGGGACGCCCCGCGCATCGCAGAAGATATTTGGAGCCGGGCAACGCCGCCGCGCTGGGAGTACATCACTCAGCTCGGCCGTCCGATCTGGGATACGCTTAATATTGCAACGCTTGGAACCTTGATCGCCCTGTGTCTGGCTGTGCCGGTCGCCTTTCTGGCTGCCCGCAATACAACGCCGTCGGCAACGTTCATTCGCCCGGTCGCACTTTTGATCATCGTTTCCACGCGGTCCATCAACTCGCTCATCTGGGCTTTGCTCCTGATCGCAGTCATCGGGCCAGGCGTGCTTGCGGGCGTGGTCGCAATTGCGATCCGGTCAATCGGTTTCTGTGCGAAGCTCATCTACGAGGCGATTGAAGAGATCGATCACACCCAGGTTGAGGCGATAACCGCGACAGGGGCATCCCGATGGCAGGTAATGGCCTACGGCATCGTTCCACAAATTGCTCCAGCATTTGCTGGTGTTGCTGTGTTCCGCTGGGATATCAATATCCGGTAATCAACGGTCCTTGGACTAGTCGGGGCCGGCGGAATTGGATTGCAGCTGTCTTCCTCGCTCAACGTTTTGGCCTGGCCACAGGTCAGCCTGATCCTGTTGGTCATCCTTGCCGCGGTTGTCTTGAGCGAGTGGGTCTCGGCAAAGGTACGGGAAGCAATTATTTGACCGACATGACATTGGAAGAAGCGTTCGCGGCCTATGAGGCCGCACGCGCACGTTTGCCTGAAGCGCAAGAGGGCGGGCTTGCCACCCGCAACGGAAACCTCGATGACATTGCAGATCAATTCGATGTTTTTTTGCTCGATGCTTTTGGCGTTCTGAACATCGGAGAACACGCCATTCCGGGCGTTCCTGAACGGGTTGCCGGTCTGCAGGCGAAGGGAAAACGCGTTTTTGTTGTGACCAATGCGGCCGGGTATTCAAACGCCACCCTGCTCGCTAAATATGCCCGCCTCGGCTACGATTTTACACAAGAGGACGTCATTTCGAGCCGAATGACACTGCTTCATGCCTTAACCGAAGAACCAGAGCGCCATTGGGGCGCTATGCTGTCCAAGGCAGCTGGCTATGCTGATCTAGAAGACATCACTCTCACGCGTTTGGAAGAAGACCGGTCCGTTTACGCCAAGGTGGACGGCTTCTTGTGCCTTGGTGCGGCTGAGTGGACGCAAGAGCGGCAGGCATTGTTGGAAGAGGCCCTTCTAGAGCGTCCAAGGCCGGTTATGGTTGCCAATCCGGATATAGTCGCGCCGCGTGAAAACGGGTTCTCAACAGAACCTGGAAATTACGCACACCGGCTCGCCGACAAAACCGGTGTTGCGCCGAAGTTTTACGGAAAACCGTTCGCCAATATCTATGATCTTGTGTTTGCGCGCCTTGAAAATGATATCGACCGGAGCCGGGTGGTCATGGTCGGCGACAGCCTGCATACGGACATCCTCGGCGCACAAACGGCAGGGATTTCGTCTGCACTAATTTCTGGCTTTGGTTTCTTCGCAGGCGCTGAGGTTCACGCGCCTATTGCCCAATCGGGCATCCGCCCCGATTTTGTTCTGGAACGGCCTTGACGCAGAAAAG
>CALDSI010000275.1 GCA_937911395.1 uncultured Labrenzia sp.
CGCAGCAGGGCTTCAGCGGCAAAATGCAACTACCTGAAAGGCCTCTCCCACAATTGCAACACAGGAAACACGCATGGACGATCTCATCTCGATCACCCTATGAACCGTCGACGCTGACTTATCAGGTCTTCTGGCGAGCGCCATCGATTACCGCGGCGCATTTGCCAGTCGATTATTTGGTAGATCCCAAGGCTGCGCGGCATCAGCAAAAACGACGAAGGTCGGTCTGAACCTGGAAGGTTCGTTCAGGGTCGCCGCATGAATGTAAATGCGCTCAGGAAATCTCTCGGTTCGGCTTGTCAGTGGCGAGCCGCATTCCGGGCAGAATCCGGCGTAAGTGACTGAACCGTTGTCACTTGCGGAGGCAAATTCCTTGATAATCCCGGAGACCTCGAACTCGGCCGCCGGAACTGCAAATGCTGAAGAATGACCGCCGCCGGTCGCCCTTTGGCACTTTCTACAATGGCAATTGAACGAGAATTCGACCTCGGCGCAGGTCTGATACTTTACGCCACCGCAAGCGCAGCCACCGTGAATGGTCTCAGTCATGACGCTTTCCTTCCAAGAGCCGCCGCAGTTTCGGTATGCCGCTCGACCAACCAAATTCGAGAGCGTCTTTTGCCTTGAGTGAGGGAAGGCGTTCGTGCACCAGGGTCACTCGTGACCCGCCAGACTCTGCGCGGAAATGGACACTTACGCGCGTTTCACGTCCTTCTGTCAGGTCTGCGTCTTCTTCGCTTTCCCAAGTGAATGACAGCAATTTGTCTGGTTCGATGGCGAGGTACCGACCGCGATGATGCGAGACCTCTCCGGACTCCGAGATCATCTTGAAACGCCAGCGACCACCGATCTTGACCTCCATCTCAAGCACTTCGGCTCTATAGTTTTCAGGACCAAACCAAACCGCAATTTTGGCGGGGTCGGTCCAAGCCGAGAATGCCTGATGAACGCCAACCGCATACCAGGCTGATACTTTGACCTCATTCACATTGGATGCGGTCTCACCGTTCATCGGTCTTCTCACGCATTAAGAACGCGCCCAACGAGTCCAGATTGGCGCCCCAGAATGCGCCATACTTCTCGGCCCAGGTCAGAACGGGTTGGAAGCCTTTCTCATCTAATTCGATACGGTGTTGCCGACCGTTCAACGTCCTGCGGATCAAGTCTGCCTTCTCGAGCACCCGTATGTGCTGGGAAATCGCTCCCGGTGATACGGCATGTTCTGCGCCGAGCTGGCTCACCGTCGTCGGTCCATCCAGCAGTCTGTCAAGCATCCGACGTCTGACAGGGTGCGCGAGCGCTGAGAAGGTCGCATCGGGACTTGCCATGATTTATATTTCCCTAAACTGTTTAGGTATTACTAAACTTTTTAATAAAGCTGTCAAGACTGCCTAAAGGTGCGGCAAGAGCCGTGCTCGGAATGTCGAGGAAGGAATAAAAACAGGTCTGCGATTTCTTTTAGCTCTGACGGGTTTGGTGTTGAAGATGTGCGCGCGGCACCAACGGTGCCACGCTGAACGTTCCGCCCGGGTGTATCAGCGGGCCAAAAAGCCACCGTTGATGAACAGGGTCTGCGCGGTCACCCATTGGCTGCTGTCAGAGGCCAGAAAATCAACCAGCGGAACGATGTCGGTGATTTCGCCCAACCGTCCGGCCACACTCATGTTGCTAAGGTAAGCGGTGGACTGCTCCGTTTCTACGCCGTGGAAGAAATCGGTATTGATCGGACCGGGGGCCACCACATTCACCGTCACACCGCGGCTGCCGATTTCCTTTGCCAGCGCCCTGGTAAAGTCTTCCAAAGGTGCCTTGGACCCCGCATAAACCCCGTACATGCCGGTTGTGGCTCCCAGCAGGGTCGTGCCCATGTTAATGATCCTTCCGCCGTCTTCGATGTGTTTGGCCGCTTGCTGCATGGCGAAGAAGGCCGCCTTGGTGTTGATGCCGAAAGCGCGATCAAAGTCGGCCTCGGTGACTTCGGCGAAGGGTTTCTTGATGACGACACCGGCATTGTTGATGACGATGTCGATCCGACCAAACGCGTCTTTTGCGCTGGCAAAGATCGCCTCGACCGCCGATGGGTTGGACAGATCACCACTGGTGATCAGGGCGCGGACGCGGTGCTCTTGCACAAGACGGGCGGTTTCTTCAGCGTCTGCTGCTGAGTTTGCCGAATGGTGGTGTACCACGATATCAGCACCGCGGGCCGCAAGGCTCAGCGCGAAGGCACGGCCCATATTACGGGCAGCACCGGTGATGACGGCGACTTTACCGGACAGGTCGCGGCCATAGGCTGCAGCGGTATTTGTCTCATTGGTCATTTTCTTTCTCCATCTGGTTGGTGACAGGACCGTTCCCGTCTTGTTGATGAAGATGGCGCGGCATCGAGATTTCATGTAGATAGAGAAATGTCATTCACTACATGCGAAAATCACAATTAATGATCGAGACTCCGGAACAGCTTTTTCTGCGTGTCGTCGATGCAGGCAGTCTCAAAGCGGCCGCCGAACAGATCAACGCTGACCCCTCCGCCGTAAGCCGCAAGATTGCCGCGCTCGAAGACCGGTTGGGCGTCAAATTGTTGCAACGCTCTACCAAACGCTCAACACCGACCGAGGCGGGCGCACAGTATTACGATGGCATGCGGACCCTGATCGAACAGCAATCCGCGCTCGAAGCAAGGATCGCGGGCACGATCGACCGGCCGACCGGCAAGCTGCGCGTCACAGCGCCCGTTGATTTCGGTGTGGAATTCGTTGCGCCGGTCCTCAGCCAGATGCAGGACCAGGCCCCCGGACTAAAGGTTGAACTGCTCCTTGGAAGCACCTTCTCGGACCTCGTTGAACAGAACATCGACGTAGCCATCCGCATCGGCCGCTTGCCGGATTCCAGCCTGATTGCGCGTCGGCTTGGATCCGTACCACGGGTCATTGTGGCATCTGAAACCTATGTACACGCCAACGGCTTGCCACTGATACCCGAACAGGCGGGGTCGCATCCTTTCATCATCTACCGACCGGAACAGAACAACACGTCGATCAAGATGCGCCGGGACGGACAACAGGTGATCATGCCAATGTCAGGCGACATAACAGTCAACAGCATTTCGGCCGTTCGGATGCTCGTTTGCGCCGGAAAAGGCCTGCACATCGGCCCCGAATGGGCGTTTCGAGACGGGCTGGCCGACGGGTCGATCGTACGCGTGCTCCCAGATTACGAGCTTGAAGCCTTTCCCCTGCACGCAGTCTATGTGTCCGCAACTTATGTGCCTGCCAAGGTCAGGGTATTCGTTGATCTGATGCAAACGTCGGTCCGATCTGACCCAGCCATTGCCGACTGAGCGCGCAGGGCAAGATATGCCCTAAAGCGGTCGCGGCATGAAGCCAAACTGCGGCGAGCCCGTGTGCCTGGCCGAGAGCGGGGTCCGGGCGGCGGCCCTCTCAGGTCATCGCTGTGGCCGGTTTGCGCAACTGGACGACTTCTCCATCCTCCGGAATTGTGACGCAGTCCTTCAAATCGTCCGGCTGGCCCTCAAGGGCGGCAACAAGATCTGCGCGCGTGGAAAAGCAATGATCCAATGCGTCCATGTGGATCGCAATGATCTGCACGGCTGCGTTTTCGCGCGCGGCCAAGTCAAAGAACGTGACAGCTTGCGCGGCGTCCATCAGCAGGATTTCAGGCGATATCACTTTGACAACGGGTCCACCTGTGTGGGCGATCACGATGTCGGGCTTGAACCGTTTCAAGACGGCCTCGACGTCTCCGCCCTCGTCGAGAATTGTATCTCCGGCCCAATAGATCGTGGGCTCCCCTGCTGCCTCGAATACCAAGCCGTTCACGCCACCCATAGCATCGCCGACAATCCCCTTGCCGTGGCGGGCAAAGACCTGATGGATCGTGATCCCGTCGACCGTAATGTGATCCGCCGATGGCGATCCGATTTCGCCCACATTTGTAAAGCCTTTGGCATTCAGACTGTCCTTGAACGGAACCTCCGGTGCGCCTTCGCGCGGATTGGGCGAAGCACCGTTTCGTGGGGTCAACATGAGGATTGACTTGTCCAGAAAGCCGGCTGCGGCATCGTCAAAGTGGTCGCCATGTAGATGGCTGACGATCACCACGTCGATGTTCGCGACAATGTCCTGTGCCGGGATTGGAAGGTCGACGGTGGGGTTCGGAGCAATGCCGGCAAACGAGGGCAACTGACCCTTGTCGGACAGCATCGGATCCAGCAAAAACGTCTTGCCGCCGTACTCTAGGCGCGCGGTAGCATTGCGAATGAAATGATAGGTCGTAGCGGTCATAGTGGCGTCTCCTTTGTACATCGCGATGGGAATTGCATTTCGCTCAGCCGACGGGGCCAAACGTCTCGGAATGGATATGACGCCAACCGGCTGTTGGGCGTCGCGGTCGCCAAGTGTTGCCCGACGACTGTCATTCGACCTTCAGCAGCTTGTGGAAATGGGATCTCCATGCTGCCGAAAGCGGCGCCAGATCCGACAGTCTTTGCGCCGTCTCCTCCGACACCTCCCGCGCAAAGCGGGCGGCGATCACTTCATGGATCGGCCATTCCGGTGCGGGGCGCTCCATCACATGCATGAAGCTGTCAGGCGTTACAACGCCGGGCTCCAAAACACGGTAATACCATCCCGTCTTGCAGGTCGTGCGAAACGCATGGGCCATGTCTTTGCGACCGATATGGGCATTGAGCTTCCAACACGGTTGTCTCCCCTGAGAGACCTGCACCCGGGCCGTTCCCATGCTCAGAACATCGCCGATACACAGGTTGTGTTCATCAAGGCCGGTCGTCGCGACGTTTTCACCAAAGCACCCGGGCACAAACGTCGCCGCTTGTTCCTTATGGCGATTGATCCAAAAGGGCATATGATCGGCGGCATAGTGGTGGATCGCCTGATCCGGTCCACCGTGCGCGCTTAGATCGGCGCACATGTCCCCCTGCAACCCTGACGCCGTGACCTGCCGGGCTCCCTCTATGCGCGTCTTGGCGATCGCGGACGGCGCCTGACCGGGCCAGAGTGTTTGGACCCTGCCAGTGAACAGGCCGACGATTTGCCCAAACGGGTCTCCTGAATAGGACATGGTTTTCTAACTTTGGTTAAGTTGTGGCTGGACCCGGCCAAGGCTATTTGCGCAAGTCCGCGCGATAAGCTCCGGGCGTCAGCCCTGTGTGTTCTTTGAACTTTGTTGTGAAGTATGCCTGGCTGGAAAACCCGCAGGCATAGGCAATTTCTGCCAGACACTCGGTCGTATTGGCCAGCATCGCGCGACTTGCCTCGATGCGGCGGGCCGTGACGAACATATGCGGTGTGGTGTTCGTCGCACGTTTGAAACAGCGTGAGAAATGGAACATCGACATTCCTGCGACGCTCGCCAACTCATCGAGAGAAACAGCGTGCTCAAGATGTGCATCGACGAAATCAGTGACCCGAACAAGCCGAGCCGGATCAAGAGGCAAGACATTGCTGGTGTCCCCTGAGCTTGTGTTGGCGTCTGCCAATCCGGCGAGCGTGCCCAGCAGGGTCATAAACAAACCGTCCACCAGCAAGGAGGCACCGGGACCATCCTGAGTGCTGTGATCCCAGATCCTGTTCATCAGGTTTGGAATGGCTCCGTTGAAGATGTCCCGGTTGTACAGCGGCTCCAGGGTATTGAGTGCGCTTGCGCCGGTTTCTGTCGACATCATTTGGTCGACGTTGATTTTAGGCAGCGCGAGCATAAGCAGGCTATGATCGCCCTGCCCTTCCCAATATGACGCTGCATCCGCAGGGGCCAGATAAAAGCTGCCCTTGCGCCCGGACAGAACGGCCCGTCCATTGCCGATATCAACTGCGGAGTGTGACATCTCGCTTTCCAGAACAAGCCGGAACACGATCTGATCAATCGCCGGGTCCTTTGTCTCATGGCTTTTCTGATCGACGCGGATCAGGTCGAGCGGCATGGAGCCCGCCGTTCGACTGACGAGCGGAAACTTGGTGTAGAGCCTTCCGTAGATCGAACCGTAGTCAACGACATCGCCGTTGGTCCGGATCGTTTCTCCCTGTGCGGCCGAAAGTGTCACGCACTTGCTCCTTATGGGTCTCAGGACAGGTGTAATCCCAAACTTACAATTGCCGTGTAAGTTCAGGCTATCACAGTCAGGCGCATCGGTATTATGAATTCTTGCGATCCGCCGTTCCGCCAAAAAAAGGGCGGATCGCGGGACAACGATCCGCCCTGAGGGCCTGAACAGGTCGGGAGGCTACCTGACCAGGCAGTCGGGCAGCACGAGACAAAACGTGGTGCCGGACGGGGAACTTTGCATGAGGTGGAGCGCGCCGCGCATTTTCTTGGCCAGGCTGACGGCGGACATCAATCCAAACCCAATGCGATTGCTTTTGAGTTCGCTTCGGTCGATGCGCGGATAGAGATGATCGATGATGTGATCCGGCAGGCCGGGGCCATCATCTGCAACGACGAACCGAATGCTCTGTGCATGTCGGGTTACGGCCAGTGTTATCTGGCTGCCGCCGTGGCACGCAATCGCGTGTGCGGCATTGACGGACAAGTTGTAGAGAATCCGAAAAAGATCGGACGTCGAGCAGTCAATTCTCAGGTCGTCCGCGACGTCGATTGAAACGGAGATCGGTTTTCCAACCACCGGTGTGACCAAGGCGCTGATCTGTTCGAGGAGCAACACGATGGATTGCGCCGAGTGTTCAGTCGTGGCCACGGCGTCGTCGGCTTTTGCCAGATCGGTTCGGCAAATGTCGACGACATGTTCAATCGCCATGGAGATACGCTCGGCACTGCGGACCACCTTGGCGTCCGCATGCCCACACAAATGCTCGGTCGCCAATACTGCCGAAGCAAGATAGCCCCGGATATCATGCGCGGCACTTCGCAAAACTACGTCTGGGTACTCCATATGAGCCTCCGGTTTGAAAACATGTCGTTTAAGGCAGTCGTTGCAGACACCATACCGGGCGCAGGCAGAGCTTTATTTCGTAACGGCTGATCTCGTTTTCGTGATCTTGCGATTTTCCCGAATGCGGACATGCAAGCGGATCATTCGCAGGTTCCTGAAACGCTCAAAACCAAACGAAAGACTGAGCTTCGATCCCATCGTAGGCCTCCAGGAACTGTGTTGAGGAGACCTAGAATGCCTTGCATGTGCTTGCTCAGCAGGCTGATCCCCTTCCTTGTCGCCTTGGGCCTCGCACTGCATTCATTGCGTCCCGCAACAAGCTACGCCCAAGACGCCATCGCGATGGAGGAGCCGCCATCGTCAGACACCATGACCTAATGGGATGAACTGCCTTCCTGCCAATCCGCTGCTACCGTGGCGGGCACAGGCGGAGAGAGGAGCACCTGATGGGCTGCCTTGATACGCTTCGGCCCTGCGTCGTTGCGATGGAAGCCTACGGCGGAGCGCATCACATCGGGCGCCTCTGCCTTCAGAACGGGCGTGAACCGCGGTTGATGTCACCTCTGCATGTCGGGTGCCATGTGGATGGCGTTCGTATCGCGTCTGAATATCAGGCAAACTGACCGCCCGAACGTTCGTTTGGCCTTGCCGGTAAGTCACCTTGTCCCGCACGGTCGTCAGTCAGCCAACGCGAAGATCTCCAGAATACAGCGAAGGTCCGCTTCGGCAAAGCTGCACCGTGGCGTGGACTGACCCGATGAGCGCCAGCAATGAGCCGTGCTTGGCGGAGGAAACATACGAAGACACCGCCTTGCTGCGTAAGTTCCAACGACGGTAACGAGCCCAGAACTACCGAATGCTGCAGGCTGCACC
>CALDSI010000276.1 GCA_937911395.1 uncultured Labrenzia sp.
CCGCGCCATGATCACTTCGGACGTGTTGTAGCTGACTGTCAGGTTGTCTGAGAGATCTTTAGCGATCTGGTACCGCTTTTCCTCGTCCTGCATCTCGCGCAGACGTTCGTCGCGGGCAAGCTCCAGCCGTGCCTTTTGGGCCGCATCATCGCCTGTGTAGGATTCAACTTCTGCCGAGGCTCCTTCAAGGGCTGACTTAGCTGCATCCAGCTTGGCGGTGGCCATGTTCAGCAGCTCGAGCGCGGTGACTTCAGCTTGTTTCAAGGCGCCCCGGAAATCCCGATAGGCTTCCAGGATCGTCTGTTCCCGTTCAATCTGGTCCTTGGTCGCCTTGGCAACATCCTTGTAGGTGGTGCGGATGTCGGTGAAACGGTCAGAAATGGTGCCGCGGCGCATGTCCCGCCACTTGGTTGAGAGATTCTCGGTGAAGGAGATTTTGCCGGCTGCGAGTTGGTCGACCAAAGTCTTGGCGTCGTCCCGGATCGAATTGAACGCGTCGGTGATTTCTTCATACCGCTCGCCAATGTCCATCTGCTGGACCTGATTGCGGACCACTTCATTGAAGTTCGAAGCCTGGCCCAGCGTGCGGGAAATGATCAGCACCTTGTCCGGAGACAGATCCGAGATTTGTTCCAAAAGGGCGTTGATCGGGGCGTCCGCTTCTGTTTCGGGCGTGATGCCGATGTCGCGCAGTGTCGTCAATGCGCGGTCGAGGTATTGAAGGGGCGAAAATCCACCGGCCGGAGCTGGGGTTTGAACAGCTGTTCCTTGGGAGTTTTCTTCAACCATTTAAAACACCTCGATACCTGTTTGCTTTTATGTTTGGCCGCACGAGTATTGTGCGGTTCGAATGACTACAGCGCTTCACATAGGACTGCCAACGGGCATGTTGTCAATGAAAACCCATCCCGTTAGGTCACTTAGCCTTACAGCCATGAGATAACAGTCTTTTTGCACCGCAGATCAGCCCTGTCTGGCACTTGCACGGACCTTGGACATAAGATCATCGGCGGCGCAATACGAGGGTCATCGTGAGTGTTTCGGATGCATACCGGCCGGGCTCGGATCGGTAAAGCTCTTCGAAGCGCTCAAAAAACGTTGCAGTCAAGGCATCCACCTCATCTACGGTTTTTGCCGATTTTTCAAACAGGTGCAGGCGAAGAGACGATTCTCCAAAGCCTCTGACATACCCGGTGTAGAGCTCAGCGTATTTTTCAGCATCCGCCAGCCAGTCTTGATAAGCGTCTTGCGGGTTGATTGCAGCGTCGGTGACGGAGGCCTCAATCACTTCGAATGCAGCTTCCAGATCCTCGTTTTGAATGAGCGGACCAACCGCGTCGCTGACAGAGGGAAACCAGAGTGGAAATATGAACCGGTCAAGAGCCTCTTCGGATAAGAGCCCATCGGTGACCATCGTCGCGGCGATCTTGTGAATGGCCCGGTAAAGGTGGCGGGCTGATCCGCGGATGCCATTGATCTCTTCAAGGTCCGGAGTGCTTCCAAGGGTCGAGACGATCAGATAGCCGCCGGGTGCAAGTTCGATTGCCCGGCTTCTCAAGAATGTGGTCCAGTCGGATCTTGCGAGATCTTCGTAGGCGGACCGGGCCTCGCCCTCAAGGTCGGCATACCAGACAGTGCTGGGCGAAGAGATCAGCAGGGGGCGCGACAGCCAATGGCTGGCCACAAAACAGGTTGTCAACGAGACCGAATCCGGGGCTGCCATGACGTCGTAAAAGGATCCGATCGCGGCCTCTGTCCGGATATTTTTGTCTTGTAGATATCCGGCTTCTGAGAATACGAGACCAAACAAGCCGTTCCAGTCATTGTGTGGTTGATCGCCGTGACAGATGGCGATGCTGCCGTTTGGGGATAGTGGACGGTAGGCCGCGATAGACGGTTTTACCGCTTCTATTGCCGTATGACCCGGGCCACATCCGAGATCGAGATGCCGGAATTCCGTTTTCTGCGGACCGATATCCCGAACAGCTTTTTCTATCCAGTCTGCTCTACTTTTGACCAGATTGCTCTGCATGTAAGAGTTCCGGTCGTAGTTGACCATGTGCTCTGTCGCGGCGTCTGGGCCGGTCTTCTCATCCGTCATGCCATCGCCTTTCGTGAAAAATGGCAGATGAGATTAGGAAAGACCAATCCCTGCAGTCTCTGCAAGGGGCAACAACAAACCAGATTGAAAGCAACAGTGGGCGACAGCCGGTTATGTGCGGCTTTCTATTGACTGGTCACCAAAGGCGGTCAGTGTGAACACTACAAAAAGCAGTTTGTCAGGCGGCAGTCTTTGATGCGTTTTATCCAGCTTCTAGGCACACTTTTGATCTTTTGGACAGCGGCTGCGCTGCCAATCGCACCGGCTTCAGCGCAAAATGGTAGTGCTGAACAAACCGATGTACTGGGGCTGCCGTCATCGGCGGATGAACTTTTTGCCCGGGCAACCCATGCGCTTGAGCAAGGGACGGTCTCGATCCGGACGTTGGAGCTGTTGCGCAGCCAGTTGGTTTCGGTTCGGGACCGTAATGCTGCCATCGTCAATCTCGGTAGCGTTGAGGCAGATGCCTTGCAGGCCCAGCTTGATGCTCTGGGGCCCGTTCCCCCGAGCGGCCAAAAGGAAGCCGATGATATTGCGGCGCGCCGCGCCGAGCTGACAAATGCTGTCGCTGACGCCAACGCGCCGGTCATTCAGGCAAGAGAAATTCAGTTTCGGTCCGCTGCCCTGATCCATGCCATTGATCGCCATATACGTACCAAAACCCTAAACCAACTCGCCCAGCGGTTTCCGTCTCCCGTCTTTCCTTCGACCTGGAGTTCGGCGGCTGCCGAAATTCAGCAGTACCAGCAACGCCTTGAGCGGGACATTCAGAACCAGCTAGCTCGGCCGAGTGTTTCCAAATCGCTCGGGCAGACGGTGCCGATTTCAATCGCACTTGTGGTGTTTGGCCTAGCCTTTTTGTTCTGGCTCCGGTTTCCGATCCATCGCTTTCTTCTGAGATTTAGCTTGCAGCAGGAAGGGGGCTTTCGGGTTATCCTGGCGGCGGTATTGTACAATCTGAGTTATCTCATTTTGCCTGCAATCGGCCTGATCTCCTTCCTGGCCGTCATCCGGATCCTTGATATTCAACCCAATGCGGCCCGGACTGCACTGATCGCAGCACCTGCGTCTGCATTGGCCGTTGTGCTGGCCATGTGGCTCGGACACACACTGTTCGCGCCGGAGCAAACCCGATGGCGCCTTT
>CALDSI010000277.1 GCA_937911395.1 uncultured Labrenzia sp.
ATTCCTTCGCGTTCATACGATCCGGCGCCAATCCGCCCAATATACGCGTTGCCGTGACATTGTAACCAGTCGCAGTGCGAGACCGGATGCTGACCAGAACAGCCATTGCAACGAGCGAAACAGTCGTGGTCGCAGCTGCACCTACAATCCCAAACATTGGAACAATCAAAAAGAAGCCAGCCACACGAATGAAAACGCTGAGCGCAACGATCCGCAAATAAGCCCCCTCATGCCCGGTCAACATCAAAACCGGCGCCGCCGGGCCTGTTGCTGCCATTGCGGCGCTGCCGAGACACAGGATCACGAGAACATGATAGTAAGCCATGTACTCTGAGCCAAAAATCAGCAGCAGCCAGTGACCGGCGACACCGACCACGAACAGACCTCCGACAACCGCAAGAGCTGTCAGGATAGCAAGGGTTTGCAGCAACCGAAGCAAACCGCCCTCATCCGCTTTGTAATAGAGTTCCGGAAATTGGCGCATGGCAAACATGTTGAACGCATCGGCAACGGACGCAAATCCGTTGGCAAGGCGCGTTGTGACGAAATAGGCGCCCGCGGCAATCGGATCGAGCAGATAGCCAACTAGAATAACGTCGAGATACTGATTGGACGATTCCAGAATACTGGCGAACCAGAGCCGTGTAGAAGATGGCAACCAGCGATCAGCGGTGAACTCCGGTTTGGCGGTAAATATCTCCGGATACATTCGGCGCAGCACCCGGGTCAGGAAAAAAACCTGCAGGGCAATCGCAACAACTTTTCCAAAGACGATCAAATTGACCACAGATGTGACGGAAGAGCTCCTGTCAAAAACAAGGCAGAAAATAAGCACAACGTTTGCAAACAGCAATGCGGTCAACTCTCTTTGCCCATCGCCGACAAGTATGCTGACAATCGACCGGGCAAGACTTGAGAAAAACAGAAGGAAGACAGCAGCAGCAACAAACAATCCAGCGCTCAAGGCTCCGGCCCAGTTGCTGTAGAAAAGGACAAGCACCGCCATTACTATGGCGCCTAGAGTTGCGCCCAGCGCCGAGATCAACAACCCAAACACGATCCCGCCTTTGGCAACAGAAATTCGGCCAGCGGCAACATTTTCGTTCCAGATCCGGATGATCAGCATTTCCTGACCGAAAGCTGCAGCAACAGCCGCCATGGAAGCCGCGCTGAAAAACAGCGCAAACTGGCCGAACTGCTCCTCACCCAACACGCGCGCGCTCAAGGTGAAGAGGGTGAAGGCCGACAGGATGGAGGCAGCTTTGACCATCATCGAGACGATCACGCCTCGAGTTTCCGACCTAAGGGCGAACGATGCCAAAGAGGCGAACAGGTTTTTCATGCCTATGGAACGAAGCCCTTTCGGATGGCCTGGCCGAGCACCATGCCATTTAGAGAAATCAGGAGCCCGAGGGCGAGTGGTGAGAATAAAGCCTCTTCCTGAAAAATTCCGTTCACAAGAACGGTTAACAAAGCAAAACTCGCAGAAATGTGAAGAGATACACCGGTAAAGGAAGCTACCCTAAGTGTTTGCCACCCGAGCCAAATGTATACTCCAAGTAGAAAAAACGCAGCTGGCCCCATTTGATAGAGCAAAACTCCAACCGCACTCTCGATTGCGACCGGCGTGCGCCCAGCGGCCTGATAGGCTGGCCAGTCAAGCTGAGAAAAGTCGGTGCCGAGGTTGCCTCCCACACCGATGCCATGTCCGAAGGGGAAACCAAGAAAATTGTAAAGCCCGCCCATGAAGCCAAGCACATGAAAGTCGCCGATCTGAAGCCCGACCAAAATTCCGGCGACGGCATAGAGTGCTAATACAAACCCAGTGACCCAAAGGCTCATCCGCGCCCCGAAAAGCTTGAAAGCAAACCACGCTCCGAGCACCAAAATGAACAGAATCAAGGCACCTTTTGCATTGGCAAAGACGAGCAGGGGGAACAGCAGCAAAGCCATGATAACCGACCCGCGAAACAGCGCAAAAACAAGCATGAAAGCCACCGCATATGAATAGCTGATCGCGTGCATGTTTGGTCCCATGAGACGCGTCACTCGCAGGTCCAATCCGTCGAGTAGAGGTGTATTGAATAAATCGACACGAAAGGCATCGAGAAAGCCCAGCATGACGTAACCGGTCTCTCGCGCTTCCTCATCCCAGGCAAGCGACAAGCGCGCTGACCGCATGTCCAGCTCCCAGTAACTTTCGCCCCCGGTGAAGTAGAGCCAATCCTCCCGGAAAATCAGTTCAATATATCCCATCAGAAGGAAGATCGTTCCGACGATGAAGAGCGGTACCGTAAGGCCAAACTCAAACCGCCAAAAGGTGATCAAGGCAATTTGGAAGATGAGGATCGGCGTCAGAATGTTCCGGAGGTAAATGACAGCCGGGGTCGGGTTTTGAACAAAACCGATCAGAAAATAGAAAAAGACAAGCCCTACTGCGCCAAAGGTCAGATTCATGATGAGATCAATGGACCTGTTTAGTCCGCGAAACCGGGTCCAGTAACTGGCGAAGAACGCGGACCAAATCGATACGAGTATGACAAAGTTGTATCCTCGTATGATTTTGAATTCATCCGGGCCGCTGAGGTTAGACGAAACCATTGAAACAAAGAAATTCTGGAACAACAGGGCAATGATGACGCTGATCAATGCAGTGCGCGGTGCGTAGTTCGCGAGGAGAACGCTGAGGACCAGAGCCATCGGAACCGCGATCAGCGGGCTTAAAGTGTGCCCCGCAACCGGCAATCCGATGAGCAAAAATCCACCTACCACTGCAGCCACCGAGCCCATCGGCTCCCATCTCCAGTCAGGCCCCTCAGAAAACAGGCCATAGGGTTGATTTTTATCGACAGTTCTCACGCAAATACCAAGCTCTTCGGGGCTGTCGTCCTGAGCATTCCGTCATACCAAAGGCGTTTATGTTTAACGGATAGTTATTGATTGATTGCTAAGTTTTTGCCAACCGACGAACTTGCATCCGAACGGCTGCGCCAAACCTAGTTTTGATTAGAGTGCTTTTCGATACGACTGGAGCGCCTTGAGATGACCGCCATTCCAGGTGGAGCTTGGAACCAAGAGACTCCGGAAGGTCCGTTTTCACCAGACGGAAAACAGCGATACGGCGCATTTAACCAGGGTCTGATTGAATTTTCGCAAATCATCGGCTTCTTCCGCCGGAACCTGGTGCGCATCACGATCATCACGGCTGCTTTGACAGCGATCGCGCTTGTCCTATTCTCGCTTTATCCGTTCCCATACAAAGCGACTGCACTTGTTCTGGTTGACCCGCGCGAGCGCAGAGTAACGCTTACCGAAAACGTTTTACCAGGCATCGGATCAGATGCCGCGTTCCTGGAAAGTATCGTTCAAATCGTTCATTCCGATGGGTTTCTGCGCCCAGTGCTGGAAGATCTGGACGCCAAGACCGATCCGGTTTTTGCGCGTTCTGTAGGTCCTGACGACCGGGAATTGCTCGCAGCCTTCAAGCGGCGTTTGCAAGTCAATCGGGTGGGCGCGACATTCATCGTTGAAATATCGTTCTCATCCAACGATCCCGATAAGTCTGCTCTTTACGCCAATGCTGTCGCGCAAGCCTTCGTAGACAGCCAGACTGATGCTTTGGTGACCGCGAACGCCACTGCAGCTTCGTCCCTGGAAGAGCGCCTGAACGACTTGAGGTCAAACCTTGAAACTTCTGAAAAAGCTGTTGCAAGCTTTAAGGCAGAGAACGGCATCATCGGCGTCACTCAAGACAGCACATTGCTGCAGCGTGAACTCATCACACTGAACGAGCAGATTGTTGCCGCGAAGGCTGAGACAGAGGCCATCCGTTCAAGGGTTGAAAAAATCAGCACAGGCGCAGGCCTTCCGTCCACGACCGAACAATCGGACGCGGCACAGCTTGCAGAACTGCGCCGTGAACGAGGCCAGATCCTTCAGAACCTCTCCGAGTTCGGCCGGGTTTACGGCGATCGCCACCCCCGCGTGACCTCAGAGCGCAGCAAGCTGGCGGGAATCGAACGTCAAATCTCTTTGGAACAAAGCAGGCTTCTTGCGATCCAAAAGGAGCGGCTTGAAAGTGCAAACTCCACCCTTCAAGCTTTGACCAACGAGCTCAATCAGAGGAAACAAACCGCCGTTCGAACCGAACGTGCCATGGTTCAGCTTGCAAGCCTGGAACGTGAAGCAACCGCAAACAGGCAACTGTATGAAGAGTTTCTGGCCCGGTTCAAGGCAACAGAAAAACAGAGCGGCTTGGAACTCGGGCAGGCTCGGATCGCATCGCCAGCCTTGCCTCCGCTTAAACCAAACCGGCCAAGCCGGGTGCTGGCTGCGCTTGTTTTCCTGGTCTTTTCCGGGGGTTGCGCGGTTCTTTATGCGTTTGCTCGTGAGATGACTGGTGCTCCTACAGAGAAAAAGCGCGCACCAAAGAAGGTGTCTCAATCGCTGTTTGGTTTTGGAAGACGTAAAGCCGGACGCAAGTTCAAAGAAGGCCGCCCCCGCTTCTCCGCGCCGGTCGGTAGATTGAATGAGACCATTCAGAAGATGGGCTTCCAAGAAGTCCCTGATCGCCCTATCCGCGCACCGAGGCATGCCCGCGCGCGCGATCACGACCATCACCGGGTCCAGACCCAAACGCATGCAATGTTCGATCCAAAGGAAACTGCGCAGCATTTGAAACGCGGTCCGCTGCGGCGTGACGTTAAGACCCTCCAAAGCAGAGGGGCAGTTGTAGTTGTGAGCTCGCTTGTTCCGGGCGTCGATCAGAGTGATATCGTTCTGGGGATTGCAACGCTTGCAGGACAGCACGCGCTCCCCGTGTTTCTGCTAACTGAGAACCAAGACTTGATTAACGCCCATCGGACAGCGCCCGGCTCCTTGGGCCTGCCTGCAGCTCGCGAACTTTCGATAGTTGATCCCGGCGATATCGCAGCGAACCACTTCCGGAACCGGCGTTCTATCCTGGAGGTCGTTGAGGGCTTTTCAGTCAGCAACACAGCTCGGGATGCCTGCATGATCATTGACGCACCGCCGGTGCGCAATCACGGACAAATTCAGCGCCTTTCAGAGTTTGCAGATCTGTTCGTCGTTGTGGAGGAGGAATTCGAGTCACACTCAATCAACGACGACCCTCTCTCTGGAATATCGTCAGAAGTGGAAGAAAAGCTACGTTGGGTAATGCTCTAATCTATTTTACCAACCAGCATTTCTGTTTGCTGAACGTTAATTCCCTGACGTTATCTTGCACACTGCAAAAATTCCGGAGCCTGGCGAATAGATAATGAGTCCGCAGCGTCCAAGACACACTCAGAGCGACCAAAAAAATCATGGTCAGTGGGACGCCAGGCAGCTCGCACAGCTTGCCCAATCTTATCATGTCATTGAAGTTCTCGGTGGGCTTCCAATCACATGGACGGATCGCAAGACCGCAGCCGAGACGCTGATCGCGCAAGCGCTCGCCAAACGCGGTTCAGCCGAGGCCCCCTTTTATTCCACGTCTGCAAACGGACAGGTCATCGTCATGTGCAACGAGGACGACGACGTGCGCCAGGAATTCCTTCAAGCAGATCAGATTCTTGCGGATGGGATGCCGATGGTTTGGATCGCGCGAATAAAACATGGTTTGCAGAATATCGAACGTGTCGCTACGACCGACCTTTATCACGATGTTGCGCTCGTGGCACAAGATGTCGGCGCTTCTTTCTATTTACTCGGCGCCGATGAAAATTCCAACGCGGCGGCAGTCAGCAACACCCAGAGATTCTACCCCGATCTTCAAGTCGTTGGTCGGCGAAACGGCTATTTTGGGGCGAACGAAGAAGATGCAATTGTGTCGGAAATCAACGATCTCGCGCCAGATATTTTATGGATTGGAATGGGAGTTCCTCGAGAACAGCAGTTTGTATCCCGCAACCTCGAGAAACTGACCAATGTCGGTGTCGTAAAGACCTCAGGCGGGCTCTTTGATTTTCTGTCACTCAAGAATCCCCGCGCGCCGGAATGGATGCAAAACCTTGGTCTGGAGTGGCTCTACAGGACGATGCAAGAGCCACGCCGTCTCGGGCCCCGCTATCTTCAAACCAATCACAAAGCATTCTTTATCATGCTGAGAGACTGACCGTATGTGGGTGAATACTCTGGTAAGGTTTGTGCTGTTCGCGTGCCTGGCAATGACTGCCATCGGAGGTGCAATTGCCAGTCCACAAAATGCCGGTCATTGTTTTTCCGCTCAGACCTTTCCGGGATTTGAAAACCCTGCGCTCCTGAAAACGATGGCGCGCGGTGTGAATCTACCCAATTGGGATGCTGATGACATTGTTTATCGTCCTGATTTGAGCACTCTCAGGCTGCTTTATAAAAACGGCTTTACGCATATCCGCCTCCCGGTTTTTCATGCAGCGTTCAATACGGGAGACTGGGGGTCCGAGGAACTTTCAAAGTATTCCACCGAACTCTTGGCTATGCTTGAGAACCTGTTTGCCATCGGGTTTACGGTGACGGTCGATTTTCATCCGGATGGAACGTTCAACAACGTCTATCGAACGGCACCAGACGAAGGATATCGACGTCTGGAAGACAGCTGGCGCCATCTTTCAACAGTGCTGAAAGGCACCAGTCCCGCAAAGGTCGCGGTTGAGTTTCTGAATGAACCCGATACGTCCCCAGATATCTGGGAAGACCACAGCAAACGGCTTTCCCAACGGCTTCGGGAATGGCTACCAGAGCATACGTTCGTCGTCGGCCCACACGGACCCATGCGCCACGAAAGCCTGGCCAACTTTCCGCCGCTGACCGATGCCAACACCGTTTACGCAATTCACTTCTACGATCCATTCATTTTTACCCATCAGGGTGCCGAATGGCATCCGCCAAACGATACAGCCCGTCTTGCCACTGGCGTCCCATTCCCGACTACGGAAAACGATGCGCAGATCCGATCGCTGGTCTCGCGGCTCCAAGCGGAAGGGCATGACCAAGCCGCTGAGGAAATTCACCGGGTTTTCGAAGAACCATGGACGGAAAAAGACGTCCAGAACGCTTTTTCGACAATTGATAACTGGTCGCAGAAGTATGGTGTTCCTGTTGTCATAAATGAGTTTGGCGTTCTTTCCTACGATGCGCCGCGAAACGATCGCCTCTATTGGCTGCAGACGGTTACAACGGAAGCCGAAGCCCGTTGTATCGGCTGGACCCACTGGGATTATTCGGATGGGTTCGGCATTGTCGACCCGCGTACGCAAACATTGGATGAGGACGCGATAAACGCCCTGCTTCACCGTCCGGCTTCTCGAAAAGCCGACTAGGAAACGCTGTCATGGATCATCAGAACATCAGTGTTCATTCCGGCTACTGGATCGAAGTCTGTCAGGAATACGATTTTTTATCCAATGAGTATTCAGCTCTTTTTAAAAGCGCGGCGGCAACGGCTTTTCAAAGCCCGCTTTGGCTACATGAATTCTATAAAACCCTTGTCCCAGGTTCCGGCGCAGAACCGATAATAATCAAGATTTACCGTGACGGATCAGATCGTCCTGACGCAATCCTTCCACTAGTCCGGGAAACGCATTTTGGGGTTCAAATCGTCCAACCGGCAGATCTGGGTGTCGCAGATTATAATGCTCTGGTTGGTTCGGATGAAAATCTGAGACTCCTTGCAAACAATCCAAGCGTGCGGGATGGTTTGATAGCTTCTATACGGCCATACCACATGATCCTTTTCCGCAAGCAACGGCCTGAGGCATATGACGCTGCTCAGCTGTTTAAAGGTGCAAACAAAACGCCAAACACAAGCAACTCTTACGAGGTTGATGCCGGCGGGGGATATGATGAATGGTTTAAAGCATCAGTATCAAAAAACATGCGAAAGGGACTCAAGCGAAAAAGGAATGGTTTCGAGAAGAATTACGGAAAACTTGAGTTCGAGGAGTTATCGGACGAACGCTCCATTACAGAGGCCTTCCAACTCATGCGTGAGCTACGTGAAGAACGTTATGAGTCCAATCTGTTCTCCCAACCAGAGTTTTTTGAATTCTATCGAAACATCGCCATCAAGGGCCAAAGCGAGGGTTTCGCATCAACCTTCGTCAGCAAACTTGACGGCAAACTGCTTTCAGTCGATTTCGGAATTCGGCACAAGAACCGTTTTCTATTTCTTTTGGCTGCTTTTTGCGAAGACAATGGATTTGAAAAATACTCTCTTGGCCTGTTAGGCCTCAATGAATTGATCCGGCGCGAAGCAGCAACCGGGCATGAAGTCTTCGATTTCACAATCGGTGACGAGCCCTACAAACTCTCCTTCGGGGCAGAACAAATCCCCCTTACAAATGTCACTGTCACAGCAGGTCCGATTGGCCAATTGGCATTCACTGCCTATCAGTCCCGCGGACCGTTCCGCAGGACTTTGAAGAAACTGATACCGAAGTTCAGCTGATGCCCTGATTTGACCGCAGCATCAGCTGCGGCCTTTCCACGGCACGAGCCAGTTTTCGGCGCGGCGCATCAAGACGTCAATGGCAAACCCAATCACACCGATCAGTATGATCCCCATGATCACAATGTCGGTCAGCTGAAACTTACTGGCTGCGACGATCATCTTGCCGGCGCCCTTTTCAGCAGCCACGAGTTCAGCAGCAACGACTGTCCCCCAACAAACGCCCATCGCAACCCGTGCCCCGGTGAAAATTTCAGGCAATGAATTGGGCACGATCACGTGCCACAGGATTTGCGATTTGGACGCTCCGAGGGAATAAGCCGCGTGAACCTTGGATATGTTGACCCCCGAAACCCCAGCACGCGCGGCAATCGTCATGATCCAAAGAGCGGCAAGGAATAGGAGGATAATCTTGCCGGACTCGCCGATCCCGAACCAGATGATCACCAGCGGGATCAGGGCCAAGGGCGGCACGGGCCGCATAAACTCGACGATTGGATCAAACCACCCCCGGAACCAGCCGGACAGTCCCATGGCATACCCAAGCGGGATGCCGATCAGGCTGCCAAGAAGGAACCCAGCGCACACTCTCAGTAGCGACCAGCCCAGATGGTCAAGCAAGGTAATGCCCTGGTAGCCGTCCCCGAAGATCTCAACATAACGGTGCCAGACAGCCTCTGGTGATGGAAGCCATATAGGTTCCATTTGCATGCCCTTGTCTGGCGTGAAGTTCAGCGACCCCTTTGCTGTCAACGCGACCGAACCATTAGCTACAGATACCGGTGACCCAACAGCAATTGGCTGACCATCGATGGCGGTGATCTTGAAGCCTTCGTCCTCACGGCCCTCGTCGTTACGGTTGACCCTGATCAGGCCACTTCGCCAAGCGGCAACACTGTCGACATCGTTCTGCGCAAACCCGCTGCTTGGGGCTGGCTCAGGCAGCTCCACATCTTCCCCGAGCTTGTGCACCACGACGGTCACAGTCGCGCTGTCGGTTTCTCCGGCCGCATTTTCTGCAGTGTAGGTAAACTCAGTGGTACCCATATATGGTCCGGGCACATGGATTGGGGTCAGTTTGGAGCCTGTGAAGGCACCCCAGATAAAGAAGACAGCAAGTACTGAGATAACAGAGGCGATCCGGTTTGCCTTGACGGCACTCTCATCCCCAAACGTCACGGTCTTCAAACTAGTGAAATCGTTTCTGTGAACAATCCTGAGCGTGAAAAAATGAACGATGAAAAAGGCGGCCGCAAAGATTGCGATATAGGCAATGAGGATGGTCATTGGGCAGCCTCCGCACGGCCCATGATTTCCTCTTCCATTTCCCAAATCATATTGAGGATTTCATCGCGTGTTTCAGAAAAGCCCTTTTCCCGCTTCACTTCACGAAGATCTGCATTCACGGCGCTGTCTGCGAAGGGAAGCTGATACTCCTTGTGTATCCGGCCGGGCCTTGGCGCCATCACCAGCAGGCGTTCACCGAGTAGAAGCGCTTCTTCGACGGAGTGGGTGATCAGGATCACGGTTTTACCGGTCTCCTTCCAAAGCTTCAGTACGAGCCCCTGCATCTTCTCGCGGGTCAACGCATCCAGTGCTCCGAGTGGCTCATCCATCAAAATGACATCCGGTTCGTTGGCCAGACATCTTGCGAGCGCGACCCGCTGCTGCATACCGCCAGAGAGTTCATAAACCGCTTTTTCCTTGAAGTCCTGCAGACCGACGATTTCAAGGAGATGATCAGTAATCTCATCCCTTTCCTTCTTCGCCATTCCCTTCATTCGCGGGCCGAAATCGACATTATGGCGCACGTTCATCCATTCAAATAAAGCGCCTTTTTGAAAGACCATGCCACGTTCAGGCGCCGGTCCTGTCACCGTCTCGCCATTCAGAACAACCTGACCGTCTGTTGGCGCCAGAAAACCAGCGATAATGTTCAAAAGCGTAGTCTTGCCACATCCGGAAGGACCAAGCACGGAGAGCAATTCACCGTCGTTTAGAGTGAGGGAAACATCTTTGAGCGCTTGGATCGAACTGCCATTTGGCAGGTCAAAGCGCATGGAAATATTGTCTAGTAAAAGCGGCACTTCACTCTCCCGGTTGCCCAGCCTGGATGGGCAGCGGGCTTCACGCCCGCTGCGCCGTTTTCGTAAAACCGCAAATTACATATTGGCGGCAGCACCAAGCGCAGACGTGTCGACCGCACCGTCATAGGAATCCCGTGCAGATGGGATGCTGCCGGCATTCACGAACACTTCCGCGACCCCCTTCATGAATTCCTGCGACCCGCCGCCGAGCCACTTGGCGCTAAGCTGATCTTCAACGCTCGGAAACACAAAGGTTGCTATGGTGCTCGACGTGTCTTCTTCGGACATACCTGCGTCTTTTGCGATAACAGGAAGCATTTCAGCCGTGTTGTCACCTGAGTTCCACATTGCATTGGCATCAGCCGTAACTTTCAGGAACTTGGCGAGGGTCTCGCTTTCCTCTGCGATAAAGTCTGCAGGTGCAGATGTCACATCAAAGACCAGAATGCCGAGCTCTTCCTTCTCCGCACCTGTCAGCAAGACATTGCCATGCTCTTTCATGCGGCGGAGCGCACCGCCCCACCCACAGACCATGTCGAGGCTACCCTGGGCAAAAGCCGCAGCACCATCAGGCGGTGCCATGTCGACAATATCCATCGTGCCGATATCGACACCGAAATGCTCCATCTGCTTCAAGAAGCCATAGTGAGCTGCCGTGCCGATCGGAACACCGACCTTTTTGCCTGCAAGCTCGCTGGCGCTGTCCTTGTCGATTTCAAGCTTCTCAGCAACGACGCAGTTGTCATTTTCCGAGTAACTTACAGCCACATCGACGATCTGCAGATCCTGACCGGCGGATGTCGCGACGACGAAAGGTGGAACACCCTGGCTGACTGCGATCTGAACATCTCCAGACGCCATCGCTGCCGACATCGCGGTGCCTGTGTCGAAGGAAACCCAGTTCACCTTCATGCCCAGCGCTTCGTCATAGAGCCCCTTTGCCTTGGCGTACTGGAACGGCATCGGCCATTCTAGAAAATACGCAACTGTCAATTCCTCTGCGGCTGCTGGCTGGAACGCCCCCATCAGGGCCAGAAGCCCAAATGCACCACCAAGTTTCGATTTCAACGCCATGGGTCCACTCCGTTATGTTTGTGGTGCTGCCAAGCGCTCACGACAGGTATTGCTCACAAGCGCGCTGGCATTTGGTGACCGTCTCATTCCACTGGGTTTCAGGCAGTTCTGTCGCTGCCTTTTGTTTCCGGAAAAAGCGTATGAGCTGCGATTTCAGCTGACAAGCAATGGAATCATTCTGGACCTATAGCTGGTAAATCACTGGCCCTATTGCGTGATTGGTGGCTGTGCACAGTGGCGCATGATTGTGCATTGCGATGGGTTGCCTTTACTTTTTTCGTGGCAAGCCACAAGCGCACGTTTTCAGCCGGATACCGGCAGGTTTTCCAATCAACTCTGGGGATGTGGCCATGGATGCTGTTCTTGCAAAAAACGACAATTCCGACGTTATTGCCGCCGACAAGGCGCACGTTTGGCATCATCTCATTCAGCACAAAACGTTCGAGACCGTAGACCCGCGCATCATCGTTGAAGGCAAGGGACTGCGCGTTTGGGATGCCGCTGGCAAAGAGCACCTGGACGGGGTCTCCGGCGGCGTCTGGACCGTAAATGTCGGTTACGGTCGGGAGACGATTGCTGACGCCGTCCGCGACCAGCTTGTGAAGATGAACTTCTTCGCAAATACGCTTGGATCTGTTCCAGGGGCCCTTTTTGCTGAAAGGCTAATCTCCAAGATGCCGGGCATGAGCCGGGTGTTTTATTCAAACTCGGGCTCGGAGGCGAACGAGAAAGTCTTCAAGATGGTCCGCCAGATTTCCCAGCAGCACCATGGCGGCAAAAAATCGAAAATCCTCTATCGTGACCGCGACTACCACGGCACCACAATTACGGCCCTGTCCGCTGGTGGTCAGGGCGAGCGTTCGGCCCACTACGGTCCGTTCACGCCTGGATTTGTCGCAGTTCCACACTGCCTGGAATACCGCAATCAATATGACAGCGCTGAAGCCTATGGTGAGCGCGCTGCTGACGCCATCGAAGAAGTTATCCTCCGCGAAGGACCGGATACGATCGGCGCGATCTGCCTTGAAACCATGACAGCGGGCGGCGGTGTCATTGTGCCGCCGGAGGGCTATTGGGAGCGTGTTCAGGAGATCTGCAAACGCCACCAAATCCTGATCCATCTCGATGAGGTCGTCTGCGGTGTCGGACGCCTTGGAACCTGGTTCGGATACCAGCAGTTCGGCATCAAACCTGACTTCGTTACAATGGCAAAAGGCGTGGCCTCCGGATATGCCGCAATCTCCTGCACCGTTACCACCGAAGAAGTCTTTGACATGTTCAAGGACGCGTCCGGCGATCCTCTGAGTTATTTTCGGGACATTTCCACTTATGCCGGCTGTGCCGCAGGTCCCGCTGCAGCGCTTGAAAACATGCGCATCATCGAAGACGAAGGCCTTCTGGAAAACACGCTGTCGATGGGCGCACGCCTGATGGAAAACCTGGAAGGCCTGAAGGAGAAACACGCGGTTGTTGGCGACGTTCGAGGCCGAGGACTGTTTGCAGGCGTCGAACTTGTGTCCGATCGTGAGACCAAGGAACCGGCCAATGAAGCCAAGGTTCAGGCGGTAGCCGGACACTGTATGGCCCAGGGCGTTATCATCGGCATGACCAATCGGGCGCTTCCTGGCTTCAACAACACCTTGTGTCTCGCACCGGCATTAATCGCGACTGCCGATGACATCGACCACCTCACAAGCTCGATTGATGAGGCGCTGACGGCGGTGTTCAGTTAAGGGTAGGAACCCGGCCAATAGCGCGCAGGTTATCCTTTCCGAAAAGAGCAAAAACCCCGGCTGATGTCCGGGGTTTTTCGTGAGTGACTGAGTTTCTGTTCAGACTTTCATACGGCTGCTGGTCGGGTCATAGAGCGGCTTGAGGCTCGTGGTTGCTGGCACACGAGTGCCTGCGAGCTCGATTTCATAGGCCGAGCCCAGAACATCGGCAGCGCTTTCCCCCTCACATGGCACGTAGCCAAGACCAATCGCGGCGCCGAGTGCGTGTCCATAAGCACCGGATGACAGGTACCCGCAGACCTGGCCCTCACGAAGGATGGGTTCCGCGTGGTAGAGCATCGGCTCCGGATCCTTTAGCTGGAACTGTATCAATCGGTTTTTAGGACCAGTTTCCTTGCGCTCCAAAACCGCGTCCCGGCCAATGAAACCGGGCTTGGAGGTTTTGGCGGCAAAGCCGAGACCGGCATCGATTACATGGTCTTCGCAGGTGATGTCATGGCCAAAGTGCCGGAAGGCCTTCTCCATCCGGCAGCTGTCCATGGCATGAAGGCCGCACAGTTTCAGCCCCTCATCCCGGCCGGCCTCCCAAAGCGTTTCGAAGACATGCGCAGCAAACTCGGTTGGCACATAGATCTCCCAGCCGAGTTCGCCGACGTAACTGACCCGGTGGGCACGAGCGAGTGCCATGCCAATTTCAATATCCTGAGCCGTGCCGAACGGGTTGGTTTCATTGGTAAAGTCGTTTGGAGAAACCCGGCCAAGCAGCTCCCGTGACTTCGGTCCCATCAAAGCCAGAACCGCATCACAGGAAGTCACATCGGTCAGCACCACATTGTGAACACCCAAATGACGCCGCAGCCAAGTCTGATCCGCCAGTCGGGTGGCAGCCGGAGTGACCATCAGATAAGCGGTTTCGCTCAGCCGCGTGACTGTGACATCGGCCTCGATACCGCCAGCCTCATTGAGCATCTGCGTGTAGACAATCCGGCCTGCCGGCACGCTCATGTCGGCACCGCAAACGTGATTAAGGAAACCTTCTGCATCAGGTCCTTCAACGCGGATCTTTCCGAAGGAGCTCATGTCATATAGTCCGGCGCTTTCCCGGATCGCCATGTGTTCACGGGCGCTGTTCTCAAACCAGTTCTGGCGTTTCCAGGAATACTCATAGGCGCGGTCCTGTCCGGGATCTGCGAACCAATTCGCCCGTTCCCATCCGGCCAGTTCTCCCATCACAGCCCCCTGATTCAAAAGATGCCCATGGAGGGGTGTTCGCCGGATCCCACGCGCAGTCGCCTTTTGCCGGTAAGGGAAATGATCGGCGTACAACAGCCCGAGCGTTTCCTTGGAGCGCTCAAACAGATAAGTCTTGTTGCCCTGGAATGGCTGCATCCGGGAGATATCGACATCCCCGAGATCAAATGGTTTCTCGCCGCTTTCCATCCATGCGGCCAGCGCCATTCCGGCCCCACCGGCGGACTGGATCCCGATGGAGTTAAATCCGGCCGCGACCCAGAAATTCTCCAGTTCCGGGGCAAGACCCAGATGGTAAGCATCGTCCGGCGTAAAACTCTCCGGCCCATTGAAGAAGGTATGGATGCCCGCCTCGGCCAGCATCGGCATGCGTTCCACTGCTGCTGCAAGGATCGGTTCGAAATGATCAAAGTCTTCCGGAAGCTGGTCGAACTCGAACTGGTCGGGAATGCCGGTCATGCCCCAGGGCTTGGCATTCGGCTCAAATGCGCCAAGCAGCATCTTGCCGGCGTCTTCCTTGTAGTAGGCACACTCGTCCGGGACACGCAGGACCGGCAGTTGCCCGAGGCCATCGATCTGCTCGGTCACGATGTAAAAGTGCTCACAAGCATGCAGCGGAACGTTGACCCCTGCCATCCGGCCAACCTCATGCCCCCACATACCGCCGCAATTGACCACCATCTCGGCTTCGACAAATCCGGTTTCACCGTCTTGCTCCCAACTGACGCCGGTGGCTCTCC